>NC_015164.1:0-326875 GCF_000190575.1 Phocaeicola salanitronis DSM 18170 | reverse complement strand
TTGTTGTCTATCGGAAGATCCCCATCGTCCAGAAAAGCAAATAGTTCCTTCCAAAACTTCTTCAAGTAATTAAGAGCTTCTGTATAATACTGGCTTCTGAATTCCGAATCTTTTGACAGTTCACTCTCCAACAGGCTGCGCAATTCTATCAGGTGTTCCTTCGTTTCCAAGCTTTGCCTTTCCCGCAGCCTCTCTTCCGGGGTAAATCCGGCATCATTACATTTACGCTCCCTCATAAAGAATTCCTTTAAGATATTGGAAAAGCGTTCAGCTGCCGGTTCACCACCCTGGTTGTAAGCCTTGACAAACTTATTTTTGGCATGGGACATGCAAACTTGATGTATGGTATCTTTAAACCGGGCGGACTTCAACTCATCCCCGAAGAATGATTTTCTGTTTGTAGTTTTCTATGTCTATATTATGCAAATTCACTCCCAGTTCAGTTGCGGTAGCCTTGACATATTGATTATTGGTCATTTCTGTTGCATTGTACCCTTTTTCAAGATGCCTTAAAGCAACTTCAATATATTGTGTGAAAGCATCCATTTCACCTAATTGCTTCTTAAGTTTCTTCACGGATGGAAGGGTGAACGATGTCCCTCTAATCGATTTGTTGTGCATGTTATAACATTGTAATATTATAAGGGAGTGTCCTAGCATATTATTGGTACTGAAACTTCTCCCATGTATGCTTTCGCCATTCGGATAGGTCTCACCCTTGTAGCGGATGAAAAACCTTTCAAATCTTTACTGCTGCACATACCAGAAGCTGTTATGAATTTATCGTGCGATGATTTGGGATGAGTTTTTGAGGCATTTCCGTTTGTGTGATGAGGAAGATAGCGGGCTATCTGACGAAGAACAGAAGCGGAAAGGACCAAAAAATCGCCCAAAGCACACACGAAAACGAATACATCAAGACAAGAAAAACTTTTTGGAGAAATTCAAAATAGTTTCTCAATAAACTTTTTATATTAACAGCGTGAAGGTAGGCACATTTATTAGGACGGGCAATATTGGACGCTTACGTGAAAAATGAAGGGCATTTCAAAAGCAATGACTTACTGACAGTTCACCTATAAAGATATTCGTGAGACTTCTTTGCGAATGGTTTCTTTTATATCTTCCCATGCCACATTTGTAAACATTTTCGGCATGAACTGGTTTTCTGCATCTTCGAAATAGGTCAGGCTCATTAATGCGCGGAAAATGGAATATTCAGGATATTTCGATGCATAAAATCCTAAAATATCTTGTAGTGGATAAATCTACAGACATACGATGCCCATACTGGAGTGCCAGTGCTGTTCCGCCCACCAGTCTTGCTTCTGAAAGAAAGTCTTGGTTTGAAAGTTCTTTTAGAAGTTCCAATGTGTGTGGCTCGACTGTGTGGTATGATAACATCGGTATTGGGTTTTGTCTGTGTGTGAAATGCAGCAGATAAAGGATAGCGCTTTGGCATCCAATGTCCGTAGCGAACGGCACTCAGCGACTATTTTATCTAATCCGTAATAAGCGAGTATCAGTTTCCAGTCGGCCAGCGTCCCGTATTCAAGCACACGCTGAATAATTTGCGACGGGCAACTGTCCATATCTGCATGCTCTTTGTCTATGTCCCAAAACAGATGGGGAGACAATTTTGATATATAGTCTTGTTGTGTCATATTCCTTTAAATGCTTGAAGATAAAAACAAAGATAATAAATCTTTTCAATGGAAAGAAATTTATCGGTATTTTATTCTTTGGCAAGCGGCATCCATTAATCATTTTTGGGTGTTGGAGGCATGCTTTTCAATGAATAATGCGAATCAGGAGTTAAACGTAGTTAAGTTCCACAGGAGTTATCACTTCGTTCAGGAGTTATACTTCACGCGGTATTTATTTGTGCATTTTGTATATGCCACGTAGTAGAGACGATGTGCACATCGTCTCTACAGAAGCGGTGCAAAAGGTATTGGCATCTAACTCCCAGCCCGCACTGGCGGGCGATAACTGCCTATAACTCCCTTTTAACTCCTGATTGGCACGAATAACATTTAAGCCAAAAATCTCTCCCACACATCTAACACATACGGCACACCATAATTTTCGTATGCTTCCGTATGCTTCAATTTTTCCAATCCATCTTTCAACCATTGCAACTCTGCTGCCGGAAAATTCCCGCTTTTGATAGAGCTGATGATTGCCTCCATCATGTCTTGGCAAACATAGTCGGGACTGTACATATCATCGAAATAGTTGTAATGCTCGTCTTCCACGAAGTGGTAAGTGAGGCTTTCGAGCACTTCAAGCAGGATGGTTGCAGCTTCGGCATAGCTGCCTTGATTTAGCGATTCACGAATCGTTTTCCGATAGGGTGAAAGCAGTCTCGCTATGGTATCGCAATCTTCATCTATGTTGCGTTCGCTGAATATGGCTTCGATTTTATTCTTTCCGTTTGTCATACATGTATGTTTTGGAAACGTTATCTATATCTATTTTTTAGGGATATATACTGCATCGGCAGTTGCAGTATATATTCAACTGCAGTTGCAGTATATATTCAACTGCCGATGCAGTATATATTCATTTTTCGGGTGTACTATCCTGTATGTTCTGTTCCGCCTGCTGCGCGTTCGGGGCGATGAGGTTCTGGCCGCCGTTGATGATGCAGACAAACTTGGGTTCTTCCCGCTCGTGGAGCTTGTCTATCTCATCGTGGTACTCCTTGGGCATTATCCAGCGGAGAAGGCACTTTACGTGCGAGAGGTCGGCGTTGCGGTTTGCATTCAGGTATTCCTGAGCGGCGGCTATCTGCCTGAGATAAGGTATCTCAAAATGCTCTTCCCGGATGGATTCGATGACTGCTTCCGCTATCTTCTTTATGAACGCGCTTTTTTTCATCAGCCAAGAGTTTCAAGTGAAATGCCGGAAATGCGTAAAGTTTCCCGGTGACTTGTCCTCTTGGAATGAGTATCGGGTTCATGACAGGGCGGTCTTTTCAGACAGGTTCAGGGACGTTTCTTGGGACGGTTCATCCATGCGTCGTTGATGCGGGCACGGATGTTGTCGATGGTCTTGCCTTTTTCAAGCTTGGACGCGAAAGGCAGCAGGAGGCTGATGAAGCGTTCTTTCACCATTTCTTCGGGGAAGAGCCTGGGCTCTTGTTCCACCATCTCCACCACGACACGTGCCAGTTCGGTAGCCGACCGGCACTCGCCGATGAGGGAGAGATAGCGGCCGAGGTTCTCCTTATTTATATATAGGGCAAGCTTCTGCGCTTCGGGAGGTTCCGTTTCCTGAGCGGATGGGTCGGGAAGCGGATGTTCCGGAAAGTGGCCGCCGTAGAAATTCTGCACGGCTTCCGTAGCGTTGGGGAGGATCTGGTTGTTTCCTCCGTTTATGTTTATGGTTATGTCGGACACGACAATAATTAATAATTAATGCCAATCAGGAGTTAAAAGGGAGTTATAGGTAGTTATCGCCCGCCAGTGCGGGCTGGGAGTTAGATGCCAATACCTTTTGCACCGCTTTCAGAAGTTAAGCTATTGGCCTTTAACTCCTGAACGAAGTGATAACTCCTGTGAAACATAACTACGTTTAACTCCTGATTCGCATAATTAACAATTAATAATTAAGAAGCTGTCTGTCAGCCACCCAAATAGATTACCCTGCCATTCGGACGGCCTCCTAAGAAATCAAAGATGTTCGGCTCGTCGAAATAGATGCCCATGTCGGCATAATAGGCTTCCTCCGGGTCGGACGGCACGGTGTAGAGGTCTTCGTAAAGGTTTATCCGCTTGCCGAACGCAGTGGTGAAATAAATGTTCCTTGCCGCCTCCTGCTCTTTCTTCAGGATGCCGTGCCAGACGGTTTCACCGTTCCATACGGGCAGGTCTTCCTCGTCGAGCCATACGGCGGAACCGCTTATGTATGTTTTGTTATTGTAAGTAACGAGTTGGGCGGCAAGATAAAGGCTTGGCACGTCTTGGGGAGCGGGTGTCGGGAAAATTACGTCATGGAACACACGGCCGTCCCTATGGCGCAAAGCGAACGTGCGTTCGTCTTTTCGCTCTAAAACTGTATAAGTATCCAACCGTTCGGAATGGATTGCATCAAGCATTTCTGCCGTTTCCATCAGCAAAGCCTTTTCCTTTCCGTCCACGAAAGAAGTCTCGTAACGGAACTCTTTGGCTATGGTATCCGCCAAGGAATAACCGTGCTTGTCACGCCAGTTGAAGGCAAGGTCAGCCCACAGCATCTTCTTTGACCCCAACCTTTTTCCGACAAACCGCATGAACATCGCCTTACGGTAGCGCAGGTCGGGAAAGACTTGCCGCAAGATTCTGTCTTCGCGTGCAAACCAAGCCAGCATTTCACTCAAACGGATGAAATCCCCTGAAAGCACACTTTCGACCATCCATTGCCTGAGGGCACTGCACTTTGCGTCTGTCACGGCCTTTCCCACGAGGTTGTGGACTTCGGAACCGGCTTTGGCACTCATTCCCAAGCCATCGCACCAGCTACTCTCCACATCGCCTACGCAGCGGTACCTGTATTCGTAAACGCCGTCAAGCCCGACGGCGACGGTATTCTCTATGTAAAGCAGGAAAGGAAGGATTCTATGGCTGTCGAAGCACCTCGCTTCCTGCCCGACAAGACGGTACAGCCTGCCGTATAGCTGATAGAAGAAGGCTACGTCGCCATCCACGCTCATGGACGGATGGTGAAGGCTTTTCCATTGGGACTTGAATTGGTCTATCGTGTACATTTTTTTGAGGAGTTTAAGAAGCTGTTTTGAATTTATAGTAAAACAAAATTGGTTTGCGAAAAAATGGAATGGAACACAGAGACACAAAGACACAGAGCTTTATTTTTTGAGAGAACAGAGTTCACAGAGTAAAAGTCTGGCTCTATGGTCTTTACCTTCTTTATATATTTATTTCTCCGTGCCTCTGTGCCTCTGTGTTCAATATAAAGGATTAACGGATTTTTCGCAATTCATTTCTGATTGACTATATCGTGCGATGATTTGGGATGAGTTTTTTGTAGAGACGCAAAATCTTGCGTCTTTACTATGAGGAAGATAGCGGGCTATCTGACGAAGAACAGAAGCGGAAAGGACCAAAAAATCACCCAAAGCACACACGAAAACGGATACATCAAGCCAAGAAAAACTTTTTGAAGAAATTCAAAACAGCTTCTTAACCTGAGCAAAATTTATAGTCAATCAGAAATAAAATGCGAAAAATCATTTGTCATGCTGAGTGCCTATTTCCTGCGGAAAACCCATTCGATTATGACAGGTATTGTCATCCTGAGCGCCAGCGAAGGATCTCGTAAACATCCACGTGGATGTGAGATTCTTCCTCCCTACGGTCGTCAGAATGACAAGAGGGTTAAGGATAATCCGTCATTGGTAACGAAGTGAAGCATCTCGGATGCACCCACGTGGATGTCTACGAGATCCTTCACGTTCGTTCAGGATGACAATACATCAAGATTTTGTCGCAAACCAATTTTGTTCTACTATAAACAGGCTCTAAATAAGCTGTATGTATTCAGGCTGCACCTCAACGGCAGCGGCAAGGAGGTTGGGAAGTTCTACGAACATCCGCTTGGTGCGTGCGCCCTGCATTTTCTGCAAATTGCCCTCGTAGCCGTCCAGCGGACCGCCGACGATGCGCACTTTCCGTCCTATCATATCGGAGGATATTTCTTCAGGCGCGTAATAGCGTGTATTCTCGGTGGATTCCACGGCATGGATGAAACGTTCCATGTCGGCTTCCCTCACCGTCATCGGTATTTTGTAACCTCCGCGCACGTAGCGGTATTGCACGGTGTCGTATTTCTCGACTATCGGGTCAACCGCCAGCCGTGTGTCATGCACGAAAAGCAAGTCCTGCATGAAAGGCACTTCTTCCCGGTAACGCTTGCCGTTCCGGGTCACCAGTTTCCACACCATCGGCGTAAAGACCTGTATCTTCAAACTCTTGAACAGCTCGTAGGCTGACAGCTTGGCGTTCCACCGCTTAAGGTCGCGCATGACAAACCATTGGAGGTGGCCATTTACGTCCGAAGATATGTCTTTTTCTATAGAAAGACGGTCTTGCGCATTAATCCGAGATTCGTTCATTTCTTCAGGCAGGGACATTTCTTCTAGTCCTGCAAGCTATCTCAAATTACACGATAACAAGCAGTTACACAAATCAGGCTGTTGACTTCCCTTAATTTCATAAGATTATTCCATCTCCGTCACCACTCATAATAGCGTTTGTGTTGGCATTGATTTTCATGACGGATTTTTTGTCCGTCTCCTATTATGAGATGGACATTCCGCTGCAAATGTAGCAATAATAATTAAATGTCAAGTGTTTTTTGCAGGTTTATTTGCTATTATTTTTTATGAAGCGACAAGCGATTTGGCAATTTGTTGACGGAATATTTTCACGGAAGTCCTGTTAGTTGTTGGCATTTAGATGTTTTACGAAAATGTCCATCTCATAATAGGAGAAGTCCATTTTCGTGAAACTGTTGTTTGCGTCAGAGACCCTCCAAAATCATCCGGTTTGCCTTATCCACTTCACTTGACTTTATCGAGTCGAGGTATATCTGCGTTGTCGTTTCCGAATCGTGTCCGAGGGCTTCGCTGATGACCGACAGCGGAACGTCCTTGCCACGAGCTATGGTGGCCCAACTGTGTCGGCTATAATACATAGACAACGGCAGCGGCAGCCCTGCCAGGCGTGCTATTTCTTTCAGGTGCCGGTTGATTTTCCTCATTTGATTCTGGTACTGCCTGCGTTCGCTCCCGTCCTCACGGGTGATGATGAGCAAGAGGTATCTTGTGCCGTTGGGCTTGTACTTGTCCATGATGGCCTGCATCTGCTCGGTCCATTCCATTGTCAGCAGCTGCCCCGTCTTTTTGCGGCGGTATGCCAGGCAGCCGTTGTCAAGGTCGGTTTTCTTCAAATACGCCATATCGATGAAGGACATTCCGCGCGTACAAAAACTGAACATGAACATGTCCCTCGCGAAGTCCAGGCTTGGGTTCCGTGATAAATCCAAGTCATTGATTTTCTTGATTTCGATGAAAGTCATGCTCCTTTTCACTGTCTTGTCCATGCCGCAGTAGACGTGCCTGAACGGATGACGGTCGGGCGTAAGCCCTTTCTCTACCGCCAACTTGTAGTTAGTGCGCAGTATGCGCATATAGAAAGAGGTGGTGTTGCGCGTCAGTCCGCATCCTTGCATCCACGCCTCGTAGAGTTCCAAAAGCCCGCCGTCCACCATGTCGAAAGTCAGGTCTACGCCCTTACGGAAGCGCATGAGGCTGTTGAGCATCGAGCGATAGGTTTCGACTGAGCGTACCTTGCCGAGCTTTTTCTTGTGCCGTACCTGTTCGTGGATAAAGTTGAATACGCTGTCCGGCGTGTCCGTACAAGGTTGGAAGTTGGCGGCGATTTCGTCAAGGCTTACATTTCCCGTGGCTGTTTCGCTTTCCTCCACCATCCGCCTGAGGTTCTCAAGCTCCCATTGCAATTCTGTTTTCAGGGAAACGAGGAAAGTGTAGCGCGGCGACGACAGCGACGGAAGCAATATCCGCCCTGTCTTACTGTCCCATTCCCCGGCGAAGATTCTATACCCGCTCGTTATCCTGCGCACCGAGCGTCCGTGTATCAGCTGGAACACCAAAGAGCCTTCCTTGCCCTGCACCGCTGACGGTCTGAATTTTAGTTTTATCGATGTCATGGTCCAATGTTTTTTATTCTTCTTTATAAGAAGCTGTTTTGAATTTCTTCAAAAAGTTTTTCTTGGCTTGATGTATCCGTTTTCGTGTGTGCTTTGGGCGATTTTTTGGCCCTTTTCGCTCCTGTTCTTCGTCAGATAGCCCGCTATCTTCCTCATCACAGAAGCGAAAATGCCTCAAAAACTCATCCCAAATCATCGCACGATAAATTCAAAACAGCTTCTAAGAAGCTGATAGAATATTACTTTATTGGAAAATTCAAACAGGCTCTTAGATAAATAGTGCCAATCAGGAGTTAAAAGGAAGTTATAGGCAGTTATCGACCGCCGGTGCGGGCTGGGAGTTAAATCAACCTCGAAGAGGTCGATGGAGGAGAAGGGAGACGGGATAATCCGCAGGTGTTCCCCTTCGGGGAGCTACCAGCGGTTAAGCATAGTTCAACCTCTTCGAGGTTGTCGAGTGTGCGAGGCAAGAAAGAGCCGGACGTGCGAGGTTCAACCTCTTTGAGGTTGTCCGTGCAGGCGATGTGGGTATGCACAATTCTAAGAAGCTGTTTTGAATTTCTCCAAAAAGTTTTTCTTGACTTGATGTATTCGCTTTCGTGTGTGCTTTGGGCGATTTTTTGATGTCAACTGCACGAACTGTCTTAACGCAACTCAGGCTGTAATCACCGTATAAATCGGTAGATTACAGCCTGAAACAAATCTTAATTGCTATTCTGCCTGAGGGATTCTAATTTTAGAGAGTGCCTTCAATAGCAGCCTGCGCCGCAGCCAAACGTGCGATAGGCACGCGGAATGGAGAACAGCTGACATAGTTCAATCCTACTTTATCGCAGAACTTCACTGATGAAGGCTCGCCTCCATGTTCGCCACAGATACCGCATTTCAAATCAGGACGTACTGAACGGCCTTTCTCTACTGCCATTTGGATAAGCTGGCCTACACCGTTCTGGTCAAGTACCTGGAACGGGTCTACTTTCAGAATCTTTTTCTCCAAATAAACCGGTAAGAAGGAAGCGATATCATCGCGCGAATAGCCAAATGTCATTTGCGTCAAGTCATTCGTTCCAAATGAGAAATATTCAGCATGCGAAGCGATGCGGTTAGCGGTCAGAGCCGCACGTGGAATTTCAATCATCGTACCTACCTTGAACGGCACTTCTATACCTTCTTGTTCGAAAACTCTCTTAGCCGTAGCGCGGATGATGTTTTCCTGTGCTTCGAATTCGTACAAGATACCAATCAACGGAACCATGATTTCAGGATGCGGGTCGTAACCTTCTTTCTTCAGCTCACAAGCGGCACCCAAAATAGCCTCCGTCTGCATTTCGGTAATTTCGGGATAAGTATTTCCCAAGCGGCATCCGCGATGACCTAACATCGGGTTGTGCTCGCACAGACTTTCTACACGCTGGTGGATATAATCTACCGTAACACCCATCGCTTTCGCCATTTCCTCCTGGCCTTTCTGGTCGTGCGGAACGAATTCATGCAAAGGCGGGTCGAGCAAACGTACATTTACAGGATAACCGTCCATTGCTTTGAATATGCCCTTGAAGTCATTCTTCTGGTAAGGCAACAACTTAGCAAGCGCTTTCTTGCGTCCTTCTTCATCCGGTGCCAGAATCATTTCACGCATAGCGATAATCTTCTGATTGTCAAAGAACATGTGTTCCGTACGGCAAAGTCCGATACCTACGGCACCAAACTTACGGGCTACTTCCGCATCGTGGGGAGTATCCGCATTGGTACGTACCTGCAAGCGGGTATATTTGTTACACAAGTCCATCAGTTTTGCAAAGTTTCCTGATACTTCAGCTGCCTTGGTAGGCACCTCGCCCTGATAAACTTCGCCTGTACTACCGTTCAAGGAAATATAGTCACCTTCTTTCAGCACGACACCATCGATTTCTACCGTGCGGGCTTTATAGTCTACATTGATAGCTCCTGCACCCGACACACAGCATTTACCCATACCGCGAGCCACTACGGCAGCATGTGAAGTCATACCGCCGCGTGCGGTCAAGATACCTTCAGCAACGGTCATTCCAGCCAAGTCTTCGGGAGAAGTTTCGATACGTACCATAACCACCCGATGACCATCGGCACGCCATTTAGCCGCATCTTCTGCAAAGAATACGATTTGACCTGTAGCAGCACCCGGAGAAGCGGGAAGTCCGCGAGTCAAAACCTTAGCGTTACGGAGTTCTTCTTTATCGAATACAGGGTGAAGCAGTTCATCCAACTTATTCGGTTCGCAACGCAAGACAGCTGTCTTTTCATCGATTAAGCCCTGTTCCAGCATCTCCATGGCGATACGCACCATGGCAGCACCTGTACGCTTTCCGTTACGGGTCTGCAAGAACCAAAGTTTTCCTTCCTGTACTGTGAATTCCATATCCTGCATGTCATGATAGTGGTTTTCCAGTTTGGTCTGCAGCTCGTCAAGTTCTTTATAGATTTCCGGCATGGCCTCTTCCATCGAAGGATATTTGCTGGCACGTTCTTCTTCTGAAATGCCTTGCAGTTGCGCCCAGCGTTGAGAACCGATTTTAGTAATCTGTTGCGGCGTGCGGATACCTGCTACTACGTCTTCGCCTTGGGCGTTAATCAGGTATTCACCGTTGAAAAGATCTTCGCCTGTAGCGGCATCACGAGAGAAGCAAACGCCGGTAGCAGACGTGTCGCCCATGTTTCCGAATACCATTGCCTGCACGTTTACGGCTGTACCCCATTCAGCCGGTATGCCTTCCATTTTCCGGTAAAGGATGGCACGTTCGTTCATCCACGAATCAAATACGGCACAGATAGCTCCCCACAATTGTTCGTAAGCATTGGCAGGGAATTCTTTACCGGTTTGAGTCTTAACAGCTTCCTTGAAGCGTCTTACCAGTTCTTTCAGGTCGTCCACTTCCAGTTCATTGTCCAAGCGGACCCCTTTCTTTTTCTTCACGTCTTCGATAATCGCCTCGAACGGGTCGATATCATCTTTATTGGCAGGCTTCATGCCCAATACAACATCGCCATACATCTGCACGAAACGGCGGTATGAATCCCATGCGAAACGTTCGTTGCCTGTCTTGCGTGCCAATCCGGCAACCACTTCGTCATTCAGTCCCAAGTTCAGGATAGTGTCCATCATGCCCGGCATAGACGCGCGTGCACCCGAACGTACAGATACGAGCAACGGATTTTCTACATCACCGAACTTTGATTTCATGAGTGTTTCGACTCCCGCAATGGACTTTTCGACGTCATCTTTCAACAGAGCTACTACATCGTCTTTGCCTTTTTCGAAATATTCGTTACAAACTTCTGTAGTAATGGTGAAACCGGGAGGAACAGGTACGCCAATCAGGTTCATTTCAGCAAGGTTAGCGCCTTTACCGCCCAGCAGGTTTCTCATGTCCGCTTTTCCTTCGGCATGTCCGTTTCCGAAGGTGTAAACTCTTTTTGTTTCCATTTCTTTTGGTAAGATTTATTAGGTTATTATGTTTCTCATAAGTAGAGTGTCTGCAAAGCTATGGAAAATTTGCAACATATCAAATACAAATAAGGTGTTTTTGGGCATGTTTTGGCAGATAGACTTGTCAAAAACGGTTTTTCATACATTTTGCCCCTGCTGATTGGAAAGGAAGATACAACCCTCCCCTTCACCGCATAGCCTTGCCGCATGCCCCGATAAGTAATGTCATGCCCGGTCCGGATGCTTGCGGCGGCACACGCAATCATCTGCATCGGGCTACGCATGTATATCCAAAGGGTAATGCACATAGATGAACATACCGTTTCAAACGGTACATCCTTATAGAGCATGGAAACGCTTTATTTACTCATGCCAATCAGGAGTTAAAAGGGAGTTATAGGTAGTTATCGCCCGCCAGTGCGGGCCGGGAGTTAGATGCCAATACCTTTTCCACCGCTTTCAGAAGAAAAGCTATAGACCTTTAACTCCTGAACGAAGTGATAACTCCTGTGAAACTTAACTACGTTTAACTCCTGATTCGCATTACTCAATAATCACTACCAGCGTGGCTTCTGCAGGCATATAGTCGAAAATAAACTTGGCATGCGAAGTAGCATTACGCACACACATGTGCGAACGGGGAACAGTGCCTAAAGACCAACTATACTCTATCATAGCGGTTTGAGGAACATTAACAGGAACGCCATGCACGTATGCCCCGTTCGTAAACCGGGAAGCATAAGGAGCATATCCGCCCGTGGCAGAGCCTCCATCTTTCAGGAATACCATCCGCGCCTTTTTCTCTTGCAAAAGAAACATCCCCAACGGCGTCTCTTGCGCATACGGCGGGCGATGCACACCTGTCGTTGCCGGATTCATGCTCCGTACAGCCCACTTGCCTTCGCCCATCCGCTCCATTGTAGCGATATTCTGGTCTTTCCGGTCTACAAATATGACATGATGAAACTCTGTATCCGGGGAAAGCCGCTTCACATAACGCCGGGGAACGAACCAATCCCCTCCTATCGTAACAGGAATCACATGAAAAAAATCGCCGTCTTCACCCTGTAAATAAACCAAAGAGCCATCCCGCCCGTACCGTTCGGGAACTTCCATATCAGACGGACGATACAGAGGCACCGACTGATAACGCTCTACGCCCAATGTATCAGACACACGCCCATATTCATTCCGGACATACTTATGCACCAAAGGCGCTTCCTGATTCCGGTTTTTATAATTGCAAAGTACAGCCCAGCGCACCGTATCATGCTGCATGTTCTCAATAAACGCCAAACATTTGCGCATCGTCTCCCACTTAAAACTACGTACCGTATCGCCATAAGGGTAAATATCCTCCGGCGTATAACGGTCGTAAAGCAAGTCTTTAGTCAGTTCTATATCTGAAAAAGTAAGTCCAGAAGAGCCTCTACCCTCTATCCGTGAAAGCATATCATTCATCATCCCCAGCTTTTCAAATACTGGGAAATCAGGCATTTGCCGCTTTTCGCACCCGAAGAGCAACAGGCAGCCCACACATATACAACAGATAACCTTTCTCTTCATAGCAGGCAGGTTAAGGTTCAGACAAAGATAAACATTTTTTTTCATTTTCAAAATCGATTGTTTATAGAATAACAACCGAAGAAGCAAATTTGTTGAAATTTATCGCCTTCCCTGCCCATGCGGGTATCCGTAAACGCCACATCAGATACACGAATGTTCCAATATCCGCATCGCAATGTCCAAATATCGGGTCATATCTACTGTAAAAGGTCCTTCATAAACATCATGCCGTTTGCGCCCTAATCGCACGACAACCGCATCTTTCGAAGGTATGGCGTAAATATATTGCCCCAGCATTCCCCTCATGCATGGAATCTCCTCACCCCGGTAACGCATAATCCAAGTCTGCAAGCCGTAATAATCGAGCGAATCTTTTCCCCATTGGTCTTTCAGATAAGAAGCCGGACGGAGCATCTCGTCCATATAGGCATGTGATATGAGCTGCTTTCCGTTCCAGTTCCCCTTGTGTAAAATAAGCCTTCCGAAGCGCGCCACATCACGGGCCGTCGTATGAAAGCAACAAAATGCCTTTTCATCGCCCCCTTTCTTGTCCAATAACCAATAGGCGTCCTGCCCGGCTTGCATCGGCTTCCATAATTTCTCTTCCGCAAGCCTGCTCAACGTCTCTCCCGTAGCCGCTTCAAGGACGAAAGCCAAAAGTTGGGTTTCTCCGCTCCGATATAAAAACCGGACACCGGGAGGGTCTGCCACTTCCAGCCCGGTCACCAACTCATACAAATCGTTTCCATAATATCCATGTGTCGTAACCGAAAAAAGCGAGGCATACGATTCGTCCCATGCCATTCCCCCGCTCATCGTAAGCAAATCCCGAACCGTAACATCCGCCTGCATACCTTTATTATATATAGGGATATAGCGCGAAACCTTATCGTCTAAACTATGTATCTTTCCCTCATCCAGCGCAATGCCGGTCAAAAGCCCCACAATGGTCTTTGTGGCTGAATAAAGATTTGAAGTCAACGTATCGTTCCATCCGTCCCGGTAACTCTCGAACAAGATGCTATCGTGCCGGATAACCAGAAAAGAGACCGTACGCAGACTATCCAAATAGGCTGAATCTTCCGGGAGAAGCCGGTACCGGTTATATTCCTCCGCTTTCTTCCAATGCCAGACATCCTGAGGATTATGACGCACCACGTTACGGTGAAACGTTTCTAAATCATCGATTACGGGCATCCAATGCACCAAAGCCTGCCGCGCATAATAAGGCAGGAACAAGTAACTTATAAAAAGCGCAAGCAGCACTCCGATGCATCCGTACGTCCATTTCTTTTTCTTAGATAAAGACATGCGCATAAATTTTATACTATGAATTCCATCTTTCACCAAACTGCTTATAGGGGTAAAGCTGTCCTGCCCTTGTGCTACGGATACGCTTAGGGGCGAGCAACCTCGCCCCTAAGCAGCCTACGGACATTACACTTGATAGCCGATTTATTTAAAGATACTTTCCACGCTTGCAATGGCACGCAATACGTTTTCCGAATGCCTGTGTGGATGTATCAGATTTTGTTCGTGAGCGTATCGGGGAAAATAACCGAAGGCTTGAACGACTTCGCTTCCTCGAAATCCATCAAAGCGTAGGACATGATGATGACCACATCGCCTACCTGCACCTTGCGGGCGGCGGCACCATTGAGGCAGATGCATCCCGAACCGCGCTCACCTTTTATTATATAGGTTTCGAAACGCTCGCCGTTATTATTGTCCACAATCTGCACTTTCTCGCCTGCAATCATGTTGGCGGCATCCAGCAAGTCTTCGTCTACCGTAATGCTGCCCATATAGTTCAGGTTCGCTTCGGTCACCGTCACACAATGTATTTTCGATTTCAATACCTGTATCATCATCGCGTTGTCACTCCTTATATTTAATATTATCTATCAAACGGACCTCACCGCAAAATACGGTAATGCATCCTACGATATACTTGCTTTCTTCCCACTCGCCTACCGTCTGCAACGTGTTCCCGTCTACGATTTCAAAATATTCCAGGCGCAGCCCCTCGGCATCGGCTATTGTCTTTTCTACAAACGCCTTCGTTTCTGCCAACGTATGAGACTTGGCATAATCCACGCTGGCAAACAACGCCTTCGAGATTTGCAACGCCTGCTTGCGCTGCTCCCCGCTCAAGCGGGCATTCCGGCTGCTCAATGCCAGCCCGTCCGCCTCACGCACGATGGGGCATCCCACTATCTGCAAATCGAACGGATAGCGGCGTACCATTTCACGGATAATGGCAAGCTGCTGGAAATCTTTTTCACCGAAATAAGCGCGCGTAGGCTCCACAATCAGGAACAACTTGCTCACGATTTGGCATACTCCATTGAAATGCCCGGGACGGTACTTTCCTTCCATCACCGTGTCAAGCGGCGCATAACTGAACGTACGCGTATCGGGCTCGGGATAAATCTCCTCTACCGACGGAGCGAACACGAACGCCGCCCCACACGACTCCAGCAAACGGCAATCAGCATCCAGCGTGCGCGGATACTTCGCCAAATCGTCCTTATCATTAAACTGGGTGGGGTTGACAAAATCGCTTACCACCACCACATCATTCTCTGCGACGGCGCGTTTCACCAACGAAGCGTGACCGGCATGCAAAGCTCCCATCGTAGGAACCAGCCCAATGGTTTTACCTTCTCCGCGAAGCGCGTCCAGCTTCGCCCGAAGTTCCCGAATAGTTTGAATTAATTCCATTTTTCTGATAATTAAACGCTATGCTTTTAAAAAATCGGGTGCAAAGTAACCACATTTTTGGCAGATAACGAAAACAGATTGCAAAAAAATGCATGTTCAATCCGACATTAACAAACTATAAGGTAAATATCGCATACGAATTAATAAGCGCATCTGTTTTTTTTTGTATCTTTGCGCAATTATTTATGAGCAATAGAAAATAACATGAGTGCAAAGAAAGTTTTATTCATTACACAAGAAATTACTCCTTACGTACCAGAAAGTGAATTATCGTTAATCGGCCAAAACCTGCCTCAGGCAATCCAAGACAAAGGGCGGGAGATACGTACCTTTATGCCGAAATGGGGAAATGTAAACGAACGGCGCAACCAGCTGCACGAAGTAATCCGCCTGTCGGGAATGAATATCATCATTGATGATACCGACCATCCCCTGATTATCAAAGTCGCTTCTATCCAAGCAGCACGCCGTCAGGTTTATTTCATTGATAATGACGATTATTTTCAACACCGCTTAATGGAAGCCGACGAGAACGGGAAAGAATATGAAGACAACGGCGAACGTGCTATTTTTTATGCCCGCGGCGTATTGGAAACCGTCAAGAAGCTGCGGTGGTGCCCCGACATTATTCATTGCCACGGTTGGATGAGCGCTGTCGTTCCGCTCTTTATCAAGAAAGCGTATTACGACGAGCCTTCTTTCCGGGATTCAAAAGTCATTTTCTCTGTATACGGAGACGGCTTCAAATCGAACTTGTCGCCCGATTTCGCCAAACAAGTAATATTCCGTGAAATCACGCCGGACGACATAAAAATGATCCAGACTCCGGTCAATTACGAAGAACTGTGCAAATTAGCCATTACCTATTCAGACGGAGTCATCCAAAACAGCAAGGAGGTAAATCCTGCCATTATGGACTATGCGCGCAGCCTGAACCTCCCGACAGTAGACTATCAAGCGGACGAAAAACAATATGCAGACGCTTGTGACGCGCTCTACGACAAAGTTTGGGAAACTCCCGAATAACCAAAAACATATAATCATTAATATCAAAACAATGAAACTCAAGTTCTTGGCGGCATTAGGGTTTATCGCCGCCACACTCTATAGCTGTGATGACGAGACAACAGGAATCGGACAATTCATTTCAAACGAAGAATTCATTCAGGCAAAAGCCGATTCGTATACCGTAGAGACGGAATCGCATTTGCTTGACTCCGTATATTCACGCTCCACCACAGCTTATCTAGGCAAGTTTACCGATGAAAATTACGGCACTTTTACGTCTGATTTCCTCGTCCAGATAAACTGCCCCGAAAACTTCTCATTGCCCGACCGCCTGCAAAGTATCGACGAAGCTACGTTAGGGCTATATTATACAAGCTACTTCGGCGATTCGCTGGCGCCGATGCGTGTACAGGTAGATACATTAACCATGCCTATCCAAGACAACGGGCTGGACAAGAACCTGTATTACACCAACATGGATCCCACGCGCTATTACAACACTCAAAATCCGCCGTTGGCTACAAAAGACTATACAGCCTACGACCAAACGGTCAGCGACTCGCTTCACCAAACATCAGACTATTACAAGCACATTTCCATCGATTTAGGAAATGCATTCTGCGACAACTTTAAAAGCAAGTACGACGTGACCGCCGTGGAAAACGGAGAAACTGTACACCCGTATTTTAAAGACTCCGAATCGTTTATCAACAATGTGCTGAAAGGCTTCTATATACACGTAACAAACGGTGAAGGCTGCATCCTCTACATTTCCGACATCTACCTGCACCTGACGGTTTCCTACATGAGCCGGAACTCGGCAGATACGGCGGACTCATTGGTGACCGCCATTGTGCCGATGACCGCAACCAATGAAGTGTTCATGTCAACCCGTTTCCAAAACTCAGGGCTGCAAAACCTGGTAGATGATCCTACATGCACATACCTGAAGACTCCTGCCGGACTTTGCACGAAAGTGACACTCCCGATAGAAGAGATGTACGAAGAACACCGGACGGACACATTAAACTCCATCTCGCTTTCGTTTACGAAAATGAGAGATCCGAGCACCAGCCCTTATAAGATGGGGACTCCCGCCAACCTGCTGATGGTACGGGCAGATGAGATGAAAAGCTTTTTTGAAAACAACGAAGTATACGACGAGCACACCTCGTTCCTCTCATCATACAACAGCACGGACAACTCCTATTCATTTTCGAAACTCAACCGCCTGATTGCGGCTATATTCAGCGAAATCCGGCCGGAAATAGAAAAGGGTACAGCCCAATGGGAAGCATGGAAAGCAGAACATCCGGACTGGAACAAGATACTGCTCGTGCCTGTTACCACCGAGACGGACTCGCAAGGAAATATCATCGGAATAGGAAATGACCTAAGCGTTAATTCTGCTATGCTGGTGGGAGGAAAAGACCTCAACGAATCTGCCGATGAAAGCGAGAAGATACAAATGGATATCATTTATACGCAACCCAGTCAAGACTAATCCGCACGGCAAAACCGGCACATGAATAAATTGATTATGAATCGTTACTTAATACCCATACGATTATGAAAATAGGGAAATGGATTGGCGGAATCATGGGGTTCATGGCTCTGGGTCCGCTGGGTGCCTTGGCAGGATACGCCATCGGCTCCTTATTCGACAAAGCGAACGATGCGCAAGCGGATTTTGATAACGGGCAAGGAGGAGCCTCCTATACCCATGCAGGCCAGCGCAACAGCTTCCTCTTCTCCATGCTGGTAATGGCTTCATACATTATCCGTGCAGACGGGAAAATCATGCATAGCGAAATGGAGTTCGTACGCCGTTTCCTCCGCACCAACTTCGGAGAAGATGCCGTAAACGAAGGGGAACAAATCCTCCTGAACCTCTTCGAACAACAAAAGCGCATGGATGCCTCCAACCCTTATGCATTCCGCAATACAATTCACGAATGCGGCGCACAAATTGCAGCCAACCTCACATACGGCGAACGCTTGCAACTTTTGGACTTCCTCGCCAAAATCTCACAAAGCGACGGGCATGTATGCCAACAGGAGATAGAAGCCCTGAAAGAAGTGGCACAGGCCATGCAACTCTCCGAAAAAGAAGTGGAATCCATGCTGAACCTCGGAGGTGCCTCGCTTGCCGATGCCTACAAGGTATTGGAAATCGATCCGTCAGCAACCGATGAAGAAGTGCGTGCCGCTTACCGCCGCCTTGCCTTGAAACATCATCCCGACCGGGTAGCGACATTAGGAGAAGACATACGCAAAGCTGCCGAAGAGAAATTCCAACACATCAACAACGCTAAGGAGCGCATCTATAAGGCAAGAGGAATGAAATAATTTGCCGATTTACGATTTAGCGTTTACAAATGCCAATCAGGAGTTAAAAGGGAGTTATAGGTAGTTATCGCCCGCCAGTGCGGGCTGGGAGTTAGATGCCAATACCTTTTGCACCGCTTCTGTAGAGACGATGTGTACATCGTCTTTACTACGTGGCATATACAAAATGCACAAATAAATACCGCGTGAAGTATAACTCCTGAACGAAGTGATAACTCCTGTGAAACATAACTACATTTAACTCCTGATTCGCATTACGAATCAACAAATAAAACCGTGAATAGTAAATCGCTAAATCGTAAATGAAATTACATGAGGAACGAACTCCGACAGGTTATCGGTGATTTCGGTACGGTTCTCACGGATGCCGATACCCGCCGGCTCCCCTCCTATTATCCACGATCCGATAATCGGATAACGTCCGCCATACACCGTAGGCTTCACATACCATTGATACACGTATGCCCCCGTGTTGTAATCGCCTTCTGTTTCGCGCACCAGCGCACGTTCTTCCCAATTGCGGATGTCCACCACGCTCACGTTATGCCCCTCACGGGCAAACACCGGCTTCTTGCAATACACCCCCGACTCCGGACGCGACAAAAAGCAAGGCAATACGTAAGGAGAATCAGGAAACAATTCAAACACCTTCGCTAAAATCGCTTTGTTCGACATCACCAGTTTCCATATCGGCTCTATCCATACCACAGAAGCAAGGCATCCGTCCGGACTTTCATCCGCCATCCACTCCCACGGATATAGCTTGAAACAATGTCCGATACGTTCCCCGCTCGGATCGTAAAAGCATCCGTCCTGCAAATTCATATCGTTCATGTCCAACACACGGGTAGAATACCCGGCTTCCATTGCCGTACTTGCCAAATATTGCAACGTGCCTGTATCTTCATGGTTCTCCAACACTCCGGCAAAATGCACATTGCCGCCCGCAGGGACAATATCTTTCCACGACTGGACCAATCCCTCGTGGATGCCGTTATACTGGTCAAGCTCCGGAAAGACCTCTTCCTTCCATTGCCATTGGATGACCGAAGCTTCCAGCAAAGAAGTGGGCGTATCGGCATTGAACTCCAAAATGCGGGGCACGCCTTTTTCGTCCAACATGAAATCAAAACGCCCGTACAGACTCAGCTCGTCCGCATCCCATGATTCGCGGATACGCCGGCAAACGTCCAAAGGGAGGCGCAAGAAACGCTCCATCCATTCCGGATCCTTTTCGATGATATACCCCGCAGCTTCACAATACATGCGATAGGCTTCTGCCGTAGCTTTCTCCAGCCGTTCTATCTCGTCTGACGTAAACCGGTAATAAGCTTCCTCACGCCAATAATCACCGTGAAAGTCAAACCCCAAAGCCTCTATCTTCTCCCGATAATCTGCACGGGGCGTAACATATTTTCTTTCCATAAATAACTGTTGTATTACCTTATTTTTATGCGTGAACGCCCGAAGAACGGCGCGTAGTGCCGAACACACGCCCGCTCGATTTCGACTTTTCCGTTCTCGAAGAACTTACCTTCACTCCCGAAGGTGCATTGACACGCGTGCCGTTCGCGTCAGTCCACGAACCCGTATTGGGATAATAATAATGAGTCGTCGAAAGCCCGTTCATAGCCGACGGCATCAATGCCCAGCGCATCAACATGGCGTTATAAATCCAGCTATTCCCTTGGTTGTCACGATATTCTTCTTTATCCTCCGGATTCTCGGGCAATTTCGTCGTTTGCGTACAAGCGGCAAGCGTCATCAAGCACATCGCCGCCATCCAATAATGCCTTCTATTCATACTTCTTCACTACATTTTAAATCTATGTTACAAATATAATCTTTTGAAAGCGAAAATGAGATTTTTTCCCTTTTAATTTTGCCGATAGACAAAAAAAAACTTACTTTGCAAGACATAAACCAAACAATCCATCTAAAGACATGAAAGGTATAGTTTTAGCCGGCGGTTCGGGCACACGCCTCTACCCTATCACAAAAGGAGTGTCAAAACAATTGCTGCCCATCTTCGACAAGCCGATGGTCTACTACCCCATCTCCACCCTGATGCTTGCCGGCATACGCGACATACTGATTATCTCCACCCCTTACGACCTTCCGGGATTCCGCCGCCTGCTGGGAGACGGAAGCGACTTTGGCGTACGCTTTACCTATGCCGAACAACCTTCGCCCGACGGGCTTGCCCAAGCATTCATCATCGGTGAAGAATTCATCGGAAACGATTGCGCCTGCCTCGTATTGGGTGACAACATCTTCCATGGGAACGGATTCACCAGCCTGCTGAAAGAAGCCGTACGCACCGCCGAGACGGAAGGCAAAGCTACCGTATTCGGATACTGGGTGAGCGACCCCGAACGTTACGGCGTAGCGGAATTCGACAAGGAAGGAAATTGCCTGAGCATCGAAGAAAAGCCCGAGCACCCCAAATCGAATTATGCCGTGACCGGACTGTATTTCTATCCCAATAAGGTGGTGGACATTGCCAAGCACATCAAACCTTCGGCACGCGGCGAACTGGAAATCACCACGGTCAACCAGACCTTCCTTGCCGCTGGCGAACTGAAAGTACAAACCTTAGGGCGCGGATTCGCATGGCTCGACACCGGTACCCACGACTCACTTGCCGAAGCCTCTACGTACATCGAAGTCATCGAGAAGCGCCAGGGGCTGAAAGTGGCATGCCTCGAAGGCATCGCCCTCCGCCAAGGCTGGATTACCCCCGATAAAATGCGCCAGCTGGCACAACCCATGCTGAAAAACCCCTATGGGCAATACTTACTCAAAGTAATCGACGAAATAGAGCGGACAGGAGAAAGGAACTTGGACTGATTGAGCTTTTGGGAGGGGCAATAAACAACGTCCATACCACCCACAGAGGACACAGTGTAATTTTAATTCCCCTGTGCGTCTCTGTGACCTCTGTGGTGAGATGAATTTTGTACACATATTTAGCGGGGGAAAATTGATTTTCGAAAAATATCCAGAGCAATGATTACTAATTTATCATACTCAGATTATTTAAAAGGTTATCATTACTATCTTCTTGCTTCAATGCAGACAGCTTCGTCTGGTGTAAGATTAATAACAGGGCTGACGCATTACTTAATAGACTAAAAATCAAACTAAGTTTGAAGAATCTCAGTGATACATCCTGTTTACAATAGCTTTTTTCTTTACTTTTGTCCTATATATTCAAGTTAAAAAACATCCAATGGAAATCATCTCAATACTCCGTACAATAAAGGATCCCCGTCGTGATCATTTAAGGGCACACAGTTTCGAGTGTATATTTTATATCGCAATGGCAGCAGTCATCGGCGGTGCGGAAAGCTGGTATGAGGTTGCCGATTTTGGTAAGATGCACGAGTCTTTCTTCCGCTCACGTATAAAGGACTTTAAATGTGTCCCTTCTCATGACACTTTCAATCGTGTATTTTCCCTTCTTTCTCCCAGTGAACTCGAAAATGGCTTTCGTACCTGGATACGTGAGATTTGCGGCAAATACCGTGGTCTTGTATCCATAGACGGTAAAGAGATACGCGGTGCACGTGAAGAGAAGAGTGGCGGCAGTTTTGAATCTCTGCGTATAGTAAGTGCTTGGGCGTCAGCCAACGGTGTCTCTCTAGGCCAGGAAAAGGTAAGTGACAAGAGCAACGAAATAAAGGCAATCCCTTTATTGATAAAGGCTCTTGACCTTGAAGGCTGTATAATTACCATTGATGCCATTGCCTGCCAGCATGAAATAGTAAGTACAATCATCGATGCAAAAGCTGACTATCTTATAAGTGTAAAGAAGAACCAGAAGAAACTTTATGAAACGATAGAAGGTTGGTTCTCTGATATTGACATATATGGAAACAATATTGACGGAATAGGTCATATACCTCAGACAAGATACAGGTACAGCATAACGGAAGAGAGTTCACATGGGCGCTTCGAGAGACGTGTATGTCAGGTATATAACAATGGAGTCCTGTCTAAAGTCTTGAAATGGAAAGGTGTAAACTCAGTGGTATGTTTGACTAATACGAAAAAATACATAAAGTCAGGAAAGACCACAGTGGAGAGACACTACTACATAACATCCCTGCCATTGGATTCTGAACGTATAACTGAAACTATCAGAAGCCATTGGAGTATTGAGAACAATCTTCACTGGCAGCTTGATGTCTCATTCAATGAGGACAGTCAGAAAAAAAAGAAAAATGCGGCACAGAATTTTTCACTACTCAACAAGATTGCCATGACACAACTAAAAAACAACAAGAGAAAAGCAAGCCTTAAGGGTAAAAGAAAAATGGCGGGATGGAGTGATGAGTTTCTTGCAGAACTTTTAGATGCACCATGGCAAAATGATGAAATCAAGTAATGCGTCAGCCCTGCCTATACGCGTTTGCCGCCGCACTTATATCTGTGTGCTGACGCAACCAGCTGCGTTTTAATTCAAAGATACTATCCGGAAAAGCGGTTGTCAAGAGTTTTGGGAATATTACGCAGGGATTTCACACTTTCCCCCTTCGTGTGTAACGTATAGTCAAAGAAAAGGCTTATCTGAAAACGGCAGCAAACAGGCTGAACACGCTTGAGGCAGTAAATACACATTTTAATGCCGCTTAAAGTATAAAATTACTTGCATGCCTCAAGTATTTTGACCAATTTTGCATATATGTTCATAGATAATTTAATGGTTTAGCTAATAAAAATCAACGAGATGCGTAACTTCATTTCAAATATGATGCATCTTTATGAGAAAAAGGAGGATCCCCATGCAAGGAATAAACTTTATCGCCATTGATTTTGAAACCGCTACAAGAAAGCGTGCTTCCATTTGTGAGGCGGGCATTTGTGTGGTGCGCAACGGGAAAGTTGCGGAAACCCGTTCGTGGCTTATCCGCCCCGAAGGCAATTACTACAGTTATTGGAACATGCAGATTCATGGGATACGCCCAAGCGATACGGAAAATGCTCCGGAGTTTCCTGAAATATGGACGAAGATAACCGAGTACTTGGGCGAATGTCCGGTACTGGTGGCACACAACGCCATTTTCGACATCGGGTGCATCCGACACTCGCTGCAATTTTACCACATCAAGAAGCCGGACATCACGTATTATTGCTCGCTTCGTGCCGCCCGCAAGCTTTATAACTTCGATTGCAACAAACTGGATTATCTCTGCGACCAATTCGAGATACCTTACAGACTGCATCACCGGGCGGGAGACGATGCCGAAATGTGTGCACGCCTGTTTCTGAGAGAGATTCGGGATGCCGCAAAATGCGACCACGAGAACATGGATTTCTGCAACGGGAAATTATAACATCCTGTTTGCCGGAAAGGATTATCTTATACCGAAAAAGGATAATCCTCTTTTCTTACCGAGCTATCATGCCCAAAAGATAGGGGTAACCTTGACTTTTTCTTATCTCACTGGCGTATAAATCGAGATTTATACCTAAATTTGCACCCAAATTGATTTATAGGGAAACAACGTGACAAGAAAGAAGAAAGAACTTCCTTTACTGGAAAAGGTAACGATAACGGATGTGGCGGCAGAGGGAAAAGCTGTTGCCAAGGTGAATGATCTGGTCATCTTTGTGCCATACGTAGTGCCGGGCGATATTGTCGATTTGCAAGTCAAGCGGAAGAAAAACCATTATGCGGAGGCTGTAGCCGTAAAGTTGCACGAAAAGTCTCCGATGCGTGTAGAGCCGTTTTGCGAGCATTACGGTGTGTGTGGCGGATGCAAGTGGCAATGTCTGGCGTATGCCGACCAGATTCGGTACAAGCAAAAGCAAGTGTATGACAATCTGACCCGCATCGGGAAAATCGAATTGCCGGAAATCAGCCCCATCATCGGTTCGGAAAAGACGATGTATTATCGCAATAAGCTGGAATTCACATTCTCGAACAAGCGTTGGCTGACCGAAGAAGAAGTAAAGCAGGATGTGAAATACGAGCAGATGAATGCGGTGGGTTTTCATATCCCCGGTGCGTTCGACAAAGTACTTGCCATCGAGAAATGCTGGCTCCAGGATGATATTTCCAATCAAATCCGCAACGCTATCCGCGACTATGCGTACGAACATCAGTATGCTTTTTTCAACCTGCGCACGCAAGAAGGCATGTTGCGCAATATGATGGTACGTACCTCTTCTACCGGAGAGTTGATGGTCTTGTTGCAATGCAAGATTGTGAATGACGAGGAATTGGAGAAAATGAAGGAACTCCTTCAATTTGTGGCAGACAAGTTCCCTCAAATCACCTCCTTATTATATGTGGTCAATAACAAATGCAACGATACAATCGGCGATTTGGATGTATGCGTATTCAAAGGGAAAGACCATATTTTCGAAGAGATGGAAGGGCTTCGGTTCAAGGTAGGTCCTAAGTCTTTTTATCAGACCAATTCAGAACAAGCCTATAATTTATATAAGGTAGCCCGTGACTTTGCCGGATTAACGGGCAATGAGCTGGTATATGATTTGTATACCGGAACCGGAACCATCGCCAATTTCGTTTCCCGTCAGGCTAAAAAGGTAATAGGAATCGAATATGTGCCCGAAGCGATAGAGGATGCCAAAGTCAATTCAGAATTGAACGGCATAAAGAATACCTTGTTTTATGCAGGCGATATGAAAGATATCCTGACCGAAGATTTTATCCGCACGCATGGACGGCCCGATGTGATCATTACCGACCCGCCTCGGGCAGGCATGCATGGCGATGTCATACAGGTGATATTGGCGGCAGAACCGGAACGCATCGTTTATGTGAGTTGCAATCCGGCTACACAAGCCCGCGATTTGCAGTTACTCGATGTGAAATATAAAGTAAAGGCAGTCCAGCCGGTAGATATGTTTCCCCATACGCATCATGTGGAGAATGTGGTATTATTAGAAAAGAAAACTCATTAAAAAAAATAGACGTGGCAAGAAAAAACTCTAAAGCAAACAAGCCTATCATGGCACGTGCTGCTGCGAAATATACGACTTACCGGGTGAGCGAACCGGGCGAATTGATGGAATTCCTGATGAAGAAAATGGCAGGAATCAGCCGTACACGGGTTAAAGCTTTATTGACTAACCGAGTTGTATTGGTAGACAATACGATTCAGACGCTTTACAATTATCCGTTGCAACCTGGCATGTGTGTGCAAATCAGCCGGGAAAAGCACAAACACGAATTCCATCATCCGATGCTGAAGATTTTATATGAAGATGCATACATCATCGTTGTTGAAAAAAAAGAAGGGTTGCTCTCGGTTGCTACAGAACGTCAAAAAGAGCGGACGGCACAACATATATTAAATGAGTATGTAAAACGGATTCATAAAGGGAACCGGATTTATGTCGTCCACCGCCTGGATAGGGAAACATCAGGCATTATGATGTATGCCAAAGATGAAAAAACACAGCATACATTACGTGATAACTGGCACGACCTTGTGCGCGACCGCCGCTATGTAACAATTGTACAAGGAGAGATGGAACAAGATGAAGGCACGGTATGTTCTTGGCTTACCGACCGTAAGCTATACGTAAGCTCCTCTCCGACAGATGATGGAGGCAAATATTCGGTGACTCATTATCACACCATCAAACGTGCCAATGGCTTTTCGTTATTGGAATTGCAACTGGAAACGGGGCGGAAAAATCAGATTCGCGTACACATGCAATCGTTAGGGCATCCCGTGGTAGGAGACGAACGTTATGGATGCGAAATGAATCCGTTGGGAAGATTGGCTCTTCATGCCTTTAAATTGTGTTTTTACCATCCAGTAACACACGAATGGATGGAGTTTGAGACCCCATACCCCACTCCTTTCAAGACATTAATGCTAAAGAAATAGAAAAAAGATTGCCAAAAATTTGCAGGTTACAAGAGAAACCATTACCTTTGCACCGGTTTTAAAAACAGGCATTCGGGGTGTAGCGCAGTCCGGTTAGCGCACCTGCTTTGGGAGCAGGGGGTCGTGGGTTCGAATCCCGCTACCCCGACAAGAGAAAATCAAGGAGTTACGATAAAACGTAGCTCCTTTTTTGTTGTCAGAATAAGGCGGTTTAACCGTGTTTTTTTCTGGCAATACATACTTTGCCGAAGGCTTACAAAAAGTCAACTAATCCACAACAATATGCATGTGAATCAGTTGACTAATTTTGTCTTATTTAAGGGATACCCTCTATTTATCATCGGCATCACATTTTTTACCCATTGTTTTTTCAATCGTTATCGTTATCCATGTCGATGAGATTGAAGCTGGTGTCGAAAGTCAGTTCCCAAAAATTGGTAAGCTTCACTTCGTATTCGTAACGGTCTTTCTCTATTTTTATCACCTTAGCTTCGGGATAGTTACTTTTTACAAACTCTTGAATCTTAGCGGGGACTACAGCTTGTGGCACTGTCATCCGCCGGCAATTGATGTCTTTCCAATTTCCCTTCTTATCAAACTCGACCTTATCACCGTTGATGAACACCACATCATAAGAAGCATCGAGAAATTCTTTTTCCATTTTCACGAAGGCTACCTTCGCATCAGGGAAATTCTGCTTAATAAAGGTTTGGGCTGATGCCGGAAGTTGTTCAAAGGTAATCGGCTTGTCATTGTCTGCCATCGCCACTTGCATCGTAAATAAACTCACTAATAAAAACATCCACTTTTTCATAAGGCTTACTTTTTAAAAGGTTATTACTAATTTTGTTTCATTTAATTTTCTAATGCAAAGCAAGGCAACAAATCTGAAAGAAATTGGGAATCGGAAAGCGAACGACACCAATTAACTTATTTTAATTGATAAAACAATGTCCCTATCCATTCCTTGTCAGAAAGAGCCGGTGGGTAATACAAGCGGGAAGTTCTTCTTGGTAATGCGTCACCATAATCAACGTTTTGTCCTGACGCTCACAAAAAGCCTCAATAATGTCTTTCACCATCCGGCGGTTGTATAAGTCAAGCCCATGAAGCGGCTCATCCAAGATTAGAAGTTCAGGGTCTTTTACGAAAGCACGGGCTAAAAGCACAAGACGTTGCTCTCCACTGGATAACTGAAGGAAGCTACGGTCCTTCAAGTCGAGGATGCCGAAAATATCCATCCACCATTCACACGCTTCCCGTCCGGCTTCGTCTGGTTTCTTATAAAGCCCGATGGAGTCATGCAAGCCGCTTGCCACGATATCGATAGCAGGCAGATTCTTCAGGTATGCCCGATGCATCTCGGGGCTGACATACCCGATGTGTTTCTTGATTTCCCAAATGCTCTCCCCGCTCCCACGTTTCCGTCCGAAGAGCGAAATGTCACACGCATAACTTTGGGGATTGTCGGCGCATACAAGGCTAAGCAAAGTAGATTTTCCCGAGCCGTTATCTCCGCTCAGCGCCCATTTCTCACCGCATCGTACGGTCCAGTCAAGTTCTCTCAATATCGTACGCTCGCCATACCGGATGCTGACCTTGTTCAGGTCGACAATGTGTTCGGTATGGTAGAGATTATCGGTGTAAGGCAGGTTCAAAATGCGCCCACGCTTTTCTTCAGACAATACGTGAGAAGGAATTACAGGACATGACGCTAAATATTCCGAAAGTGTCACTTTTGCTCCACACGTGCGGTCGGACACCGGAATCACGTGAGTAATAAACGAAGGGATATCGTCTGATTTCGAGAGCACGAGGATGATTTGCAAATCGGACATTTCGGTCAACTCCTTCAAGAGAACTTGCAACAAATCACGCGTCTTTGCGTCCAGCCCGATAAACGGATTGTCCATAATCAGCACACGCGGATGGCTTAATAGAGTCTTTGTCAACTGAAATTTCCGAAGTTCCCCGCTCGAAAGAAGGATAATATGCTTGTCGAGCATCGCTTCCACCCCGAACAATCCAAACAAGGCACGTTTCAAGTCTTCATCCTTACACTCCGGAAGTAGGTCACGCACCACGGGCGTATCGTCTACATCATGTGCATTCCACCGTTGTTGATAATAATACGTGGCATCCGAGTCACCATACGAATCACGGAAAGTTATGTACTTAATGTTGTCAGATACCATTTTCGATGCCGAAGGCGAAAAGTCATACTTCACTTCATTCGCGTCCAAGAGCGGATAACGTCCCGTGAGAGTGTCTACCAGAAGACTCTTCCCGCCTCCGTTAGGTCCCACAATAGCAATGTGTTCATCTGCCCCCAATTGCAAGTTGATAGGTTCCCGCAAGCGGTATGCCGGATGCCGGGTAACACCATTTTCAATCGTAATAATATTTTGCATTGTCTGCTGTTTTATTTTTTATATTTATTGATGGATAATCGTAGCCGAACGCGGATGTACTACCAATTGGGTTCCCGTTACCGTCCCCAATCCCATAACTAAATCGATTTTACCGCCTTGGCACACAATCCAATATTTTCCGTCAGGTATATCGACCTTAACCGGTTCTGTACGTGCATTCAATACTACAATAGTATTCAGCCACGAATCCCCGCACGGATTTCCTTTCAGGCGAAAAGCCACTACCCCCACAGCCTGCACTGGAAGAAACTCCAAATATGTACGCACCAATTCGGCATCGCCCATGCGGAAAGCAGGATGCGCCTTACGCATCGCAATCAGCCCTCGATAATAATCGAAGACCTCACGATAAAGCATCTTATTATGCCAATTGATTGCATTGACCGCATCTGGCATATTATACGGATTCGGAGCACCTTTCCGGTCACGAAGGAACTCGTCTCCGGCAAAGAGGAAAGGAATGCCTTGCGAAGTAAGAATGGCCGTTGCCCCCAACTTCTGAAGCGCACACAATTCTTGTACGGAAGCACCCGGCAAAGTCACTTTCAAGCGGTCAGCCAGACACAAATCATCGTGACAACTCACATAGCTGATGAATTGCATAGGAGAAAGCGGAACAGAATCATTGGAAGTCAAAGAATATACACCTCCCGATAAACCGAAACGAATCCCCCGCTCATATCCTGGACGTCCAATAAGAAACGCACCTTTCTCATCGTTTCCGAAAGGACCGCGCAAGCTATCACGAAACTCATCCCGAAAAACCGCTATCCGAGGTATCTTACTTACATTCGCCTTTGTAGCAAGCAAATCTGACGGAAACTGGGGAACGGATGCCGACCAGCCTTCACCTCCCACATATATAGTAGGATCGATACGGTCAAGGGCACGGCGCACGGCATTCATCGTCTCAATATCATGTAAGCCCATCAAATCGAAACGGAAACCGTCAATATGATATTCTTTCGCCCAATAGCATACCGATTCTACGATGAACCTGCGCATCATCGCCCGCTCGCTGGCAGTTTCGTTCCCACATCCCGAACCGTTGGCAAAATTCCCGTCTGCATCCTTACGATAGAAATATCCAGGAACGGTACGTTCGAAGATACCGCCGTGTGTAGTGAACGTATGATTATAAACCACATCCATGATTACCCGGATACCCGCCTTGTGCAAAGCTTGCACCATTTGCTTGAATTCACGGATACGTATTCCCGGTTCGAATGGGTCGGTTGCATACGAACCTTCAGGTACATTATAGTTCTTCGGATCATACCCCCAATTGTATTGAAGCCTTTCTGGCTTAGTCTCGTCTATCGAAGCAAAATCCGCCACAGGCATCAATTGCACATGGGTTACGCCCAGTTCCTTCAGGTGGGCAAGCCCTGTCCGTTCTCCCGTCCACGTATGTGTACTGTCTTCTGCCAATGCCAAATACTTACCCCGATGCTTCATTCCTCCCACGGTATCGGCGGAGAAATCGCGCAAATGCATCTCGTAAATCACCATATCCGAGAAACTTTTCATCGGCGGACGCTTGTCTTGCTTCCATCCTTCAGGGTCGGTCTCCTGCATATCAAGGATAGCAGCCCGATTTCCATTCACACCTACCGCCTTCGCCCACAATCCGGGTGTATCACCTTGCCAGGCACCATCTATCCGCACATTAAAAGCATAAAAATATCCTTTCAGGTCGCTTTTCACCGATACCCTCCACATCCCGTTTCCTGCAGGTTGCATATCTATCATCCATTTGGCAGCGCCTCCCTGCCCCGTTTCATAAACCAATACCCGAACAGCTTGAGCCGTAGGTGCCCACAAAGCAAAATCGGTGCATTCAGGGGTATATGCCATCTCTTCCCATCCCCCTTCATACACCGGATATTCATCGAAAGAAGCGTACGAAACGGAATGCGGACGGCAAGCGGAAATCAACGTGGCAAGTATTCCCATCAGCAATGTCGTTTTAATATTCATTGTCATTATTGTTTTTCACCACAGATTGCACAGATTCATCCATCCATTAATAGGTGTGTAATCTGTGATGAACCCATCAATTTCATTTCACAATCTTCTCAGGATGCTTGCGAATATAGTCTTTCCACCCCGAATAAGCATCGGGAAGCGACGGGCGTCCCATCTGCAGATAATGGCAATAGGCGGCGCCTAAAGCATCGGTGGCATCCATGAAAGGTCCCATTTCCGAATCGGGGATATGAAGCATCCGTTTCAACATACTCGCCACCTGCTCCTTGCTTGCTTGCCCGTTTCCCGTTATTGCCATCTTTATTTTCAAAGGCGCATATTCTGTTACCGGAATATCCCGGCACAAGGCAGCCACTATCGCCACTCCCTGCGCACGTCCTAACTTCAGCATCGACTGGACATTCTTACCATAAAAAGGAGCCTCGATAGCAAGCTCGTCGGGCAAATACGAAGCAATGACCCCCTGCACCCGCTGGTAAATATGTTTCAGCTTCAAGTACGGGTCTTCACACTTGCGCAGGTCTATCACCCCTAACGTCATCACCTCAGGCTTGATACCGGTAATTTTCAGCACCCCGTACCCCATAATATTCGTACCCGGGTCGATACCCAAGATAATCTTTTCCTTTACGGGCTGTATCACGCAATGACCTCCATCAAGGTGGGGAAACCTATCACCTTGTCTTTAAACGTTTTCATCAATTCATCGTTCAGGCGCGCCCCAACCTGTGTGTGCCAACGGTGAAGCGCAGCACTATCTTCCACTTCCCACTGCATAGAGAAGCACTCGCTGTCCTGCTCCTTATGGCTCAAGATACGTAAGACACGTGGATTTTTCAACTCCCCCGATTTCTCCGCTTCGGGTATATAGCACTCGTGAAGCCAGATGACGAAATTGCGTGCGTCCGCCAGCTCCACGTGATAAGTCGTATTGTAAATCAGCATAGTTCCTCCTAATTATAAATCAGCTCAAATACATGCACTCACCTCATCCGCCAACCGGTTGGCATCTTCCATGCTTCCGGCTTCTGAATAAACACGGATAATCGGTTCGGTATTACTCTTACGCAGGTGTACCCAACCGTCGGCGAAATCGATTTTCACCCCGTCTATATCGTTCACTTCCTCCTTACGGTAGGTTTCCTTCACCTTTTTCAATATCGCATCCACATCCGTATCCGGCGTCAGGTCAATGCGTTTTTTTGCCATGCAATACTTCGGATAAACGGCACGAAGCTCACTCGCCTTTTTCCCTTCGTGCGCCAAATGGCTTAAAAACAAAGCGATGCCTACCAACGCGTCTCTGCCATAATGCGCTTCCGGATAAATCACACCTCCATTGCCTTCGCCTCCAATTACCGCATTCACCTCTTTCATTTTGGCAACAACATTCACTTCACCTACAGCCGAGGCATAATATTGCATGCCATAGTTATTGGTCACATCACGCAAAGCGCGTGTAGAACTTAAATTCGACACCGTATTGCCCGGCGTGTGCTTCAATACATAATCTGCCACAGAAACCAACGTATATTCTTCGCCAAACATTGTCCCGTCTTCACAAATCATCGCCAAACGGTCTACGTCCGGGTCCACCACGAAGGCCACGTCATTTCCTCCCTCTTTCATCAGATTCATGATGTCTCCCAAGTTCTTTTCCAAAGGTTCCGGATTATGCTGGAAGTCTCCTGTCGGCTCGCAATACAACTTCCGGACATGCTTCACGCCCAGACGCTCCAACAATTGAGGCAAAATGATGCCTCCTACCGAATTGACACAATCGATAGCGACACGGAAACCGGCTTTGCGGATAGCTTCCACATCAACCAAATCCAACGCCAATACGCGTTCGATATGCTTCTCATTATAGCTCAAATCTTCGGTATAGCTCCCCAAGCGGTCGATACCGGCATACTCAAAAGCTTCAGCTTCCGCCATGCGCAGAACCTCCTGCCCTTCTTCCGCATTCAAGAATTCGCCCTGCCCGTTCAGCAATTTCAATGCATTCCATTGCTTCGGATTATGGCTTGCTGTCAGGATAATGCCTCCACACGCCCCTGCCATAGTCACGGCAAGCTCGGTGGTCGGTGTAGAAGCCAAACCGATATCCACGACATCAAATCCCATGCCCATCAACGTGCCGCATACCAAACGGCGCACCATTTCACCCGATACACGCGCATCACGTCCTACGATAATCCGATTACTTTTCACAAAAGAAATGCGGCGAATCAATGCCGCATAAGCAGAGGTGAATTTTACAATATCCAGCGGGGTCAACCCTTCGCCCGCATTGCCTCCGACCGTTCCTCGAATGCCGGAGATTGATTTTATCAGAGCCATTATTTTCCTAAATTATAAGTGATTTCATAATAACACGGATATACCGCCTGAGAAGCGTCATACGTTCCCTCCGCATGCGGAACAATCAGGCGCACACGGGCAACGTCCGTAGAGGATGACGTGCGCGAAGGCTTGATATACTTCAACGGCAATAGCCATCCCGAAGGCACTGAAGTAGTTTCGTAAACCGCATACATAATATAGCTGGCCGAAAAAGCCGCCGAGTAAGAATCTCCGCTAATGGTCACTTTATACTCCTCCGGATGCAGCATATACATCGGCAAAGACCATGACGAATCCACAATGTAAAGCGGATAGTTGTACAGCTTCATATTCCCCGTCAGGGTATCTCCCAAGCTGAACATATCGCCCCGGTCTTGCATCGCGATCTCGTAATAGCGCGAAAGAATCGAATACGAGCCGTCCGGCAAAACCGACTCGCCTTTGCCCTTTTCCACAATATTCATATATACACCGCTTTCCTCGAACAAGACAAACTGATTGTCTGTTGTCATTGTATCCTGCGCGTAAAACTCCCTCTCGCTTATTATATCATAGTCATGTGAAGCAATCCAAGAATCAATCGCGTTCAATTCATCTTCTCGATATTCTGCATACGTCTTGCCGTTATTGCAACTCGGCAAAAACAAAGCGGCAAAAAACAATGCCGCAAGCACTTGTCTGACCTGTTTCATCTTTTCTCTAAATTTATGACGGCAAAAATAATAAAATGCCTTTATATACGCCAACTGTTTGTGAGTTTTTAAGTTTTCATCGCCTCTATTTTATATTGAGGACGCTTAAGCCTGCTTAGAAGCTGTTTTGAATTTCTCCAAAAAGTTTTTCTTGGCTTGATGCATCCGTTTTCGTGTGTGCTTTGGGCGATTTTTTGGTCCTTTCCGCTCCTGTTCTTCGTCAGATAGCCCGCTATCTTCCTCATCACAGAAGCGAAAATGCCTCAAAAACTCATCCCAAATCAGCGCACGATAAATTCAAAACAGCTTCTAAATTTTTCCGATAAGCAACGTTATATTTGCCTGGACATTTGCGGCGGCACACGCAACTATCTGCATCGGGCTACGCATATATATCCGAGAGGAAATGCACATATATGAGATAACATGCTTCTTTTGAACATCTTTGAACAATTCAAAACTGTTTCTTAAAACAAGTTTTTCTCTTTGTGCTTTCAAGAATTAATTGTATTTTTGCGCAGATTTTACATACGCTCTAAAAATTACTTACTTATTCGTCTCATATAATATATGTAATAAGAATAAACAAGCAATGTTGGAGCACACTTTGACACGAAAAATTAACGAATTTATATTATCCATTTAAATTTACAACTATGCTAATAGCCGTTGACTTTGATGGAACCATCGTAGAACACAAATATCCGGCAATCGGTCCTGAAATCCCGTTTGCTATCGAAACTTTAAAGAAACTGAAAGCCGAACGGCATAAGCTCATCCTCTGGAGCGTACGTGAAGGCAAGCTATTGGAAGAAGCCGTTGAGTTCTGCCGGCAACGTGGATTGGAGTTCTATGCCGTCAACCGAGACTACCCCGAAGAAGAAAAAGGACAAAACAACCACTACTCCCGGAAGCTGAAAGCAGACTTGTTCATCGATGACCGGAACTTGGGAGGACTACCCGACTGGGGAACTATTTATGAAATGGTTACAAAAAAATTGTCATACGAAGACTTGCTCGACAGATACGAAAACGATACGGAGCCGGAAGATAATAAGAAAAAAGGACTTTTCGGAAGGCTTTTCAGATAAGATAAAACGACAAGAGATAATCAAGTGATTCTTTAATAAACACTAAATGCTGAAGTTTTTATCCGATGCATTTAAAATTTACAAACCCAAAACAAATGAAACTGAAAACCATTTTTTTCGCCCTAACTGTAACAGTTCTCTCTGCAGGATGCACTTCTTATAAGAATGTGCCTTATCTGCAAGACCCGCAGATAGTGAACGAATATGGAAAAGAAATTCCTCTTTACGATGCCCAAATCATGCCGAAAGACTTGTTAAGCATCACGATTAACACAACCGACCCACAGGCTGCCGCACCATTCAACCTGACGGTGCAAACCCCTTTGAATGCAGCTCTGACTAACATCAACACGACTACACAACCTACCCTCCAACAATACCTGGTAAGCAATGAAGGCGACATCGATTTCCCGGTATTGGGACGCCTGCATGTAGGAGGGCTTACGAAAAACGAAGCGGAAAACCTGATCCGCGAACGGCTGAAACCTTATCTGAAGGAATCTCCGATTGTAACCGTACGTATGGCGAACTATAAGATTTCGGTATTGGGCGAAGTAGCACGCCCCGGCACATTCAATGTCAGCAATGAAAAAGTAAACGTGCTCGAGGCACTTGCCATGGCAGGAGATATGACGGTATATGGTGTAAGAACCAATGTAAAACTGATTCGTGAAGAAGCGGACGGAAAACGCGAAATCATCGAACTCGACCTGACCAAGAGCGACATCGTGCTCTCGCCTTACTTCTACCTCCGCCAGAATGACATCCTTTATGTAACGCCCAACAAGACCAAGGCAAAGAACTCTGATATCGGTAATACTACAACTACCATTATCTCTGCAACCTCCATCTTGGTATCTATCGCCAGCTTGTTAGTCAATATACTGAAATAAACAACTTAAAAAGAACTCAACTTAAGAACTTAAAAACTTAAGAACTCAAAAACGTATGGAAGAACAAAATTTCAACGAACAGAACAGTGAAGAAACGATAAACCTGTATGCCATATTCTTCAAATACCTTGCCTATTGGCCCTGGTTTGTAATCAGTGTGATCGCATGCATGATATTGGCATTCCTTTTCTTGCGCTACCAACAACCTGTATACAACATCACAGCAGCTGTATTGATTAAGGAAGAGGAACAAAAGGGTGGAAATTCGGCCGCATCTCCTTTAGCCGCCATTCAGGATTTAGGCATGTTCTCCATGACCAACAACTTCGACAATGAAGTGGAAATCTTACATTCGCGCACCCTTATCAAAAAAGCGGTAAACGAACTCCGATTGTATACAACTATAGCAAAAGACCGTATTACCGGATACAACATCCCGCTCTACCGGACTTCCCCCGTAAACGTATTCATGACTCCCGAAGAAGCCGACAAGCTGGAAGCTCCTGTCAAGTTGAAAATGAAATACACTCTTGACGGAAAGCTGCATGTGCATGCCAAATACGTTATTGACGAAGAAGGAGATGAAGAAGAAATAGAAAAAGAATTCGACCGGTTACCCGCCATACTTCCTACACCGGTAGGCGTCATTAATTTCTCTAAAAACGATTCTCTACCCGAACCAATGGAAGAAGACGTAAAATTAATGGCATATATCAGTTCTCCTACCGTTACGGCACAAGATTATATGGAAAACCTTACGGTAGAAGCAACATCGAAAACCACAACAATTGCACAAATCAGCGTACAAAATACAGACAAACAACGAGGCATTGACTTCGTAAACTGTCTGGTAGCTTTCTATAATCAGGATGCTAACGACGAAAAGAACGAAGTGGCTCAGAAAACTGCAGAATTCATCGAAGAACGCATCAGCATCATTAATCGGGAATTAGGAACAGCAGAAACAGAACTGGCTGATTTTAAACAACGTTCAGGACTGACAGACTTAACCAGCGATGCAAAACTAGCCTTGGAAGAAAGTTCCAGATACGGACAACAACGTATGGAAAACGCGACTCAAATCCAATTAGTGGAATTTTTGCGTAACTACATCAACGACCCCAAAAACGATGATGAAGTGATTCCTTCCAATGTGGGATTGCAAGACCAAAACCTGACTTCCGCTATCGACCAATACAATGCGATGATTGTCGAACGGAACCGTCTGTTACGTACCTCCTCAGAAAGCAATCCAGCCGTAATCAATATGAATACAGGCATCGAAGCGATGCGCCATAGCGTTCAAACTACGGTCGAGAGCGTACTGAAAGGACTGAATATTGCAAAAAGCGACATCGAACGCCAAGCCCGCAAATTTGAAGGCAGAATCAGCAATGCGCCAATTCAAGAAAAAGAATTCCTAAGCATCGCTCGCCAACAGGAAATCAAAGCCGCACTCTATACCATGCTTTTACAAAAGCGGGAGGAAAACGCCCTCACGCTTGCCGCTACGGCAAACAACGGGCGTATCATCGAAGATGCATTGGCTGATAAAGACCCTGTTTCTCCCAAGAAAAAAATTATCGCTTTAGCCGCACTGATATTGGGATTAGGCATTCCGGTCGGCATCGTATATCTGCGTGACTTGTTAAAATACAAGATAGAAAACCGAGAAGATGTAGAACATATCACAGACGTTCCTATCCTCGCCGAATTGCCCCGTTGCAAGAAACCGGAAAAAGGAGCCGTAGTAGTGCGTGAAAACAAAAACGACATCATGGAGGAAACGTTCCGTGGCTTACGTACGAACCTGTTGTTCATGTTAGGGAAAGACCAAAAAGTGATACTTTTCTCATCTACCCAACCGGGAGAAGGAAAATCATTTGTGGCGGGAAATACCGCTGTCAGCCTTGCTTTCTTAGGAAAAAAGACCATTATCGTAGGTATGGATATCCGCAAGCCCGGTCTGAACAAAGTGTTCAACCTTTCACGACGTGCCGAAGGCATCACCAACTACCTTGCCGATCCGGAACATGTCAACATATTCGATATGGTCCAGACTTCTGATATCAGTCCGAATCTGGATATCCTTCCCGGAGGTCCCGTACCTCCCAACCCGACCGAACTGGTGGCTCGGGATGTACTCGACCGTGCTATAGAACTACTCAAACAGCGGTATGACTACATTATCTTAGATACCGCCCCTATCGCAATGGTTACAGATACGGCAATTATCGGACGTGTAGCGAATTTATGTGTCTATGTCTGCCGCGCAGATGTCACTCCCAAGGCAGGATACCGCTACATCAATGTATTGCGCGATGAAAAGAAATTCCCCAAACTAGCAACCGTCATCAATGACATCGACATGAGCAAACGCAAGAATAGCTACGGCTATGAATATGGAGCCAAATATGGCTATGGCGGAAAAACATACGGTTATGGATATGGCTACGGATACGGGTATGACGAAGGAAACAAGAATAAAAAAGATAAAACAAAGTAACATGAAAGAGTTTAAGATAGCTGTAGCCGGTACAGGCTATGTCGGTTTAAGCATCGCCACATTGCTGAGCCAGCACCATCAGGTTACAGCTGTAGACGTTATTCCTGAAAAGGTCGACTTGATTAATCAGCGTAAATCTCCCATTCAGGATGAATATATCGAGAAATATCTCTCTGAAAAGGAACTGAACCTGACGGCTACGCTTGACGGTGCCCGGGCATATAGCGATGCAGACTTTGTCATTATCGCCGCTCCCACGAACTATGACCCGGTAAAGAATTACTTCGATACCAGCCACGTAGAAGAAGTTATTAAGCTGGTAAAAAGCGTCAATCCAAACGCTATCATGGTTATCAAAAGTACGATTCCGGTCGGTTATACAGAAAGCATACGCAAGAAAATGAATAGCGAAAACATCATTTTCTCGCCAGAGTTTCTGCGCGAAAGCAAGGCATTGTATGATAACCTCTACCCCAGCCGCATCATTGTAGGCCGTCCGGAAGGAGACAAACGTCTGGATGAAGCTGCCCATACTTTCGCAAACCTATTGCAAGAAGGAGCTATCAAAGAAAACATTGACACATTGTTCATGGGATTGACCGAAGCGGAAGCCGTAAAATTATTTGCCAACACTTACCTGGCCTTGCGGGTCAGCTATTTTAACGAATTGGATACATACGCCGAGATGAAAGGTCTTGACACACAAGCCATCATCAGCGGCGTTTGCCTCGACCCCCGCATTGGAACACATTACAACAACCCGAGTTTCGGATATGGCGGATATTGCTTGCCCAAAGATACCAAGCAGCTTCTTGCCAACTACGCAGATGTACCCGAAAATCTGATTCAGGCAATTGTAGAAAGCAATCGTACCCGAAAAGATTTCATTGCCGACCGCATCCTGCATAAAGCCGGATATTATGACTATTATAACCGGGGAGATTATAACCCGAATGAAGAACGTCAATGCATCATCGGCGTTTACCGTCTTACGATGAAATCAAATTCCGACAATTTCCGCCAAAGCAGCATTCAGGGAGTAATGAAACGCATCAAGGCAAAAGGGGCAATTGTCATCATCTATGAACCAACATTGGAAGACGGAAGCACGTTCTTCGGAAGTAAAGTTGTAAATGATTTAGAAACATTTAAGCGCCAAAGCCAGGCAATTATCGCGAACCGGTATGACTCATCTTTAGATGATGTAAAAGAAAAAGTTTATACACGGGATATTTTTCGCAGAGACTGATTCTTTGATACTCTCCATTAAATAAATATCCCCGTCATCCATGCCAAACTTTTCATTATCCTCTGAAAAGTTTGGCATTTCCATATTCCCCCATCAGAAACGATACAAAAATTCTTTCTTACACTTGGCTGTCCAAAAATAAAATTGTTATTTTGTGCGATATATAAAAATGAAACAATGAGAAAAGTTGCTTTAATTACCGGCATCACCGGTCAAGACGGGTCTTATCTGGCCGAATTCTTAATAGAAAAAGGATATGAAGTGCACGGCATTCTGCGCCGCTCCTCCTCATTCAATACAGGACGCATCGAGCATCTTTATTTAGATGAATGGGTACGCGACATGAAGAAAAGCCGCTTGGTAAACCTGCACTGGGGAGACATGACAGACTCAAGTTCGCTTATCCGCATCATCAGCGACATACATCCGACCGAGATATACAACTTGGCTGCGCAAAGCCATGTAAAGGTATCTTTCGATGTACCCGAATATACAGCAGAAGCCGATGCTATCGGCACATTACGCCTATTGGAAGCGGTACGCATCTGCGGGCTTGACAAAACTTGCCGTATTTATCAGGCATCCACATCGGAGCTGTTCGGCAAAGTACAGGAAATCCCTCAAAAAGAAACAACACCTTTCTATCCACGCTCGCCGTATGGAGTAGCTAAACAATATGGTTTCTGGATAACCAAAAACTACCGGGAAAGTTATGGTATGTTTGCAGTAAACGGCATCCTTTTCAACCATGAGAGCGAACGCCGGGGCGAGAACTTTGTAACCCGAAAAATCACATTGGCAGCAGCACGCATCAAACAAGGATTCCAAGATAAACTGTATTTAGGAAATCTTGATGCCAAACGTGACTGGGGGTATGCCAAAGATTACGTAGAATGCATGTGGCTTATCCTGCAAAACGACAAGCCTGAAGATTTTGTGATAGCAACAGGCGAAATGCATACGGTGCGCGAGTTTTGTACATTGGCATTCCATTATCTCAACATCGAATTGGAATGGCAAGGAAGCGGTGTAGATGAAAAAGGAATTGACAAGGCGACAGGACGGGTTCTTGTAGAAGTAGACCCCAAATATTTCCGCCCGTGCGAAGTAGAGCAACTCTTAGGAGACCCGACAAAAGCAAAAGAGACTTTAGGATGGAATCCTACCAAAACACCATTCCCTGAATTGGTACGCATTATGGTAGAACACGACATGCGCTTTGTAAAAAAACTGCATTTAAAAGCCGAAATGGATAAAACCGAATAAATTAGGCATGTTATAAGAAGCTGTTTTGAATTTATCGTGCGATGATTTGGGATGAGTTTTTGAGGCATTTTCGCTTCTGTGATGAGGAAGATAGCGGGCTATCTGACGAAGAACAGGAGCGGAAAGGACCAAAAAATCGCCCAAAGCACACACGAAAACGGATACATCAACCCAAGAAAAACTTTTTGGAGAAATTCAAAACAGCTTCTAAAACTAACCGATGTTTCACCACAAAGCACAAGAGGCACACGAAGACTTTTAAATAATTCCTCTGTGATACTCTGTGTTCTCTGTGGTGAATTTTTCATACAAGCTAATTATTAAACAAGAATCAAAAGCAAAATCATGTTAGATAAATCAGCGAAAATATACGTGGCAGGACATCACGGACTGGTGGGGTCTGCCATTTGGAATAACCTCCAGCAAAGAGGATATGTCAACTTAACAGGCAGAAGCCACAAAGAGCTGGACTTGTTGGACAATGCCGCCGTAAAACGGTTCTTTGACGAAGAACAGCCCGATGCAGTTGTATTGGCAGCCGCACACGTAGGAGGTATTATGGCTAACTTGCAATACCGTGCTGACTTTATTTACCAAAACCTGCAGATACAACAAAACGTCATCGGCGAAAGCTTCCGCCACAATGTGAAAAAATTACTTTTTTTAGGAAGCACTTGCATCTATCCGCGTGAAGCGCCTCAACCGATGAAAGAAGAAGTCCTCCTCACATCCCCCTTAGAATATACCAACGAACCGTATGCCATCGCCAAAATAGCCGGATTGAAAATGTGTGAAAGCTTTAACTTGCAATATGGCACCAACTACATTGCGGTAATGCCCACCAATCTATACGGACCGAATGACAATTTCCATCTGGAAAACAGCCATGTCCTTCCGGCAATGATCCGAAAAATCCATCTGGCAAAATGCCTGAACGAAAACAACTGGGATGCCGTACGCAAAGACATCGACCTGCGCCCGGTAGAAGGAGTGAACGGAAGCAACAGCAACGAAGAAATCTTAGCGAAACTGGCAAAATTCGGCATCACGCCCGAAGCGGTCACACTATGGGGTACAGGAAAACCACTGCGCGAGTTCCTATGGAGTGAAGAAATGGCAGATGCCAGCGTACATGTATTGCTGAATGTCGACTTTAAAGATACCTACAAAGAAGGAGACAAGGAAATACGCAACTGCCATATCAACGTAGGTACAGGCAAAGAGTTGAGCATCAAGGAACTTGCCGGGAAAATCATGAAAGAAATCGGATTTAAAGGCGAACTGCGTTGGGATGCATCGAAACCTGACGGCACATTACGCAAATTAACCGATGTAAGCAAACTGCACAACTTAGGATGGCATCACAAAATCGAAATAGATGAAGGCATCCACCGCTTATATGAATGGTATATGAAAGGAATCTGCATCAATCATCAGACTGTATGAAAAAGCTCTTATCACTTCCCCCTAATTTAGTAACGTGTTTTCACGACATCACTCATACCGACCCAAAAGAATGGTTTTGTACTTCTGACCCTATTGACAGCAAACTAGGTTCGGGAGGAGGAACAACATGGCTGTTGCAAGCATGCCGGAATGAAGAGAAGCATTCAGAAACTACTCATCGGATAACGGATGACTTGGCAACTTGGACGGGAAACGAAAAACGTATCCTATTACATGCCGGCGGACAAAGCCGAAGGCTTCCTGCCTACGCACCTTCAGGCAAGATTCTGACCCCTATCCCTGTATTCCGCTGGGGACGCGGACAACGGCTGACACAGAATCTTCTTTCACTTCAGATTCCTTTATACGAAGAAATCATGCAAAAAGCTCCCGAAAGCCTGCACACACTCATTGCCAGCGGAGATGTGTATATCCGCACGTCAAAAGCATTGCAGGACATACCCGAAGCAGATGTTGTTTGCTACGGATTATGGGTAGACCCACAATTGGCAAAGAACCACGGTGTCTTCGTATCCTCACGCAAGAATCCGGAGCAATTAGACTTCATGTTGCAAAAGCCCAGCGTAGAACTGTTAGGCAAACTGATGCAAGATTATCTTTTCCTGATGGATATAGGTATCTGGCTTTTAAGCGACCGTGCCATTGAGTTATTAATCAAACATTCCGTCAATGAAAACGGTGAAATTACGTATTATGATTTGTATTCTGATTTTGGACGTGCATTAGGCGCACATCCCCAAATAGAAGATGCGGAACTGAACCAGCTTACCGTAGCCATACTTCCGCTGCCGGGAGGTGAATTCCATCACTATGGAACCAGCCGCGAAATGATTTCATCAACATTGGCCATTCAAAACTGCGTGATAGACCAGCGGATGATTATGCACAAGAAAGTCAAACCGCATCCTGCCATTTTCGTCCAGAATGCAATCACCCACTATACATTCACTCCCGAAAATTCTGAAGTATGGATTGAAAACAGCTGTATCGCATCAGACTGGAAACTGAACGCCCGAAACATCATCACTGGAGTTCCTGAGAACAACTGGGCACTCAATGTCCCTACAGGATGCTGCATAGATGTTGTACCGATTGGCGAAACCGATTATGTAGCCCGCCCATACGGATTCAACGATGCATTCCGTGGAGCATTGGACAAGGAAGACACACTATACCAAGAAATGCCCGTCACAGACTGGCTTGCCCAGCGAGGTTTGGATGCGGGACAAATCATACACAGTGAAGACTTACAAGCCGCACGGCTATTCCCGATTTGCCATACCAAAGACGAGTTGGAAAAAGTCTTGCGCTGGATGACAAGCGAACCTGAGCTACAAACCGGTAAAACCATTTGGATGCAAGCACAAAAGCTATCAGCAGACGAGATATCAGCATACGCCAATTTACGGCGTCTGGCAAGCCAGCGTGAAGAATTCCGTAAATACAATTGGAACGCATTGGCTGATAACTACGAAAAAAGCATATTCTACCAACTCAATCTACAGGAAGCAGCAGAAGAATTTACAAAGTTCCGCCTGCCTCTCCCTCACCCCTTACCCGACTCTGCTCCACTAATGACCCGCATTAGTGACGCAATGTTCCGGGCACAAACACTTCAATTAAAAGAAGGAAAATTCACGAACGAAGTCAAACGTGAAGAAGATACTGCCTTTCGGCTGATGCGCGAAGGGCTGACATCAACGGTCAAACATAAGCAATCACCCCGTTTATCGGTTTATGCAGACCAAATTGTGTGGGGACGCAGCCCCGTACGTATAGACCTTGCCGGAGGCTGGACCGATACACCGCCTTATAGCTTAATGGAAGGCGGGAATGTGGTCAACATCGCTATCGAACTAAACGGACAACCGCCGCTTCAAGTTTACGTAAAGCCTTCGAACGCTTATCGCATCACCCTTCGTTCCATTGATTTAGGAGCGATGGAAACTGTTACGACATACGAAGAACTGCATCAGTTCAACCAAGTAGGGTCTCCTTTCTCTATTCCCAAGGCAGCTTTAGTGCTGGCAGGATTCCACCCCGATTTCTCTACCGAACATTTCAGTTCACTGGAAAAACAATTACAGGCTTTTGGCTCGGGAATCGAAGTCACTTTGCTATCCGCCATACCGGCAGGCTCCGGATTGGGAACCAGTTCCATTCTTGCATCTACCGTATTGGGAGCAGTCAACGACTTTTGTGGACTGAATTGGGATAAACAGGAAATAGGAAGCCGGACTTTAATATTAGAACAACTGCTTACTACCGGAGGCGGTTGGCAAGACCAATACGGAGGCGTTTTACAAGGCGTGAAATTGCTCCAGACACAACCTGGCTGGAATCAAGAACCGATGGTACGTTGGTTGCCCGAACATCTCTTCACCAATGATGAATACCGGAAATGCCATTTATTATATTATACAGGCATTACGCGGACAGCCAAAAGCATTTTGGCGGAAATCGTCCGTAGCATGTTCTTAAATTCGACCGAACATCTACAGCTATTAGGTGAAATGAAACAACATGCACTTAATTTGTACGATGCAATCCTACGCAATAATTTCGAAGAGACCGGACGGCTGATACGCAAGACCTGGCAGCAAAACCAATTGCTTGACGCAGGCACTAATCCTAAAGCAATAGCGGAATTAACAAAAAGAATAGATGACCTCTGTTTAGGCTACAAACTCCCCGGAGCTGGCGGAGGCGGATACCTGTACATGGTAGCCAAAGACCCGGAAGCAGCTTTACGAATCCGGAAAATACTCGTGCAAAATCCTCCAAACGACCGAGCCCGTTTCGTAGAAATGACTTTGTCAAACAAAGGTTTGGAAGTAAGCAGAAGTTAGCATCCGGTTGACAAGCAACTCATCAACAATATACATCTATGAAACCGAAAATAAAACTAGTGCAGACAAGCGATGGAACAAATTACCTTGTTCCATTCATTTTAATAACCACGCTTTTCTTTCTATGGGGATTTGCCCATAGCATCTTAGACGTATTGAACAAACACTTTCAAGACGCTTTGAGCATCTCAAAAACCCATTCGGCATTGATACAAGCTGTAGTCTACGGCGGCTATTTTCTAATGGCAATGCCTGCCGGTGAGATTATCCGGCGTTGCGGATACCGAACCGGTGTCGTAACAGGTTTGCTATTATATGGGACAGGCGCTTTGATGTTCATCCCCGGCGAACAAATCATGTCGTTTCCTTTTTTCTTGCTCTCGCTGTTTATTATCGGATGTGGACTGACTTGCCTGGAAACGGCAGCCAATCCGTATGTAACGGTTTTGGGAGAGAAAGAGTCTGCCGAACGCCGGATTAATTTAGCGCAGTCATTCAACGGATTAGGCTGGATATGCGGCCCTTTGATTGGTGGTTTGTTTATCTTTACTGCCAATGAAAAAGAAAGCAGTGTCGCTATGCCTTATGCCATTATCGGCACACTTGTATTATTGGCAGCTATTCTGTTCTCACGCATCCATTTGCCGGAAATTAAAGCTGAAGACCCTGCCGCCGTTGCACGAACAGGTACCAAACGCTCTTTATGGAGCCACGGGAATTTTGTATTCGGGCTGATTGCCCTGTTTTTCTATGTAGCCGCTCAGACCGGCATTAATAGTTTCTTTATCAATTATGTAACGGAACACGGTTCCATCTCTCCCCGCGAAGCAGCGCTATGGCTTTCGTTTGCAGGAATGGGATTATTTATGGCAGGAAGAATGGCAGGAAGCTGGGCAATGGGGTTTATCCGTTCCGAACGCTTATTAGCCTGTGTATCCATAGGCGGTATTCTCTCTATGTCAATCGTCATGGCTGGCTTGGGAACCGTGTCAATAAGCGCTTTCTTCTTCTGTTTTCTCTGTGAATCAATCATGTTCCCCACCATCTTCGCTTTAGCCATACGGGGAGTAGGCGGACATACCAAACGAGCCTCATCCTATCTGATTATGAGTATCGTAGGTGGAGCGGTCGCCCCTATCATTATGGGTTACATAGCCGATACGGTGAACACTGCCACCGGCTTTATCGTCCCCCTGCTATGTTTTATAATTATCGCCGCATACGCTTTCTATCTGTTACGCCAACGCCGCCATACTGACTTTGCCGGATGAGTTGCTTCATTACAGATACGATTAGTAATCGTATAGCCTAACGATTACTAATCGTACAGCATGACGATTACTAATCGTGTCGAAAATGCAGTTAGTCTCATTGAAATGCAAGCCGGCTTTCGAACCGGCTTGCATGATGCCATCAGTTCACAAATACCTTATTAAAATAAACTTCAAATAATGCCCGAGCTTCTTCTAATTGTTCGGGCGTATTCTGTTTTACAGAATTCAATTGATAACTTAAGCCCATTGCTTCATACTTATGCACCCCCAAGGTATGATAAGGCAAAATCTCCACACGCTCTATCATCCGATAGTCTTTAAAATGTTTGCCCAATGCCTCAATATCCTCACGGAAAGCACTATATCCTTGCACTAACACATACCGCAACCAAAACGGTTTCTCATTGGCTTCCAACCAGGCAGCTGTCTGAAGAGTCTGCTCATTGCTGCGCAAAGTAAGCAAGTGATGACGCTCATCATTGAATTCTTTCACATCGAGCAATACCAAATCAGCAAGCGTAAACAAATCCTTTACGCTTTCATTCCAAACACTTCCATTCGTATCCACACAGATATGAATGCCTGCTTCTTTCAGCATACGGAACAAAGGTATTAAGGCTTTCGCCTGAATCGTAGGCTCCCCTCCGCTGAATGTAATGCCTCCTTTCTTTCCGAAGAAAGGCTTTTGGCTGACCGCCATACGCAGAATATCTTCGGGAGCGGTATTTTTACCCTCCCCCTTGCAGTCGATAGTATCGGGATTGGCACAATACAAACAGCGGAAATTGCATCCCTGCAGAAACACAACCAGCCGGATGCCCGGTCCGTCATACGTGCCTAACGATTCGTATGAATGTACTCTTATCATAATTCTATTTTTTTGATTCAAACGTAAAGACACAAACGCAGAGAATCCAAAATGAATCTCTGCGTTTGTATATCTCTGCATTCAACTCATTATGTTACATCCGCTCATGGAAGCTACGTGAAATAACTTCCAACTGATGCTCGCGGCTTAACTTGATGAAATTTACAGCATAACCGGATACACGGATAGTCAGCTGCGGGTATTTCTCCGGATGTACCATTGCGTCTTCCAGCATTTCACGGTTCAATACATTTACATTCAAATGATGCGCACCTTTTACAAAATAACCGTCCATCAGCGTAACCAGATTTTCAATGCGGCTCTCACGGTCTACACCTAACGACTTCGGCACAATAGAAAACGTATTGCTGATGCCATCTTGTGAATCGCGGTAGCGCAATTTTGCCACCGAACTCAACGAAGCGACCGCACCGTTCTTATCACGTCCATGCATCGGATTGGCGCCCGGAGCAAAAGCCACACCTTTAGCACGCCCGTCGGGAGTTGCTCCGGTTTTCTTTCCATACATTACATTCGAAGTAATCGTAAGAATGGACAATGTAGGCTTCGCATGTTTGTAAACCGGAAGTTTTTTCAACTCTTCATCAAAATAATAAATCAGGTCTACAGCCAAATGGTCTACCCGGTCATCATCGTTTCCGAAACAAGGGAATTCGCCTTCGATATCGAAACCTTCTGTCAAACCGATGTCATTACGGCGTGCTTTTACTTTGGCGTATTTGATAGCAGAAAGCGAATCGACAGCTATAGACATGCCTGCCACGCCGTAAGCCAAGTTGATTTCAGGATTCGTATCGACAAACGCCATTTGCGCTTTTTCATAATAATACTTGTCGTGCATGTAATGGATAATGTTCATCGCATCGTTATACACGCGCGCCATTTCTTTCAGCACTTTCTTGTAATTGGCAAGCACTTCCTCGAAATTCAATTCATCGCTGCTCAATACGGGAATGCCTTTCACCATTACCGTACCGGTATTCTCGCACCGCCCGCCATTGATAGCAAGCAAAAGCGCTTTTGCCAAATTGCAACGTGCCCCGAAGAATTGGATATGTCTGCCTATATCCTGATAAGACACACAGCACGCGATTCCGTAGTCATCCGACCCACGTACCTCACGCATCAAATCATCGTTTTCATATTGGATAGAAGAAGTATCGATAGATACCTGGGCACAGAAATCCTTAAAGCCTTCGGGCAATTGAGGACTCCACAATACCGTCAAGTTCGGTTCGGGTGAAGGGCCTAAATTATACAACGTCTGCAAGAAGCGGAACGAAGTCTTCGTAACCTTCATCCGTCCATCATTAAAACGTCCGCCAATAGATTCAGTCACCCAAGTCGGATCTCCGGCAAAAATATCGGTATATGCCTGCATACGCAAGTGACGCACCATACGCAATTTTATCACGAACTGATCTATCAATTCCTGCGCATGGAGCTCATCCAGTTTCCCGTGCGCCATATCGTATTCGATGTATATATCAAGAAACGAAGACACATTGCCCAACGACATTGCCGCACCGTCCTGTTCTTTCACCGCAGCCAGGTAAGCCATATATACCCATTGCACCGCTTCCTGAGCGGTTTCAGCCGGACGGCTCAAATCGAGACCGTATTGTTCACCCAATGTCTTGATTTCTTTCAAAGCCTTAATCTGCTCTGCCACCTCTTCACGCAGACGAATCCGTTCATCGGTCATCGGACTGGTCAAATGGCGCAAATCATCCTGTTTAGCCTCAATCAGTCTGTCAAGACCATACAATGCCAAACGGCGGTAATCACCGATAATGCGCCCGCGTGCATAATTATCGGGCAACCCGGTAAGGAAACCCAGCGAACGGAATGAACGGATTTCATCGGTATAGGCATCAAACACACCGTCATTATGCGTCTTGCGATAATGCGTAAATATATCTTTTACTTTCGGGTCTACTTCCACACCATTCTCCCGACATGCCTTCTCCACCACTTTAATTCCACCAAAGGGCTTAATGGCACGACGCAACAATTCATCAGTCTGCAAACCGACAATCACTTCATTTTCTTTATCAATGTATCCTGGCGCAAACGAAGTAATAGTAGAAACGGTAGAAGAATCAAGTGAACGTACGCCTCCGTTAGCCCGTTCTTCCGCAAGAGCCTCTAAGCATTTGTTCCACACTGCTTTCGTACGTTCAGTAGGACCTGTCAGAAAAGAAGCGTCGCCTTCGTAAGGGGTAATGTTTGTTTTCACGAAATCGGTAACGTTGATTTCATACTTCCAATGTCCTTCTTTGAAATTCATCATACACAAAAAAATTTAAGTGGTTTAATACTGATTTAAAAAATGAGGCGCAAAGGTACGGAAAATATAAATACGACACAATACTTTTACGGAGTATATTACTAAATTGTACTTGTTACAATTCCGGATTTGCTTTACCTCATTTACCCTTATAACAATCAACAAGGCAATAAGTTCACACAGGCAACCTTAAATATCGGAATTAGCTCCATTCTAACATGAATCTTTTCAAATTTTTCCGTAGCGATATAAATGTTTTACTATCAGAAAAATGCGTTTCACGAAATGAATATAGTCAGAAAAAAGTTACAAAAAGTAAGGTAAAAGTTTGCACAAGTCAAAAAGTCACCCTATATTTGCACCGCGTTTAAGAAAAGCGTATCTCCAAAACGAAATCGAAAGACTGGAAGTTTGGGTGAGTGGCTGAAACCAGCAGTTTGCTAAACTGCCGTACGGATTTCCCGTACCGGGGGTTCGAATCCCCCAGCTTCCGCTGTTCTTTCTATAAAGATTATATGGCGCTTTCGTCTAGTGGCCTAGGACGCGGCCCTCTCACGGCTGAAACACGGGTTCGATTCCCGTATGCGCTACAATCAGCTTATTGGAAGTTTGGGTGAGTGGCTGAAACCAGCAGTTTGCTAAACTGCCGTACGGATTTCCCGTACCGGGGGTTCGAATCCCCCAGCTTCCGCAAGCAATTCAAAAAAGCAGAAAATCCCTATTTAAATTTTACAATTTTCGCCATTACAGGAAAGATAGCTAACCGGATAGTGCCGTTGTTTATCTTTGTGCTATATCCCGTACTCCATACAAAAAAGCCGGCTAACCCGCAATGAATTAGCCGACTGTTACACAATCCTTTTTATCAAATAAAAGCTTGCTTAAATTTTGCCAAGGCTTATTTTGAGAACGCCCTTTCGTTTTTATAGCCAAGGCTTTACAATCTCTTCAGTTCTGTCCCAAAGTTCTTTCATCTGCACATGATGCACATATTTATCCGAAAGCGGTTTGGCGTGGCAACTTACGTTCAGCGTTCCGGTCCGTTTGCCCGCTTCTTCGTCCAACAACAAGTGAACGGCTGTAGCAGCCCCTTTCCGCGGAGTACGTATAAAAGGACGGAAAAGAATATCCGTCAAGGGGTCAAACCACATGTGCATCGTAATGATATCGGTTGATACAATGCCTGGATCGGCCGCATTAACAACGATTCCCTTCTCGCGCACCCGATTGGCAAGGTCGATTGTGAAAAGCGTCAGTGCCAGCTTGGTATTGCTATAAATAGGAATGCGCCAGAACGCCCCTTTCTTCCCTTTGGTGAAAAAATCGGGAAAATCCAACCGCCCAATGGCATAGGTACACGATACCATATTCACAATGCGGCTCCCCTCTTTCATCAAGGGGAGCAGTTTGCGCGTCAAGAGATAAGGACCTACATAGTTCACACTCACCGTACGCTCCAACCCGTTTTCGGTAATGTGCCTGCCCGTTTCCATCGTTCCGGCATCGTTCATCAACAAGCAGATCGGAACACCTTCTGCCAATAACCGCTCGGCAAAAGCCGAGACAGAAGCTAGCGAAGCCAAATCAAGTTCCCGGATTTCAAGTTGCAAACCATTTTGTTCCTGAAGCAACATCCGGCGCACTTCTTCCGCTTTCCGGGGACGGCAACTTGCCATTATCACCCGATAGCCTGCCATAGCCACCGCACGGGTTATCTCCCTGCCCATACCTCCATCGGCACCGGTAACAACCGCTAATTTCCGTTCATTTTCCATATCTACGCCTGTCTTTTCTCGATTCGCTCTATTTCCTTCTTCAGACACGGAGGCAATTCTTCCTTTAAATGCTGATGGCATGCCATTTCAATGGAATACATACGCGCAATGCAATAATTACTGTGCTTACAACCGCTGCGGGCATTCTCTTCCTCCCGCATACGGTTCACAAATCCCGGCTCATTCAGCAAAGCACGCGCCATCTGTACGGCTTCGAAACCGCAGTCAAGCACCTCATCTATTTTCTCACGCGATACCAAACCGCCTACATATACCAACGGCATCTTGATTTCCTTCCGGAACTTCAATGCATCTTCCAAGAAATAAGCCTCTTTGAAAGGCACGCTGGGAATCATCCACTTGCCTACCATGCGTACACCATACTTCAGCCACCAGCAATCCATGTAATGCGTCATACTCCGTATAGGCATCTCGCCACGCATCACATACATCGGAGCCTTGCTTACAAATCCTCCGCTCAACACCAACGCATGCGCGCCCGACTGCTCCAAACGTTTTGCCACCTGCAACGTTTCGTCCAATTCCATGCCTCCCTTGAATCCGTCGCGCATGTTCATCTTGACCAAAACCGCCATGTCATTGCCTGCCGCTTTCATCACTTCTTCCATCACCATATCCATAAAACGCATCCGGTTTTGAAGCGAACCGCCGTACTCATCTTTCCGATGGTTGGTAGAAGGAGAAAGGAACTGGCTAATCAGATAGCCATGCCCCGCATGAATCTCTACCGCATCAAAACCAGCTTCACGGGCCAGATTGACCGAACGCCCGTAAGCACGTGCCATTTCAGGCAACTCATCCGCACGAAGCCCGCGCACAAAAGTCGGCGAATACAAATTGAATCCGCTGCTGGCTCCTACAGGCATGCACCCGCAGATGCTTTTATGCGACATGTTTCCGCAATGCCCCAACTGAATGCCGGCCGCAGCCCCTTCCTTATGCACCGCATCGGTCAGCTCGCGTAAACCCGGAACGATTTCAGGACGCATCCACAACTGACGGTCGAAAGACAAACCGCTTTGCGTAACGGCAGCATACGCCACCGTAGTCATCCCTATTCCTCCTGCAGCTACAGACCGATGATAATCCAGCAACATCTGCGAAGGTTTATTCCCCGGACACATACTCTCGAATGCAGCCGAACGGATGGTACGGTTCCGCAAGGTCAACGGTCCCAACGTGACCGGAGTAAACAATTTCGAATCTTTCATTGTATAATAATTTACTACTATCAATATATATAAGGTATAATTCGTTTCCGTTTTCCTACTGCCTCAGCGCCAAACTCATCGCAATATTTATGATAAATGGCATTTGCGCGAGGAACCAAATTTGCCGCAGTCCACCAAACAAATACCCATGCGGCAGGCGAAGCCGTAAGAACAGCAAATCCCGTCCATTCTATCAGTTCACCCAAATAATTGGCAGAAGTCACATACCGGTACATCCCTCTCTGCGGAAGATAATGACGGGTATCGCCGGGCTTGCGCAAATTCCGGACAACACTATCGGAATGCAAGTTAATGCCCATCCCGATAAAGAACAAAGCAAGTCCGATCAAGGCATGCGGCTCCAGCAGATAGCCCAGCCCGATACCCGTAGGCACGCCCTCGTTAAAATAGAAAAGCCCTCCGGCCTGCATCATCCCGTTCAATACATTGAATACAATGCCCATAGCCATAATAGCCACCGGCATCCTGCTCTTCCCTTTCATCAAAAACGGAAAAACGAACGAACGCTGGAAATAATGCAATAAGAAAAGCAACAAAAACAAGAATTGAGGGAAGGCAACCCCTATCCCGCTATATGCCCACAAGACGAGCAACACAATAAATACGGGTGACTCCATGAGCACCCATCCCACTTTATTATTGACAGACAATCCCCATGAAGGCGTCCGAAAAATGCCATACCCGGCTTTCACGAAATAAAGGGCGACAAATACAATCAAGGCTATGCCAGACATCACCCACAAGAAAAGATGAAAAGTTTCCTGCTCCATGTTTCCCAAACTTTTAACGGGGGCTAAAGATACATCAAAACCTTGAAATAAAGTACGGATTTATGGAAAAACCCACAAAATCATACAAATAAACAAGTTTTATACAATGAATGTCCGCATTTTACCAATAACTTGTAGGGGCAGGGTTTGCCTGCCCGAAAACATCCACGTGGACACATACGGGCGCGGCGAACCCCGCTCCTACGTTGGCTAATTTCGGACATTCATTAAACAAAAAGCCTTCCCAGGTGTAACCAATACAACCGGAAAGGCAAAATAAATGTTTATAAAAGCAAATTATCAGAAGCGAACCATCATTTCTATTACCAATTTATCTTGTTCCGACTCCAATGCGAACGCATCATCATCATAGAAATATTTTTCATAATTCAAACGGAGGTCTGCCTGAAACGGTTTTCCGAAGCTAAACGTCAAGCCGCCTGTAATACGTTTACGCTCATAATCGGTTATGATATAATCGATTCCATCTTCATCCAATTCATCACTGTTATTCCCCATGTAGTCGAAACGCGCCAAAAATGAGACTTTCTTTATCAGGCTCTTCTCTTTCTTGATAAAATAATCATAATTAACGAACGCGTCTACCGCCCACACGCTCTTGAAATCGGAATGCGCATAGTCCTTATACATCCCTTCCACTTCAAAGTGCCAATTGTTCCATTCGTAATACGTACCGAGGTCATACATATAAATATTCCGGTCGAAAGGGCGGATGCGCTGCGTGCTCAAGGTCAAGTTGTATCCCTTGAACGGCATTAATTCCAACTTGGCTGAATAGGAAAGCGCCTTGTGCCATCCCTTCTGCTCGGTCAATCCGGACCCGCTGAACAATCCTGCCTCGATAGCAAAAGGGAAGCTCTCTTTCATTGAATATTTCAACGTGGCACCCGCATCGCGCAAGCTTCCCATCTGCTTGGCAATGAACGAACGGTTTGCGAAATATTGCAAATGGGGAGAACGGTGCGCATCGATGGTAAAAGGCACACGCATTTGCCCGATGGTGACATCAAAACCTTTAAATGGAGTAACCCTTGCATAGGCATCCAGCATCTTGATAACCCCCTCATCGCAAAGGTCTATTTCAGCTTTATAACTCACGATAGGAAGCACCTTGCCCGTAGCGCTTACACGCGCATTACGCACCTGAAAGCGTTGTGCGTTTGTTGAAGTCTGATATTCGTACTTTCCACGCACTGTACCGTGAATCTCGGGAACCGCATCTTTCCAACTAAAATCTTGAGCACCGACAGATGCTACAGAGAGCGCCAACAACAGCGCAGAGAGATATTTTTTCATTTGTCTCTTCATTTTTAACTTGTGCAAAGGTAAAGGACAAAGGTAAACTATTTATGTCAAACATGTTACAAACATGTTACATTTTATTAAGAGCCTGTTTTGAAATGTGCTCGGACTTAGAGCCTGTTTAAATTTTCCAATAAAGTAATATTCTATCAGGTTCTTTTGCGTTTGTTTCCGGTCTGTTTTCCCGATTTTATTCGTCAGATAGCCCGCTATCTTCCTCATAAAGTCAGAAAAACATCCTCGAAAACAATTCGCAAAATTAACCTGAGCAAAATTTAAACAGGCTCTTAGAGCCTGTCGTTTAAATATATGTTTAAAGATTGTGTTACATAACAATACCAGTTTCCCGGTCTACATTGTTCGTGACCTTGGTTCCTGCATGGTGTTTCTTTCCCACACTGAAATCCCATGACAGAGTGAGCAGGAACATGTTCCCGTTATCCTTTATGAAGGACCAAGTTTCTTTCCGTACCTCATTGCTCAGCAATTTCGTGCCACCGCTCCATCCTTTGGACTTAAAAGGATAAAGCATACCGGCACCCACATTGAAGTGCTTGATTTTGTATGAACATTGAAGCATACAGTTTTTCTCACCGTAACTAACCGTTTCACCGAACAAGGTGTTATAACGGCTGGAGACAACCGCATAAGCCGAGAACTTTTTATAAGTGAATGACAAATTGCCGCCACCATACCATGCGTTGAAGGTATGCAAATAGGAATTTCCTTTCGACTCGTATCTGTTCACACCACCATAGAGACTGAGCGAAAGCATATCAGGAACAATGTCCACATTGGCATAGAGCTGCCCGTTCAACCTTGAAAAACGGTCTTGGTTATCCACACCATATTCGAACAGATAGCTGCCGTCCTGCTGTGATACCCTGCTTACCTCTTCCATGATTGGATTCTTGCTGAAATAATAGCCTCCTTTCAGCTGCAAGTCCACCCATTTGTTTCCCCATGAAAGCTGAAGCGTATTGCTGTATGAGCGGTATGGATTCAGATTGGGATTACCACGGTTGACCTCTATATCCGTAAGCTGCTGGCGGATGTCACTGAGTGATGACAACGACGGCACATTCGGCGTGCTGGAAAACACGTATTTAAGAGTCGCTCCTTCAAACAGTTTGTAGGATAATGAAACCGAAGGGCGGAACATATAGAACGAATACCCTTTTCCGGATTCATCATAGCTTTGCCTTGAAAGGCCTACGCCCAACAGGTAGCTTAGTTTCTTCCATTTCCCATTTACCTGCACATAACCGTACAAGTCCGAACTGTGCATCCCATCCGTCTGCTTTACGTCACCCTTGTACTTATTATTGGTGTATGCCAGCGTGTATTTCAACCCGCCGCTTAAAGCCACGTTCTTGAAGTTTTTCCTGTAAATACCTTCACCAATCAATGAGTATCTTTTTCCATCCGTACTGTAGATGTATTCAGAATATGGAGCGCCTCCTTCGCTGAGTGCTTCATTGTAGTTCCGTTCAAAGTCGGAACTGATATAGGTTCCTACCACATCCAGCATGAGTTCCTGTTTCTTGGGTAGCGACACCTTTCCATACAGGTCCAATGAAGGAGAATTGGAACTATTGATTTTCTTTGTAAAACTATAGATGTCGTTTTTGCCTTCCTCCCGAATAATCTGACCGTAATCGTTATGGGGAGAACGGAAAATATTGTCCGTGAAAGAGGCATTGAATACATACCTTTCCGGTTTGGTCAGATTATAATTCAACTCCAAGTAATGGTCGGCGTAATTGAAAGGAGTAGTTATGCCTTTCAGATAACGGTTACGGTTTCCGTCCGGAAGGCTGAAAGACTGGTTCTCATCCACAAAACGGTCATTATAGTCACGATAGCTCACATAGTAGTTGAAACCGAACTCCGACAGCTTATGATTGACCTTGATATACACATTGTCATTGCCAAAACCGGTCGTAACGGCATTGGTCAGATTGAATCCTCCCGCAACGCCCGACTCTCTGCGCCTTACTACATAGTTGATAACGGCGTCCACATCCGTATTGGCATACTGCATATCCGGATTGTCAATGTATTCCACCCTCAGTACCTCGTCCGGTCTCAGAGCCTGAACCTGTGCGGTGGATGCTTCAATATCGTTGATTCTTAACTGCACACGTCCTCCGCTTACGGTTGAAATGCTCCTTTCCATACTGTTCACCTTCAGCCCCGGAAGCTGCATGTGGCTCAGCAACTCATAACCGGACGTAGCCGCTTTAATCTGCCTAGATGAAGGGATGACAATCTGTCTGTCTATTTTTTCCACCACATTACTGCCTGTTACCGTTACGCCTTTTAAAGCCACGGCGTCCTGCACCAACCGGATATCTCCTAAGTTTATTTTCCTGTCCAGATTTTCTAATAGTATGGACTGCGGCTGGTAGCCTATGTATGAAACCTGCAACAGGTAGCTTCGGGAAGATAAATCTTTCAGGATAAAATTTCCTTTATCATCCGATGTGGCTCCTGAAACAAATACCGAATCCGGCAATGACAGCAACACCACATTGGCGTAGGGCAACGGCTGGCTGTCCTCATCAATCAATTTTCCACTTATGGTTTGTGCCGATACCCCAACTGAAATAAGTGTACAAACCAATATTAATAACATTCTGATAGTTTTCATTTTTACAGTCTTAATCAATTTACATACGGCTCTTTTGGCTGTCTCCGGCTCCCGTTCCCTTGTATTTGCTCTTGGCTGCATTAAGTTTGTAACGGATTGTCACCACAAACTCCTGTCTGTCCCATACGCTTTTTTGATACAGATAATAGTCGCCGCTATACATGCTATAGCTTATCTTATTCGTATTGAAAATGTCATTGCCTCTCAATTCAACGCTCAAAGCATCATTCAGAAAACTCTTTCTGAGCGACACGTTCACATACCCGTTCGGTTTCTCAAAATAAATATTCTGTGTCGCACCCGGGCTCTGTATGTATGAATCAAGGCTCACCATGAAATCTAAAGGCAACTCCCAAGTATTATTGAATGAAGCGGTAAATATGGGATTGTCCAAGTTTTTCGATTCTTTGAAATAATCGACAACCAGCCACTGTTTCTGCATTCCAACACCCAGCATAGGAGACCAGCACCCGATTTTAGGAGTGACCGACAAAAATGTGGCAAACATGGGAACAGACTTATCCCAGTTGCGTTGACTTAGCATGGTCAGTGAAGCATCTTCATTTACCAGTTCTCCCCAATTAAGAATCCAGTCCTTTGTCTGAGAGTAGGACAATGACATTTGCAGGAATCTCCAAGCGGCGGACAGTGTCAGGTCGTGTATGATGGTAGGGCGAAGAGCCGGATTGCCTTTTTGGAGGGTAAAACGGTCTGAATAAAACACATTGTTACTCAACTCACTGTAAGTCGGTCTTTGAGTTTTTGCCGTATAGCTCAACTGAGCCTGCACTTTTCCTAATTGAGTTGAGAATGAAATATTCGGAAAGAAGTTATCGAATGTACGGCTTTGCTCGTCAATATGCCTGCCGTCTTCGTAATAGTCAAACTTGACATGCTCATACCTCAACCCAAGCGACCAGTCGCCCCACGGAAAACTGCGGTTATACTCCGCATATCCGGCAGCATTGAGTTCCTCAATCTTGCTGAATGAAGACGGCACGTAGTTTTCTTCGTTTATATAGTCGTCATTTCTATGGGTATAGGTTACTTCACTGCCCACGGCAAAAGCACCTCCACCCAATGGGAGTGACAAAGTCAGCTTTCCTGCCACAAGCCGGTTCTTTACATGATTGGCAGAATGGACATCACGGCTTTCCGAAGTCTGACTGGTTTCCTGAAATACGGAGTTGCTACGCTTGCCATTCTGAAGATAATCGGCGTTGAAGTCAAGATTCACATCTCCAAATTGTCCGTTATAGTATGCGTTTAATTCATGGTCGGGATTATAATCATAGCAATCGTAACTGTTTACCTTTATGTTGTCATAGAATACATTGTCAACATTTATATCGGTTTCTTTAGAAAGCGGATTTTCTTCATTCAGAGTCCTTCCTGCCTTATATTTCATACCAAAAGCATGATTGTCATTCAACTGATAATTGAATCCGATATTGCCGTTTAGCATCTTTGAATAAAACTCACCATTGCTCTTCATATCATGATTCCACACCTTTGTACCTCTTTCTTCCAGTTTCAGACTGAAATCCTGCCAGCTTTCCATTTGGTTGTAATATATAGAACCGAAAATATCCAAATTATCATGCCGGTAATTGAAGTTTGCCTGTTCTATCAAATCCGTATTCTTCGACTGATAATAGCTGGAGCGCAAGTTGAACCCGAAACCGTCCCCCTGACGTTTCACTGTCCGGATGCGAACCACTGCCTTTACTGTCGCATCATATCTCGATCCGGGATTACGGATAACTTCAACATTCTTGATATCATTGGAGTTTAGCTGTTCAAGTTCAGACAGATCATGCAGCTTTCTACCGTTTATATATATAAGAGGTGTTCCTTTCCCGAAAACCTCAAAAGCATCCTGCTTTTTGGTAATACTCGGTATTTTGGCCAGCACATCATTGGCAGAGCCAGCCTTACTCAACACGCTATTCTCCACATTTGTCACCATAGCATCACCCTTCATGCGTGTCACAGGTAAATTACCTTTAACAACAACTTCATTCAACAATTGTGCATCCGATTCGAGTTGCACGATACCGATATTGGCAGGAGATACTGGTCTGTACACCGTTTTATACCCTATGGAAGATATTTTCACTATCTGGTTCTCCGATGTGGCTTCCAGTGTGAAAGCCCCGTCTTCCTCGCTGATGGTTCCACTTACAAACGCCAAATCCGGTAGTGAGAGCAGTACCACATTGGCGTAGGGCAACGGTTTACCATTTTCTTCAACCAACTTTCCTGATATCGTTTGTGAGTTGGCTGTCAATGATGTAGCAACAAACAATGCTAAGAAAAAGAATCTCATAATCATGTATCTATTTTGCGTTAATTTTTCTGTCGCAAAAATAGATACGAATCTAATTATAACGATAAAAATGATATAGATACGGAATAGACAAGCACGATGAAGATGAAATTTATAAAACAATATAAATCAATGTTCTACAAAGCGTATCAATCTTCCTGTATAGACAAATGCAATCCTCAATATTCCCAAAGCCAGATATCAAGACTCTTTTCCTTTGAATCTTCACCCAACTCTGCGTAAATCTTGTTTTTTACGCGGAGCTTGCTTCGTGAAACGGATGTGGGAGCTATGTTCAAGAAAACAGCTATTTCTGTGATGGAAAAACGAAGTTTAATCAAACAGCATAAAATTATTTCGTGCTCACTGAGGGATGAGATTTCTTTTGATAATCGTTGTGTGAAATTATGAAATATATTATCTGTTACTTGACATATGTCACTTAGTTCCGTATCATTCAAGTAGACAGGCTTCAAATGAAGATTTCGTAAGAATGGTATTTGCGTCAACAATAAAGAACATAATTCTTTTTCCCTTTTTTCTAATAATAGAAGTCTATCAGATAAAGTCTTTACATTCGACAATTCATGAGAAGATATAGAATAGGAAGCAATCTTTTCATGTAGCATATTTTTCTCTAAAGACAAACGTTCATTTTCTTTTTTCAAATTCTTGAGTGCCTCTATCTGCTCAATATAAAGCTCCTTCTTCTTATTGTTTTCTGCAAACTGTGACTGAAGTTCTACAATATATGATTCGTTCTTTTCAACTTCTAGCTCTTTTTGATGTAGTTGTAAAGCCAAACTTGTTAACTCCTCTTCTTTCTTTTGTATTGTAATTCGCTTACGCAAATAAATATAAATAAGTAAAATACCCAATAGCAGAACTATCACTACAGTAAACATCCACCAATAGGTGATATTAGCTTTTTCCAACTCCAACTTTTGTTTTTCTGTAATTAATTTTTCATTATTATACTTTTCTTTATAGGCTATGATTTGTTTTCCTTTATCTATAGCAATAATAGAGTCATTATAAAACAATAATGAGTCACAATAAGTTTTCAGGTATTGGTTGTATTTAGGCTTCTCACTTAATCTATATAAATATTCATAAACAGATGCCTTTGTATAAATATTATCAGTATTCAATGCTTTATTTAGATAATAAAAAGCTGAATCTAATTTGCCTAAACGAAAATAGTTCTTGCCTATTAATGAGAATGGACGATATTCTATTGGAAATGACTGCAAAATACTCAAAGATTTTTCTATTTTATGACTATTCGTATACACTAAAGCTATTTCATGTTGAATGTCATAATAATAATCAGTATTTTTAAGTCCAAGCTCTGCTGCTATTGCACTACATCTTTGATAGGACTCTATCGCTTTGGGAAGTTTATTTGAGATACAATAGCATCTGGCTAAATATTGTAATGCACCCATTTGATACCGTAAGTTTGAATCTCTGACAGCATAATCGTATGCCTTTGTGCAGGATTCCAGTGCATAGTCTGTTAAGTTACGATATAAATATAACTTTCCTAAAGAAGACATTATAAGGTATCCTGTTTTATAATCTTCCGTATTTTCTACTTCTGATTTACCTTCCAAATAATACTTCATTGCTTCTTCTATATGACCCAAATTGTAATTGATGTTTCCCATATAGAGGGCCGACATTGCCTTTCTACGGGCATTATTTGTAGGCTTGTAATAATCGTATGCTATCCGTACAAGCGAATCGGAAGAGATTTTCATCAGCTGTTTTACCTTTGCCTGTGAGGTCAGCAGACACCACAGCGCATGGTTCTCCTTATCAGTTTGTGACGAAGGAATCTCCATACTTTCCAATAGATGCAATGCACTGTCCGGATGGTCGAACATTACCTTTTCCGCTTGTTCAAGTTCCGGCATCAGTTTGTTTGTTGTTTTATTTCCGTTGCATCCTGAAATTATCAAAATAGAATATAATATTATAATTGCGTATATTATTTGTCTCATATAATCATTATTTTCGATGCAAAAGTATAAAAATATTGCTTTCAGCTATGTTCCTAAGGTTATTTATCGAGTGTTTTCCCGCCTTTGATAAGCAACCGTCCCCGTTTGCCTGTGCGAACGCCGTCGTACGAATACCACAAGGCGGCATCATTACATTCCCGGAAACAATTCGCAAATAAACCTGAGCAAAATTTAAACCTTACACAAAGCGCAACGTTTCCACCTTTTCCAACCGCGCACGCAAACGCGGCATTTCCGACTTACGGATGCGCAGACGCATGAAACAATCCATATCATAGGATTGGCTCACAATCTCAGGCAGATTTTCTTTCACAATCCGCATCACATCGTTCATAAAAGGATATTCAAAAGCGATGCCCACTTCTTCGTCAACCGTCTTTTCTACCACTTCGGCTTCCTCCAAAGCCAGTGAAGCAGCCGTACGGTATGCTACTATCAGCCCGCTTGTACCTAACTTGATACCCCCAAAATAGCGCACCACAATCACCAGCACATCGGTCAGCTCTTTCGAATTGATTTGCCCCAATATCGGTTTTCCGGCTGTGCCCGAAGGCTCTCCGTTATCATTGGCACGGAAATTCTTCCGCTCCGCCCCTAACATATACGCATAACACACATGGCGGGCATCGTAATATTTCTTCTGGTAAATATCCAGCTGCTCTTTCACCGCTTCAAGGGTACGCACAGGAAGGGCAACGGCGATAAACTTGCTCCGCTTCTCCGTATAAACAGCTTCCGAAGGTCCAGTTATGGTTCTATAGGTATCGTCCACGTGTCCTCCTGCCTTTTTCGGTTAACGTTGCGGGAAATGATGATTACGGTGAATCACCCGTACCTGAAGCTGGCGAATCAACGACTTGCCCAGAATGATAAGTGTCACGGCTATCAGTATCAGCACAATTCCCAATATAATGCGGGGAGTAAGCCGTTCGCCGAACACCAACACCCCGCAACAGATAGCGGTCAGCGGTTCTAATGCACCTAATATGGCGGCTGGAGTCGAACCGATATAATGAATGGACTTTGTCATTGCCACCAATGAAATAACGGTCGGGAACAAGGCAAGGCATACCGGATTTATCCATAATACCGGCTGGCTGACTACATCCAGTTGGGTGCAGAATTTCAGGCGTATCACATAGACGCTCAAGCCAAACAACAAGACATAGAATGTCAGCTTGGCGATAGGCATATCCTTCAATACCGAGCGGTTTACACCTATTATATACAGAGCATACGTGAGCGAGGATATAAAGACCAGCGTCACGCCCGTCAGGCTTAAAGTCTGCCCGCCTTCGCCTTGATAAAGCAACGAGATGCCCGTAAACGCCAATGCGATAGAAATCATTGTTATCGGGGAAACTTTTTCTTTAAAGAATACCGCCATCAGAATGGCCACCAGCACCGGATAGACAAACAGGATGGTGGAGGCAATCCCCGCATCCATATAATTATAAGACAAGAACAAAGTAAGCGACGAGAAGGAAAAGAGCAGTCCCATGATTACCAACGGCAACACTTCGCACCGGCGCAATGCAAACGACTGCTTCTGCACCAACATCATCACGCCAAGCATGACCAGCCCAAAGGCATACCGGTAAAACAACACAGAATCCGCCCCCATGCCATCGGCATAAAGAGGCAAGGCGAACAAGGGATTCAACCCATAACTGGCAGCTGCTATAGCTCCATACGCAAACCCTTTGAATGTAACACGCTCCATAAATCCAATCCGTTTTTCAAAACCGGGTGCAAAGATAGGAGTTTTTAAATGAAGAACGAAGAATGAAGAACAAAGAATTTTTGCGTTTTTACAATTCTTCATTTATGGGATAGGAGTTAGAGGGAGTTAGCCTTGCTTCTGAAACCGACATCAGAAACACAGATTTTCGAGGATTATTTTATAGTCAATCAGAAATGGATTGCGAAAAATCCGTTAATCCTTTCTATTGAACACAGAGGCACAGAGGCACGGAGAAATAAATATATAGAGAAGGTAAAGACCATAGAGTCAGACTTTTACTCTGTGAACTCTGTTCTCTCAAAAAATAAAGCTCTGTGTCTTTGTGTCTCTGTGTTCCATTCCATTTTTCGCAAACCAATTTTGTTTTACTATAATTGAATATCCGCGAAAATCTGCGTGAATCTGCGTTTCTGAAATAACTCCCTCTAACTCCTATTCCAGCTTATGAACAACAAGCCCCGAACGCAACTTAGGCTCGAACCAGGTGGTTTTGGGCGGCATAATGTTGCCCGTATCGGCAATGTCCATCAACTGCTTCATCGATACCGGATACAACGCCAGCGCCATTTGCATCTCGCCGCTATCCACCCGCTTCTTCAGCTCTCCCAATCCACGGATGCCGCCTACGAAATCAATGCGCTTGTCCGAGCGCAAATCCTTAATGCCTAATATCTCATCCAGAATCAACCTGGAAGAAATCGTTACATCCAGCACGCCTATCGGGTCAGTATCATCATACGTATCCGGCTTCGCGGTCAGGCTATACCATTTGCCCCCTACATAAAGCGAAAAGTTGTGCAAAGCCTGCGGCTTATAGATTTCCGCCCCCTTCTCCTCCACCTCAAAATGCTTTCTCAAGGCTTCGATGAAAGCTTGTGGAGTCAATCCGTTCAAATCCTTCACAACCCGGTTATAGTCAATAATGGTCAACTGATTGGCGGGGAAACATACTGCCATGAAGTAATTGTATTCTTCATCCCCTTTGTGGTTCGGATTCTGCCGGGCTTTCTCCGCCCCCACCAGTGCAGCCGCCGCACTCCGGTGATGCCCGTCGGCAATATACATGGCAGGAATCTTTTCAAATGCACGCGTGATGGCTTCGATGTCCTCCTCCGCGTCTATTACCCAAAATGTGTGGCCGAATCCGTCTCCCGGCGCGATGAAATCGTATTCAGGCTTCCGTTCCACATATTTCTTCACAATCGCATCCAGTTCCGCGTTTTCCGGATAAGCGAAGAAAACCGGTTCGATATTCGCATTATTCACCCGTACATGCTTCATGCGGTCTTCTTCCTTATCGCGGCGGGTCAGTTCGTGCTTCTTGATGTTCCCGTTCATGTAGTCGGGCACGTACGCACCTACCACCAATCCATATTGGGTCTTCCCGTCCATCGTCTGGGCATAGACGTAATAGCACGCCTTTTCATCCTGCACCAGCCAGCCTTTCTCTTGGAACATCCGGAAATTCTCTGCCGCTTTTTCATATACGCGCGGGTCATGCTCATCCGTTCCTTCGGGAAAGTCTATCTCAGGCTTGATAATGTGATACAGCGATTTCTCATTGCCCGCGGCTTCTGCCCGCGCCTCTTCCGAATTAAGCACGTCATAGGGGCGCGAAGCCACTTCCTCCACCAACTCTTTCGGCGGACGTATGCCTTTAAAGGGTCTTATCTTTACCATAGTATTCAGTTGATAATTAATAATTAATAATTAATAATTAACAATTATATCATACGCGGTATGGATTTTGCTACGCCGGATTTGTAATCCGCAAGAACAAAACAATCACAGTGCCGCATAGTTAATTATTAATTATTAACTATTAATTATTAATTATTAATTGTTAATTGATAGTTACTTATTCACCCGGAACTTCTCACATCCGTCTTTCAAAAAGCCGACAATCTGTTTTGCGGCTGCTATGCCCGCGTTGATATTGGCTTCGGCGGTCTGTGCGCCCATCTTCTTCGGAGTAGAGAAATAACGTCCGGGGAATTGCTCGGCAAATTCGGCATGATGGACCGGCATGATATCCGTCACATACTTCAAGTCAGGACGGTCGTTCATCAAGCGAAGCAAGTCTGCCTCGTTAATGACTTCCTTACGTGCCGTATTCACCAACAGCCCGTTCTTCGGCATACGGTTCACCAAATCATAATTGATGGAATTCTTCGTTTCAGCAGTAGCCGGGATGTGAAGCGAAACCACGTTACAGGTTTCGTACAAGGCTTCGGCGGAATCTACCGGAACGATTCCGTCACCCTCCATCACTTCTTTGGGGCAATAAGCGTCGTAAGCATAAATCTCCATGCCGATACCCTTAGCGATACGGGCCACATTGCGTCCCACATTTCCGTAGGCATGAATACCCAGTTTCTTGCCTTTCAACTCCGTACCGGATTTGCCGTCATAAAAATTGCGGACAGCCATTATCATCATTCCGAAAGCCAGCTCTGCCACCGCATTCGAGTTCTGCCCCGGCGTGTTCATTACGCATACGCCATGAGCCGTAGCCGCTTCAAGGTCTACATTGTCATATCCCGCTCCGGCACGTACTACAATCTTCAGTTCCTTGGCAGCATCCAACACTTCATTGTCTATCACGTCGCTCCGGATAATCAAAGCATTTGCGTCTTTCACCGCATCCAGCAATTGCGCCTTATCAGTATATTTCTCCAACAGGGCCAATTCGTAACCAGCTCCTTCTATTTCTTTACGGATACCGTCTACCGCTACCTTAGCAAACGGTTTCTCTGTTGCAACCAATATTTTCATCATATTCAATGTTATAGTTAATCAGGAATGAATAGCGGAAAAATCGAACACAGAGACGCAGAGACACGGAGAAAAAATTTATTTTTCAATGTACCATTTACTGCTTACTATTTCTATGATTTAATCGTACTTCGTAAATTGTAAAATCGTAAATAAGACTCTGTGTCTTTGTGCCTCTGTGTTCCATTCCATTTTTCGTAAATCAAATCAATGCATCTTCTCGAACTCCTGCATGCAGTCAATCAATGCCTGTACGCTTTCCACAGGCAGTGCATTGTAGCATGAAGCACGGAATCCTCCGACCGAACGGTGACCCTTAATGCCTACCATACCTTTTTCGGTGGCAAACTTCAAGAAATCAGCTTCCAGTTCTTTATATTCGTCAGCCATCACAAAACAAATGTTCATATACGAACGGTCTTCGGGAGCCGTCACCGTGCCACGGAACAACTTGTTGCGGTCAATCTCGGCATACAGCATGTCCGAACGCAGTTTGGCACGGCGCTGCATTTCCTCTACCCCGCCTTGCGCCTTCAGCCAACGCAAGGTCTGCAAAGCCGCATAAATAGGCACTACAGGAGGTGTATTGAACATAGAGCCCTTCTCGATATGGGTCTGGTAATCCAGCATGGTCGGAATGTGACGCGAAACTTTCCCTACCGCATCATTCTTCACGATAACAAAAGTCACGCCTGCAGGAGCCAGGTTCTTTTGCGCGCCGCCGTAAATGCAGATGTATTTCGATACATCAACCGGACGCGAGAAGATGTCGGAAGACATGTCAGCCACCAGCGGCACGTTTACCTCCGGGTCCGCATGAAGCTCGGTACCGTAAATCGTATTGTTGGTCGTGATATGGAAATAGTCCACGTCCGACGGCACTTCATATCCCTTCGGAATAAATGTATAATTGGCATCGGCCGAAGAGGCCACCTCTACTACTTCACCAAAAGCTTTTGCTTCCTTCATGGCTTTTTTCGCCCATGTGCCTGTATTCAGATAAGCGGCTTTCTTTTCCAGGAAATTATAAGGAACCATACAGAACTCCAGGCTTGCGCCTCCGCCCAAGAACAGCACGGAATAGCCATCGGGGATGTTCAACAACTCTTTAAACAACGCCACTGCTTCGTCTACCACAGGCTGGAAGTCTTTAGCGCGGTGACTGATTTCCATCAACGAAAGTCCTGATCCGTTAAAATCCAGAATAGCCTGAGCTGTTTTTTCGATCACTTCGCGAGGCAATATAGAAGGTCCCGCATTAAAATTATGTTTTTTCATTTGGTAGTTTGTTTTGGTTAAACAATATCATTAGTTCTTGGATGCGAAGTTAGCAATTATTTTTTTATATCCAAAAGTTTTATGAATAATTTTACGCTAAGCCGGCTTTCAGGCTTACAAATTACCAACAAGGGGCATATTTTAATTACACATTGACACAGATAAAAACAGAACACAGAGACACAAAGGCACGGAGAAATAGTTTATTTTTCAATGTACGGTTTACCATTTACCAGTTTGATATGAAATCATACTTCGTAAATTGTAAAACCGTAAATAAAACTCCGCGTCTCTGTGTCTCTGTGTTCAATATAAAGAACGGACAGATCTCTGACACAAAGTTATCATTTTGCCACTTCTATCAAAGCTTTTACCCCCTTAATCTTTTCATTTTGTACAAGTTTTAACACTTGTTTAGCCTTTCTTCGGGCGATTGCCACAAAAGCGTGACGTTCTTTCACGTCTACCTTCCCTATTTCGTCCTTCTGCAAACGGCCTTTTTTCGACAGGAAACCGACAATGTCTACCTTATTTATCTTGTCTTTTTTCCCTTTTCCGATATACAAAGTCACAAACTCGGGCAAAGGCGGCAAAGACACCGAACCGGGCAATTCATAATCCTCCAACGCGTCTTCCGGCAAATAAGAAGGCAACGCCTCCTCCTGATAAGCCAACACATACGCATTCCCTTCGTTTTCCCAACGCGCCGTCCGCCCGTTGCGGTGGATAAAGCTGTCCTCAGACACCGGAAGATGATAGTGCACCACGTTCTTTATCTCCGGAATATCCAGCCCCCGGGCAGCCAAATCCGTAGAGACAAGCACCGGACAGCTCCCGTTGCGGAACTTATACAGCGCCCGCTCGCGTTCGTCCTGCCCCATGCCCCCGTGGAACACCTCACAGTACATTTTCATCCTACGCAAATATTCCCCTACCCGCTCTACGCTTTCCCGGTGATTGCAGAACACCAGCGTCGATTCGTTTCCAATGCAGCAAAGCAAACGGAATAAGGTATCCAGCTTGTCTTTTACGGGAGACACCACTTTATATAAATGCAAACGGGAAGACAAAACGTGCTCCGGACGGAGGAAATCCAGTTTCCTCACTCTTCTTAAACCTGTAAAACGAGGTATTTCTTCGGCATCGGTGGCAGAGAGCAGGAAACGCCGTTCTATCCGGGGCAATTGCCCCATCACCGAAGCCATTTCCTCCTGAAAGCCGAATTCCAGGCACTTGTCAAACTCGTCTATCACCAACAGGCGGACCGCAGAAGCATCGAAATTCGCTTTCTGAAGATGGTCGTTCATCCTGCCCGGCGTACCGATAATCACCGCCGGATTCACGTTCTTCATCACCCTATGCTCGTCCATCGCCGGACGGCCGCCATAACAGCTCATTACATTATATTCTGTCCCCATCGCACGGAATACCTGGTCAATCTGCAAAGCCAGTTCACGCGAAGGAACCAACACTACAGCCTGCACCCCCTTTACTCCGGGTTTCAAAAAAGAAAGCAGAGGCAAAAGATACGCCAGCGTCTTGCCCGACCCCGTAGGCGAAAGCAAGATGACGTCATCCCCTCCCCCAAAAGCACGGATAGCGGCCTGCTGCATTTCGTTCAGCCGCTCAATATGCAGGCGGCTTAATATTTCATCAACATTCATCAAAAAATTATTTTAATAATAAAACATCGCTTTATGCAAAAGTAATGAATATCGACGGATAAATAAAGAAAGCCTTAGAGAATTTCTAAGGCTTGAAAAATAGAGGATTATATCAATTCTTAATTATCTGAACGAATCTAAGATAATTCCACAAAAAAAGCCTAGAAACGAAGACTACAGAAAGCAAACATTACTTTCCTTTCTCCATTTCTAAGCTTTTCATTTAAACTATTTACGCCATCGTACCGCCCACAATATCGAGCAATTCGTTGGTAATAGCCTGCTGACGACTCTTGTTGTAGAGCAACGTAAGCTCCTGCAACAAATCATTCGCATTATCCGTTGCAATTTGCATCGCCATTGTACGTGCGGCATGTTCAGCGGCAGCCGAATCAAGCAAGACGGTATAGATTTTCAAACGGAGCACTTTAGGAAGCAATTCCTGCATAACCCGCTCTGCTGAGGGTTCGATAATGTAATCTGCCTCCATCTGCCCTTTCTGCCTGCCTTCTTGTGCAGCACCTGCCTTTTGCTCAGCTTCAAGGTCAAGCGGCAAATAAGCCTCTTTCACCAGCACCTGCGAAGATGTTGACTTGAAGTGATTATACAACAGAATGATTTCCTGAACCTCGTCCGCCAAATAACGGTTGATCAGCTCTGCCGCCAAACCGGAAGCTTCCTGGTAATTCGGTTTGCCGCTCATGTGCTGGTAATCACCCATGGGAGCAAACCCCATTTTCTTGACAGCATCCGCAACTTTGCGTCCTACCGGATAAACCAAGATATTCTCTTTCCCGATTGTTTTCGCATATTCTGCAACCGTTTCCTGCAAGTGCCGGATTACATTGGCATTGAAGCCCCCGCACAAACTGCTGTTTGACGCAAACACGACGATGGCAATCTTCCTCACATCACGTTTCACAATGAAAGGCGACTCTACACTTTGCCCCGAACTCAAAAAATTGGTAAGCATGTGATGTAGTCTTCGTTCGTAAGGAAGCATGCTTTCGATATCCCCCTGCGCCTTGTGAAGCTTAGCAGAGGCCACCATCTTCATCGCCGAAGTGATTTTCAGCGTACCGTTGATGGAACTGATTCTTCCTTTTACTTCTTTCAGTGATGCCATGATGATTATTTTTCTTTAAATTGTCCTACTGTATCTGCCGCTACTTTTTCGATGATTGCCGTTACCTCATCACTGATCTTGCCAGCCGCCAAGACATCCAATACATCTTTTTGATGATTTGCACGCATGGTGGTCAAGAACGCATCTTGAAAAGCACGTATTTTGTCTATGGGGACTTCCCGCATCAACGAGTGCGTGCCACAATACAAGATAGCCACCTGTTCACCTACCGGCATCGGCGTGTATTGAGGCTGGATAAGCAACTGATTATTCTTACGTCCGCGGTCAATAGCCATAGCGGTGACAGGGTCCATATCGCTGCTGAACTTAGAGAATGCCTCCAGCTCGCGGTATTGCGCCTGGTCGATTTTCAACGTACCTGCCACTTTCTTCATACTCTTGACCTGTGCGCTACCACCGACACGGGATACAGAAATACCCACGTTGATGGCAGGACGGAAACCTTGGTTGAACAAGTCTGTTTCCAAGAATATCTGGCCATCGGTAATAGAAATCACATTGGTAGGAATATAAGCCGAAACGTCGCCTGCCTGTGTCTCAATGATAGGCAATGCGGTAAGCGAACCGCCGGCTTTCACCTTCCCTTTCAGGCTTGCGGGCAAATCGTTCATGGTTTCTGCCACCTCTTGCTGGCTGATAATCTTCGCCGCACGCTCCAACAAACGGGAATGCAGATAGAAGATATCGCCCGGATAGGCTTCACGTCCTGAGGGGCGGCGCAAAATCAAAGACACTTCACGATAAGCGACCGCCTGCTTTGACAAGTCATCGTAAACGACTAAGGCATGACGGCCTGTATCGCGGAAATATTCGCCGATAGCAGCTCCCGCAAACGGCGCAAAATACTGCAAGGCAGCAGGATCGGAAGCGGTAGCGGCTACCACAATCGTATAATCCATCGCGCCTTTTTCGCGCAATACATTTACAAGACTCGCCACCGTAGACCCTTTTTGTCCTACAGCGACATAGATACAATATACCGGATCACCTGCCTCATAATTATGGCGCTGGTTGATAATGGTATCAATCGCAATGGCGGTCTTACCTGTCTGACGGTCGCCGATAATCAGCTCACGTTGCCCGCGTCCGATAGGTATCATCGCATCAATCGCTTTCAACCCTGTCTGCAACGGCTCGGTAACCGGCTGGCGGAAGATTACTCCCGGCGCTTTGCGCTCCAAAGGCATCTCACACGTATCCCCTGTGATTTCGCCACGCCCGTCCAAAGGCACGCCTAACGGGTCGATAACACGTCCCAACATTCCCTCGCCTACATTAATAGAGGCAATACGGTTAGTACGTTTTACTACCATACCTTCTTTTACCTGGTCGGTAGGACCCAACAAAACGGCTCCGACATTATCTTCCTCCAGATTCATCACGACTCCCATGATACCATTCTCAAACTGAAGCAATTCGTTAGCTTCGGCATTACGCAATCCGTAAATACGAGCCACGCCATCACTCACCTGAAGCACGGTACCCACTTCGTCGAATTTCAGTGAAGTGTCAATCCCCTGCAATTGCTGGAGAAGCACTTCTGAAACTTCACTGGGTTTAATATTATTATTTTCTGGCATAAGCTTTGTTTTAAATTATTCTTCTGTTTTTTGCAATAAACTGCTGTTCTACACGCTTCAACTGGTTGGCTACGCTTGCATCCATACGAGTGCCTGCCACTTCTACGATATAGCCGCCGATCAGATTAGCATCCACTTTCGTCTCCAGTTCAACCGTTGCGTTATTCGCCTCAGACAATGTCTTTTGCAAATACGCCACCAGTTTAGGAGAAGGAACAGCCGTTGTCAATTTGCCGATGAGAATGTTTTTATCCTCACGATACAAGTCGATATACGACCAGGTCATGAACTGCAAGAATTTCTCTCTTTTTTCTTCCAATACCAGCCCGAAGAAACGCATCAGTTCCTGGCTCACGCCCGCTCCTCCCGCAGCTTCCCGCAAGAGTTTCAGTTTTGCCGGAATATCCAATACAGGATTTTCCACCGCGTGACGCAAACCGGCAACACGCTCAAAGTATGAAGCTAACGTTTTCACTTCTTCATATACTTTGTCTTCTTTTTTTGCCGCCTTCACATAAGCGAGCAAAGCTTTTGCATAACGTCTGGAAACAACTCCTGTATTCATAACCTATTATTTTTTAGAAGATTCAAGCATTTCATCCAACATACGGTCAATCAAAGCATTCTGCTCTTTTGTATCGGCAAGCTTACTCCGCATGATTTTCCCGGCAATTTCGACCGAAAGGACAGCCACTTGGCGGCGGATATCACGGATTGCACTTTCTTTTTCCGTTTCAATCTGTTTTTTCACTTCCGCCATCAGCCGCTGGCCTTCGGTAATAGCCCGGTCTTGAGCGTCTTTTACAATGCGGTCGCGTGTAACGGCGGCCTCACTCAAGATGCGGTTCTGCTCCTCACGTGCCTGAGCAAGAATCTTTTCGCCTTCGAGCTTCACGTTCGCCAACTGTTCATTCGCATCGCGTGCAGCCTTCAACGAATTATCGATATATGCTTTCCGGTCCTCTACTGCCTTGATGATTACGGGGAAGCCATATTTCGCCAACAAGACGAATACGACGCCGAACGTGATAATCATCCAGAACACCAGCCCCGGATCCGGAGTTAATAATCCCATAATGTATCGTTTTTATTATAAGAACAAAGTCAACAAACAAACCACGATTGCAATCAGAGCCACACCTTCGACCAAGGCAGCAGCAATAATCATGTTCATACGCAGATCGCCTGATGCTTCCGGCTGACGTGCCATAGCTTCCATGGCAGCACCACCGATTTTACCGATACCGATACCTGCACCCAATACTGCGATACCTGCGCCGATAGCAGCGCCTAATTTACTAATGCCAACACCTGCAGCAGCCTGCAATAAAACTGATAATAACATAATTCTAAAAATTTAATTGGTTATACTTTTAATTTATTACTTTATTTTTCTGCGTGTTCTTTCACTCTCGACAAACCGATAAACACGGCCGAAAGCATCGTGAACACATACGCTTGGATAAATGCGACCAAAAGCTCGAGCGCATTCATGAAAATTCCGAATGCCACAGCGACGATTGTCATTGAACCATTGATTACCGGTCCTGCCTTAACCGTGATGAAAATGATTGCTATCAAACTCAACATAGCGGCATGGCCTGCCATCATATTGGCAAAAAGACGAATCATCAATGCAAACGGTTTAGTGAATATACCGAAGAATTCTATCAACGGCATCATAGGTACCGGCACTTTCAGCCATGTTGGAACTTCAGGCCAAAAAATGTCTTTCCAATAAGCCTTTGTACCGAAAATATTGGTGAAAAGGAACGTGCATAATGCCAAGACCATCGTAATGGCAATATTACCTGTTACAGTCGCCCCTCCCGGAAAGATAGGAATCAATCCCATCAGGTTATTCACCAGCACAAAGAAGAAAGCGGTCAGCAAATAAGGTGCATAACGTCTGTAATCTTCACCTACACAGCCTTTGATTACATCGTCATAAATAGACATTACGGTTGCCTCTATCATTCCCACACCGCCTTTAGGAGCTCCCTGCTCTAACGCGTGTTTCTTATACCAGCGCGCGCAGCCCAGCATAATCACCACCAGCAACGCACTGTTGATGAACAAGCCAAGCACATTCTTGGTTATGGAAATGTCAAGAGGCCTCACCTCTTCACCGGCAGCATTCCGTTCCACTATCTTACCGTCATTGGCACCCCCCTCGGCAATGTACAAGCCTTCGTATTCTTCTCCTCCTTCCAAATGAGAAGAGCAGAACACATGCCAGCCCGTACTGCTTTTTACGATTACCGGAAGGTGGATAGTGAGATGAGTGTCGCCAAACGAGACTATATGCCACTCGTACGCGTCACCGATATGCCCGAATATCAATTCGTTCACATCTATCTCCCCATCACTGCCCGTTTCCGCTTTCAGCGTCGTGGTTGGAATTGCCAACAAAAGCAGCAGTGTTATTACTATGTACCGTATTTTTTTCATTTTTTACTTGTTTACTTAATTTCAGTTTCGCTTCAAAGCGAAGGAAGAAACGGGTTTCAAAAACCAGAAACGCAAAATAAAAGAAAACGAATGCAGCCACGAAAGCACCCACCTCGTCTTCTATTACGAATCCGTAAAATATCAGTACCAAAGCGCTCAAAATAAATTTCAGCACCTTACATATCAAATAAGTCATCGCTATTTTGTCTGCCCCCAGCTGATAGCTGAATTCAAACATATAAATATAGAAAAGGCCAAAGACATAGAAAAACACAGGAATCAGCGGAAACCATTGGAAATACCTTTCCGGGAAAAAGAAATGGAAAAACAACAGCGTTCCGATTGTCAGGATCAGACCTGTCCCTGTCAGTTCCTGAATGAATTTCTTCTTTATCGCCTTTAATAACATTCTGTCAATAGCATTAACTCAAGCTTCCCTCTCTTTAGAGCTCGGCACAAACTGATATCTGATTGTCCCTGACTTCTACAAATCCGCCCTTGATAGCCAAGGCATGCGATTCTTTTCCAGCCGTATACCTCACTTCTCCAGCCATAAGCGAAGAAATCAATGGCGCATGGTTCACCAGCACTTGAAATTCTCCAAGCTCGCCGGGCAATACAGCCATGTCCACTTTCCCATCGAAAACGGTCTGTTCAGGTGAAGCGATAACCAGATGAAGTTCTTTCATTCTTTCTTAGTTTTAAAAAACTCAATACTATCCTTTCGCAGCAGCAAGCAGTTTCTCTCCTTTCTTTATCGCGTCCTCAATCGTACCGACATTCAAGAAAGCCTGTTCCGGAAGATAATCCACCTCGCCGTCCAGTATCATCTTGAATCCCTTAATTGTATCCTCGATTGAAACCATCACGCCGGGCACGCCCGTAAACTGCTCTGCTACGGCAAACGGTTGTGACAAGAACCGTTGTACACGGCGGGCACGGTTTACGGTCAGACGGTCTTCGTCCGACAATTCATCCATACCCAAGATAGAGATAATGTCTTGCAACTCTTTATTACGTTGAAGTATTTGCTTAACGCGTTGGGCTGTATCATAATGTTCCTTGCCTACGACCAGCGGATCCAAAATACGTGAAGTAGAATCCAAGGGGTCAACGGCAGGATAAATGCCAAGCTCGGCAATCTTACGGCTCAACACCGTAGTAGCATCCAAGTGAGTAAAGGTCGTTGCAGGAGCCGGGTCTGTCAAGTCATCGGCAGGCACATATACAGCCTGTACCGAAGTGATAGAACCATTCTTTGTAGAAGTAATACGTTCCTGCATCTGTCCCATTTCCGTTGCCAATGTCGGCTGATAACCTACCGCAGAAGGCATACGTCCCAACAAAGCCGAAACCTCGGAACCAGCCTGAGTGAAACGGAAGATATTGTCAATGAAGAACAAGATATCACGCGGACCATTCTCGCCCGTATCACGGTCACGGAAAGATTCCGCAAGTGTCAAACCGGACAGAGCCACCGACTGACGTGCACCAGGAGGCTCATTCATTTGCCCGAACACCATGGATACCTGAGATTTCTCCACTTCCTTGTAATCCACTTTCGACAAATCCCAATTGCCTTCTTCCATGCTCTTCAAGAATTCATCGCCGTAACGGATTACGCCAGACTCAATCATTTCCCTTAACAAGTCATTACCTTCACGGGTACGTTCACCCACACCGGCAAAGACGGAGAAACCATTGTGCTTCTTGGCAATGTTGTTAATCAACTCTTTGATGAGCACGGTCTTTCCTACACCGGCACCACCAAACAGACCAATTTTACCTCCTTTCAAATAAGGTTCCAAAAGGTCAATAACTTTAATACCCGTGAAAAGGACTTCTTGCGAAGTAGCCAAGTCTTCAAACTTCGGCGGTTCACGATGAATCGGAAAGCCTTCCGCCTTATCCAATTCTTTCATTCCGTCGATAGCATCACCGACCACATTCATTACACGTCCTTTAATCTGACTTCCAACCGGCATAGAAATCGGGTGACCGGCAGGAACGACTTCCATTCCGCGTTTCAAACCATCCGTACTGTCCATGGCTACGCAACGTACAGTGTCTTCACCGATATGTTGCTGCACTTCAATCACCAACGTACGACCGTCATTACGGACGATTGTCAACGCATCGTGGATTTTCGGCAATGATTGTTCTACATCCTGCCCTTCATCCAACTTGAAGTACACATCGACCACCGGACCGATTACCTGCGAAATGTGTCCAACGATTTTTGACATAAGCTTTACTCTTTATTTTTTATAGATTCAACTATTTTCTACCAGAACCACATTTTAATGGTTCAATGTATCATTAATCATCTACGCAAATTTATATAAATATCTTATTATCTTGTCATCCTAACTAACATTTTTTTGTAAAAAAACCACTTTTTCCAGCGAACATGAAACTATATATTAAAAAGGGGAGACAATACCGCCCGTTTTTAAACATTTATTCACACAAAAAACATTCCGTGTGCGAAAACAAAGAGGCTTAACCAAGTATTGAGGCCACAATCCGACGTGCTCCGCCATAATCTCTGAACTCACATAAATAAATCCCCTGCCATGTACCCAAATTCAAGCGTCCGGACGTTACAGGTATGGTAAGAGACACTCCTGTCAGACTGCATTTGGCATGACTCGGCATATCATCGGGACCTTCATCCACATGCGTATAATAAGCCTGATTCTCCTTCACCAGATTATTATAAATACGCTCCATGTCATTACGCACACTAGGGTCATAATTCTCATTAATGCTTAATGCACAACTCGTATGTTTAATGAACAAATGCAACAGACCCGTTTCGGGCAACTCCGGCAAATGGCTCATTACTTCCTGCGTTATCAAATGAAACCCTCTCGTACGAGGTTTTAATGTAAATTCGACTTGCCTAACCATACGCTCTACTTTTTACGAAACCAAACAGCATTCACCTTCCGGCGAATTATATATACATTCAGCACAGATACAAACCCAAAAACTACGACTCCCACAACCAGCGCAGGAACCAACCCAGCCACACCCGCTTCAGGGAACAAAGCAGAAAGGACCGGCACATACCAAGAACGCACGCACGCCACAATCCCAACACCTAAAAGCAACACCAACAAGTTCAATGCAATGGTAAGTATTTGATAAGGACGCGCTATTTGCGCCGGACTATATCCTATCAACAACAAGGTTTCCAATTTGCGCATATTCTTTTGCAACAACAAATAAACGCTTAATATCAGAATGTAAAACGAAAGTGCGCTAATCAACAGGCCGACCGACAATACAACTCCGATAATCACCCTCAAGAACCAAGCCGTTTTACCTGCATCCAGTTCATTGCCCTCCATTTCATACCCTTTCCGCTGAAAATACTGAACGATACGCTCGTCCGCCGGATTATTGACTTCTACAATCAGACGAGAAGGCTTTGCGTCTTCTCCCGCACCATAATGGCTATTCGCCCAACGCATAAACGTTTCGGGAACCAGAATCGTATTGAGCCGATTGGAAAATCCAACGATACGCCCCTTCATCTGCTTCACCTTCCCATTGCCCATGATACGGATATCCAAACTAACCATTCCAATCAACCCCTCGGACAATTGAGGCAAATTCCGGCTTTGAGCGAACCCGAAATTATACAAATTCAAATAATTACGAGGTATGATAATCGGCACTTCACCGGAGTTCGGATTAAAGTTCCATTTCTCCGATTTTACGTCCACATATACGTCCGGTACCGCCTCAAAGAACAAATCCGTCGACATTTTTATACCCTGCAACCCCATACCGGCAGACACCTTAAACTGAGAAGGGATAAAACGCCCCACCCCTTTTACAAAAGGCTGAGCCTCAATGTCCCGAATATCTCCCGAAGAAAATGCCGACTGTTTGCCCACAATTGTCCCCAATGTACTGACTTTCTTACTCACAATGACATAATCCCCTTTCATAAAGCTATCTCCCTGAGTAAATACCGGCAAAACATCCCGATAAAATTGCACGGCAAGCAACACAATTACCATACCGCATACATTGGCAAAGAAAAAACCTGCCAATTGGGAGACGCTCAGATGCTGCCTCAATAATTTCCAAACCATAATCCGATGAATATGAATAATTAATAAATGCGTTGCGGAACCTAAAGCTTCAATACCCTCTCATACTCCAAGGGCAAATGCTTCCCGATAGAAGTCACTACCACGCCTACTCCCCTCTTGTTTACTTCCTCTTTCAGTATATCTGCCATAATGCGGCTATTTCCATCATCCAAATGGCTTATCGGTTCGTCAAGGAAAATAAAATCAAAAGGCTGGCACAATGCACGGATAAACGCCACCCTCTGCTGCTGGCCAAAAGACATACGTTCCACTTTCTGGTCTTTTTTCCCATCAATCCCTAACCTTTGAAACCATTCGTCAATCTGTTTCCGTTGACAATACCCTGTCAATGCATTCTTCATCCGCACATTTTCCAATGCCGTCAATTCTCCGAACAAGCGAAGTTCCTGAAACAACATGCTCAATGAAGTTTTCCGCAAATGCACCCATTGGGATACGGACAAATTGCGGATATTCTGCCCGTCAAAGGAAATAATACCCTGATAATCCTTCCGATATCCATATATAAAACTACAAAGAGAAGACTTACCCGTCCCCGAAGCTGCTTCCAGCAGGTAAATCTTCCCTTTCTGAAAAGCTATCTCCCGATGCCATACATCAGAGATAACCCTATCCCTGCCGGCAAATACCTCCGGCAGGGTTTGTTGTAACTCGATTGTTTCCATCCTTTACGTATTAATTGATTGCACCCAATAAAGACTGAAGAATATTCCGATCTGAATCTTTCATCACTAATTCCAAACGGGACTTATTCATGTCCTCCATGACAAACGTCAAATAATCCAGTCCCTGCAAAAAGCCCAAAGCCTGCTTCCATTCCGATAGCGCTCCATAAGTTTGCCCTGCTTCTTCTACGGCAGATTCCAAATTCATTCCCCAATATAGCAAATTGCCTTCCACCTGTTTTCCCCATGGACAATCACGCAATGTCTGCCCCGGGACAAAAGCATCTATCCAGTCAACTTGATTCGTCACATAAAAGCGTCCGTTCGAAACACCGAACCACCACACCTGATATCCGGGACGTACCCCTAACATGCTCCCGTCCGACACACGGAACTCATAACCCGTAGCACCGCGGCTGACAAGCTGCATCCGTCCGCCTGTCAATGCCAACAACGGCTTCAGGTTTTCAAACGTCTGCAAGAAACGGTCATCGGTAACGTCCGCATAAGCAATAAATTTACCCGATACAGGATTTCCGGCTACCGCCATATCCCCCTTCATTGAACCCAACACCGACTCAAAATCAATAGGCATCATCGAGTTTTCCAGCTGGCTGTTCAGCAAAGGATGCTTGCATAAGATCTCATAGATTTTCTTCCCGTCTATATGCATGGACATCCAGAAGCCGGTATTGGCAGGAAATTTATCCAAATATGTCCCCTCTATCTTTCCAAAAGCCTGAGCCTGCTTTTCCTGCAGTTGCTTCATGACTTGACCAGTAGTCAAGTTGGTGAAATCAATACGCATCTTGCCTTGCGAAAAAGTCACATCTGCCAATGTTTTAATATCTTTCAGTTCCAACCCACCGGAAGCTCCCATCAAAACAGGACTTACGTATTGCCCCGGAAGCATGTCCAATGAGGTCAATGCCACAATATCCCCCTTCCCGGCTTTTATCTTCTCAAAATCTGATGTAGCACAATACCCATCCGCTTTCTTCTGGCGGAGCAACATCGAGGCCGTATGGCACAAGTCTTGAGGAACGCCTCCGTTAGGGTCTGCCAACACCAATAAAGCATCCGAGGTATACGCCACCAGCCAATTTCCCATAGTTGTCCACGTATATCCTTCCTCTTGGGTCAAAACATCACAAATCTGCTGTTTGCCCAATACTTCGAGCAAGGATTCCAGTTTGCCCGCATCGGACACCCGTGCCAACACACCGGCGGAAACCGACTGGGATTCTACAAATAAATAGACTTTCTTCCGAAAATCAATGCCACTTTCTGATGGATTTTCCATTACCTTATCCACCAGTTGTCCGGAGCCTTGCATGCCGCTCTTTAACGCATCCCCCAAGCGTTGCACTTTTGCTTTTCCTTCCTCGCCCGACAAACCGCTCTTCTCAACGATGGATACCGGATTAAACGAAACCACCAAAGCAGCATCCCGGGGTAAAGCCGCTTCGTATTCATCTCCGCTTTTGCATGAAGCCAGCAACAGCACACATCCCATCCAACCTATCCACCTTATTATTTTATTGTCCATCATAATCTCATTTTATCATTAACGCTTCTATCTTACACTTGTTTGCATCAGCTTTCCGTCACATGTGCCAGATTCATCAGATGTACCGCCACAAGAGCCGCCGTTTCGGTACGCAACCTTGATTTTCCCAAACTGATGGGCCGGAATCCGCAAGACTCTGCCAATGCGACCTCTTCCCGGCTAAAGTCCCCTTCGGGACCGATTAATACAACCGCGTCCATTCGAACATCCAAAGCATCCTTTAGCAAAAGCTTCTCCCCTTCATAACAATGCGCGATAAATTTCTGCCCTTTAAAATCTTGCCTGACAAATTTATCGAAATCAATCATTTCGTTTACCTTTGGCTTCCGTGCTTTTAGCGATTGCTTAACCGCCGAAACCACAATCTTTTCGATGCGCTCCGTCTTGATTACCTTCCGTTCCGAAAAACGGCAATTCAAGAAAGTCAGTTCATCAAACCCGATTTCAGTCGCCTTCTCCGCAAACCATTCAGTCCGGTCTATATTCTTCGTGGGCGCCATCGCCACATGCAAATGCCCTTTCCATAACGGCTCCTGAAAGATAGATTCCACAATCTTCACCTGGCAACGTTTTCCTGCAATGGAATCGATTACGGCTTTATAAAAGAATCCATTCCCATCCGTCAGCACTACCTCATCCCCCATAGTAAGCCGCAATACGCGCAAACAATGGGCTGCTTCTTCTTCCGGAAGCTCAGTCTTTACCGCAATATCCGGTGTATAAAATGTATGCATACCTGTTCATTCTAAAATCAACGATTGTCTTTTCCTTCATCTTCCCTCTTACGGATTTCGTCCCGCAATTGCGATGCACGTTCATAGTCCTCGGCTGCAACCGCTTCTTCCATCGCCTTTTTCAGCGTATCCATATCCACGGAATTTACCGTAAGCGTATAAGTAGAGCCGTCCGTCGATATATTCCTCAATTGTTCACGCTCTAAAATATCTTCGTACACATATAGTGGGAAACCAGCGCGCAACGACAATGCTATCACATCCGATGTACGCGCATCAACCACCTCCACTTCGCCGTCTGCTCTCCTTATATATAAATAGGAGTAATAAATGCCGTTCCTCACTTCATAAATGATGCCCTTCATGCATTGTATTCCTCCCGCTTTAATGACATTCAACATCAAATCGTGTGTAAAAGGGCGGGGCGGATTATAATTCAACTCTCCCATTTTGATACTTTGTGCCTCTGCCGCACCGATAATCAATGCCAATTTCCGTTTCTCATCCCCAACTTCTTCCAATACCAGCGCAAACGAATTAGACGGCCTCAACACGGTTGACATATCCAGCATTTTCATTTCAATCTCTTTCATTCTTTTACGTGTTTATATTTAAAGACAATAGCAAACAAAATTGCCACTATCAATGCATACGCCGCAAAAATAAACCAAGCCTTACTCCATCCCTCGACCTGAGGAACCGCGCTATTAAAATCAACAAAGCAATTTACTACAGCCTGAGCGCTTAATGTCCCGATGGTCGCACCCAATCCATTGGTCATGATAATAAATAAGCCCTGTGCACTGGAACGTACGCTCACATCGGTTTCCTTATCTACAAATAATGAACCTGACACATTGAAGAAATCAAATGCCACTCCATATACGATCATCGAAAGAATAAACATCCAAACGCCGTTCCCCGGATTGCCCAATCCGAATAGTCCAAACCGCAAGACCCATGCCACCATTGCAATCAGCATCACTTTCTTGATGCCGAAACGGCTCAAGAAAAACGGAATCAGCAAAATGCAGCAAGTCTCGCTGATTTGTGAAAGCGAAATCAGCAAATTGGCATGCTGGACGCCAAACGTATCCGCATATTCGGGCAAAGCGCTGAAACTGGTGATAAACGGATTGGCAAACCCATTGGTTATCTGCAACGATACGCCCAACAGCATCGAGAAGACAAAGAAAATCGCCATCTTGCGCTGGCGGAACAACAAGAACGCTTTCAAGCCCAACGCCTCAGCCAACGATTTCTTCCCGCCAGCCTCCCGGCTCACCGGACAAGCCGGAAGCGTATTGGCATAAACCGCCAGCAGGATGCCCCACCCTGCACACACGAAGAATTGCATATAATTGGACTGGAATCCCCACAAATCTACCAGCCACATCGAACAGATGAAACCGATAGTCCCGCATGTCCGGATAGGAGGAAACGCCTTGATTGTATCCAGTCCTGCACGGTCGAGCGCCGTATAAGCCACCGAATTGGATAAAGCCAAAGTAGGCATATAAAAAGCCACACTCATCGAATAAAAAGCGAACAACACCGGGAAAGACACCGCATCGCCAGCCGTCATGCCATAATAACCTGCCCCTGCCATAAACAAAGACGCGAGCAAATGGCTTAAGCTCAACAAGCGCTGGGCAGGAACCCAACGGTCGGCGACAATGCCCAAAACAGCAGGCATAAACAAAGACACAATGCCTTGCATGGCATAAAACAGCCCGATGTGACTACCCAAGCCCACTCCTGCCAGATAAGTCCCCATCGAAGTCAGATAAGCTCCCCACACGGCAAACTGCAGGAAGTTCATTACAATCAGTCGAAGTTTTATATTCATCATATTTCTTCTATACCTTATTATATATAAGCCTTGAGTGCAAACTCAATAACAAATATAAGGGATTCTAATGGAAATACCAAGCAGTTGCTCCGGTTTTTATTTATGATACGCCAAACGAAGACAGTCAGGCGTTACAATTGTTACAAATAACAAATAACAAAATCGGATTTTGACAAGGAGGCTTCAAGGAGAGAGACACATATAAATAATATTATATATAAATATATATTTATATATAATATTATTTATAATCAAGAGTCTTCTTTCTTCTTTTCTCGATTTTATTAATTGTTATTTGTAACAATTGTAACGCCTGTTGTCTCACCCCTGTACAGTTCCTTTCGGATATACATGCACAGTCCGATGCAGATACTTGTGTGGACCGCCGCAACTATATAAAAACGGCAGGGCACAAAAAAAGGGAATCTTCCCAGATTCCCAATCTTCATTAACCTTAAATCTAATACCATGAAAAACACGATGCAAAGATATACATTTTATGTTATGGAACATACATTACAGGCAAAAACCTTTCATATATTAACATTATTTTAGAAACAAGAGGGCAATTTGAAAGGAAATCCTTGTGAGTGTTTAATTTTATTACGACCTTTGCAGATGAAACCTTATAGATTACTGAACATAAATTTGGAAAGAACATGAAAGTAAAAGCCCTTTAAAACAAGAATAGACACTTAAATGTTATAGAGAAAGCACTTTTATCAAACGAACCCAATAATTATATGGAGAATAAGAACTATAAGCCCCAATATAACAGCCTGATTCAGGCTATTGTCATCACAGGCGATTTATGTTTATGCAACGGCCTGTTTTATGCACTATATTATTGGAAAGAGACCTCTTTACACCCTCTTCCCCATCATGCGTCATTAATTCAAATACTGGTCACCCTATCGCTTTGTTACCTGATATGCACCATGCGGGGAGGTGTCATCCTGCACCGGCAGAAAGTACATGGTTTCCAAATTGTCCTGCGCGTACTACGCAACGTTTTGTACTTTTCCGCCGTAAGCGGCATATTGCTGGCAACAGGAGATTACCTCAATGTATTCTCCCTATTCTTTGCGGCTTACATCGCAACATTATTCATAGCCCTAAGTACATACAGGCTCATTTTCCACGCATCCCTGAAAGCTTACCGGAGCCGGGAATCCCATCTTAACTATGTGGTTTTGGTAGGAAGCACGACCAATAATATCGAATTATATCATGAACTGGCAGACGACCCTGCCAGCGGATATTCGGTTGCGGGATATTTTGACGAACAGCCCAACCCCCAATTCAAGGAATGTCCCTATTTAGGCAAGCCGGAAGAAGTGATTGGCTACCTTATTTCCCACACGTATATCCATTTCCTGTTTTGCTGCCTTCCTTCTAAACAAGCCGACATTATTGTGCCTATCATCAACTATTGCGAAAACAACCTGGTACACTTCTACAGCGTGCCCAACCTGCGCAACTACCTGCACAACCGAGTATATTTCAACATGATAGGGAATGTGCCTTATTTGAGCCTGCGCCCCGACCCGCTTAGCCGTCCGGAGAACAAAGCCTTGAAACGCGCATTCGACATTGCATTTTCGTTGCTATTCTTGTGCACCCTATTCCCCATCGTCCTTATTATCGTGACTATCATTACAAAACTGACCATGCCCGGCCCGGTATTCTTCCGCCAAAAACGAAACGGACTGAACGACCGCGAATTTTATTGCATCAAGTTCCGCTCAATGAAAGTCAATAAAGAAGCCGACACCCTGCAAGCAACCAAGAATGACCCGCGCAAGACAAAATGGGGAGACATCATGCGAAAAACCAACATCGACGAACTTCCCCAGTTCATCAATGTACTATTGGGCGATATGAGCATAGTCGGCCCACGCCCTCACATGCTCAAGCATACAGAAGAATACTCAAAACTGATTAACAAATACATGGTACGCCATTTTGTAAAGCCCGGCATCACAGGCTGGAGCCAAGTCACGGGCTACCGTGGAGAGACAAAAGAACTGAAAGACATGGAAGGCCGTGTATTAGGCGACATCTGGTACATCGAACACTGGAGCTTCGGACTGGACATCTATATTATCTACCGTACCATCCGCAATGCAATCCAGGGAGAAAAAAACGCATATTAAAACCTCAGCACTTGCATACAGACAGATACACAACAAAAAAAAGATTCTAAAAACGCATCGTTTTCAGAATCTTTTTCTTTTTCACCTCACGGCCTGGTACACCCTCAGGGATTCGAACCCTGGACCCACTGATTAAGAGTCAGTTGCTCTACCAACTGAGCTAAGAGTGCATCCACTACTATAAATTGTCAAATTTCCCGCGCAAACTCCCTCCGAAGTACACCCTCAGGGATTCGAACCCTGGACCCACTGATTAAGAGTCAGTTGCTCTACCAACTGAGCTAAGAGTGCGACTTCTTTTTCGTTTGCGGGTGCAAATGTATAGCCTTTATTTGAAATAGCCAAATATTTCGGCATAAATCTTACAATAAAAATTAGTTTTCATACATTCTGCGGGGTATATACCGCTTATCAGAGCAGGAAACAGCCCCCAAATCACTTCGATTTGCCCTACATTTACGGTGCGAATCAGTCCCTGCCCTCCACCACGATGCTTTTATTGGACTTAAATTTCTTACAAAAACATTTTAGTGCTTTGTTTAATCAACCTCATTCTGTATCTTTGCAAAAAAAATAATATGATGCAGGCAAGTGACAGCGTTGTAATCATACCGACTTACAACGAAAAAGAAAATATAGAAAATATTATCCGGGCGGTATTCGGATTAAAAAAATGTGTCCACATTCTTATTATTGATGATAACTCACCGGACGGCACAGCTCAAATTGTACGCAATCTGCAAACGGAATACCCGGAACGCCTGTTCCTGATAGAAAGGAAAGGGAAATTAGGTTTAGGGACTGCATACATTACAGGATTCAAATGGGCAATCGAACACCAGTATGATTATATATTTGAAATGGATGCAGACTTCAGCCATAACCCCGCTGATTTGCCCCGATTATATGCAGCTTGCCACGACGAGGGCTTCGACATCGCTATCGGTTCGCGTTATATAAGTGGAGTAAACGTAGTAAACTGGCCCATGGGAAGGGTATTGATGTCCTATTTCGCATCAAAATACGTACGGATTATTACCGGGCTTCCTATCCATGACACGACCGCCGGATTCAAATGCTACCGCCGCCAAGCGCTGGAAACAATCCCACTTGACAAAATCCGCTTTAAAGGGTATGCATTTCAAATCGAAATGAAATTTACGGCATACAAATGCGGTTGCAAAATAAAAGAAGTTCCAGTTATTTTTGTTAACAGAGAATTAGGGACTTCGAAAATGAACAGCAGCATTTTTGGAGAAGCCGTATTCGGAGTAATCCGATTGAAATGGGACAGCCTATTCAAAACATATCCGCAGATACGGCATGATTAACCATAACAACACTTTGAATATAGACGTTACAACGCAAGAGAGCTATACCGCATATCCGCCAGATAATTACATTGAATAAGAACACGGCGAGAGTCTTATAAGTTTTTATTTACCAGTAATTTTAATTCATTTCTTATGACAACGTGTATAAAAAACGCCATTATCGTAAACAATGGAGAAAAGATAATTGGTTCAGTAATTATAGAAAACGGCATTATCACCGCCGTACAGGCTAACGAACCGGAACCGGAAGGGTGGTACGACAACATCATTGACGCACACCAATGCTACCTTATTCCGGGTGTAATAGATGACCATGTGCATTTCCGCGACCCAGGGTTAACCCACAAAGCCGATATGCTTACAGAAAGTGCTGCAGCTGCCGCAGGAGGCGTCACATCTTTTATGGATATGCCCAACTGCAAGCCACAGACCATTACACTGGAAGCGCTGGAAGACAAGTTTGAAATGGCTGCAGAAAAGAGTATTGTCAACTATTCGTTTTACTTTGGTGCAACCAACAGCAACGCTGATTTATTTTCCCAGCTGGACAATACCCGAATTTGCGGTATCAAATTATTCATGGGTGCCAGCACAGGCAATATGCTGGTAGATGACACAAATGCGCTGAAACAAATATTCAGCAAAGCAAACATGCTGATTGCGACGCATTGCGAAGATCCGTCAATTATTCAATGGAACACCGAACTTGTCAAGATGAAATATGGAGAAAATCCGGATATCGCGCTTCACCCGAGAATACGAAGCGAAGAAGCTTGCTGGCAATCGTCTTCACTTGCCGTGCAAATGGCTAAAGAAACAGGAGCACGGTTACACGTGCTTCACATCAGCACTGCCCGTGAATTGCAACTCTTCGAAGACAAGCCACTCGCCGAAAAGCACATTACAGCAGAAGTGTGTGTGCCTCATCTGCTCTTCAGCGAAGAGGATTATAAGACATTAGGTTCACGCATCAAATGCAATCCCAGCATCAAAACCGCATTTGACCGGGAAATGTTACGGTGCGCATTAAATACCGACTGCATTGACGTCATTGGAACCGACCATGCCCCTCATCTCTTGTCTGAAAAACAAGGAGGAGCACTGAAAGCCGTATCAGGCATGCCTTCTATCCAGTTCTCATTGGTCTGCATGTTAGAGTTAGTAAAAGAAGGGGTAACAACAATAGAACAGGTTGTAAAAAAAATGTGCCATGCACCAGCCGACCTGTTTCAATTAGACAGACGAGGCTACATCCGCCCGGGATATAAAGCAGACTTGGTCATCGTTAATCCCAACCATGAATGGACCGTTACCCAAGACTGCATCTTTAGCAAATGCGGCTGGAGCCCTTACGAAGGCAGAACATTCCATTCAAAAGTAGAGAAAACATTTGTCAACGGAGAATTAGTCTATGCTGACGGCAATGTAAACACATGCCATCGAGGAGAAGCCCTTCGTTTCAACCGATAATACAGGATATGAGAACTAAAATAACCTTTATTACATATACGATTCATGAATTGATTGATTACATCAATTGGATTTACTTTTTCCATGCATGGAATTTTCAGCCACGGTTCGCTTCAATCGCCGAAATCCATGGGTGCGATGCCTGCCGTGCCGCATGGCTGGCAAATTTTCCTGCTTCTGACATCCCCAAAGCAACCGAAGCCATGCAACTCCATAAGGAAGCTATGCGTATGCTGAATACGATGGAACAAATATGCAACGTCAAAGCAGTTTTCAAGCTGATGGATGCAAATGCCGATGGTGATGACTTAATTCTGGATGGCAAAAAGCTTCCTTTATTACGCCAACAAACACGTGTACACGACTCCGATCCTTATTTATGTTTAAGTGACTTTGTCCGTCCTCTGTCACAAGGCATTCCTGATACAGTAGGAGGTTTTGCCACGACGATAGACGAAACTTTGGAAAAACGATTTGAATATGACCCTTACAAGCATTTGCTCATTCAAACACTAAATGAACGGTTGGCAGAAGCTGCTGCAAATAAATTGCACGAAATGATTCGAAAGGAAGTATGGGGATATGCAAAAGACGAGCACCTTACCCGCCAACAATTACTGAATGAAGAATACCAAGGCATCCGCCCTGCGGTAGGGTATCCTTCCTTACCTGATTTATCGGTCATTTTTTTACTTGATGAACTTATTGACATAAAAAGCATCGGCATCCGCTTAACGGAAAATGGCATGATGCAACCACACGCATCAGTATGCGGCCTGATGTTTTCCCATCCGCAAGCCCGTTACTTTGCCGTAGGGAAAATAGACGAGCACCAACTGGCGGACTATGCAGCCCGGCGTGGGAAGGAGGTTTCCTATATACAAAACTATTTGACAATGAACCTACAATATTAATCATACCATGATTTTACTACGCATTACATTATTTTTCTTGATTCTGCTGCTGCTTCCCGATTGGTATATCTATAAATTTTATATCAAGCACAGTACAAAAAAATGGAAACGCCGGATATGGTGGATGCCCAGTATCGGATTGCTACTGGCTCTCCTTGTCTTTATATTTTTCCGTCATTCACTACAACATGCTTTCAGCATGTACCTCATCATAGCACTCTGTATCGCCGTACCCAAGATGGTATTTATGGTGTGCGATACAATTCTTTACCTCTGCAAAAAAACAGCACAATGCCTATTCAGAACCTCTGCCCCTCTCCCACTGGTTCGCTTGTACTCGTTAGCCAAGATATGCCTCCCCTTGTTTGCATCTTTAGCGACCTGTGCCTACATCGTGTTCGGAGCTATTTTCGGAAAAGAGTTTTTTCAGGTAAAAGAAGTCACATTTACATCAGCAGATGTACCTCAGGCATTCGACGGTTACCGCATACTACAGCTTTCCGACCTACATACAGGGAGCTGGACAGATAAAGGGAAAGCATTGCAACGTGCCGTTGCGCTTTCCAACGCACAACATCCGGATGTCATCGTATTTACAGGTGATTTGGTCAATAGCCGTGCCGATGAACTAAAACCCTTCATGCATATCCTTTCACGACTTCAGGCTAAAGATGGCATATATTCCGTTTTGGGCAATCACGATTACGGTACATACGTACACTGGGATACCGAAACAGACCGGCTTGCCAATGTTGACACATTAATATCCCGCGAAAAACAAATGGGTTGGGATATGCTAATGAATGAACACCGTATCCTGCATCGCGGGAACGACTCTATCGCTCTAATTGGAGTTGAAAATAGCGGGAATCCGCCTTTCCCTAACCAAGGGAATCTGCCTAAGGCACAGAAAGGGACAGAAGACATGTTTAAAATCCTGCTAAGTCATGACCCGACACACTGGAGACGGGAAGTCTTGCCACGTACTAACATCCAATTGATGTTAGCCGGACATACACATGACATGCAAGTCAATCTTTTCGGCTTTTCTTTCTCCAAATTTGTCTATCCAGAACATCGAGGCATGTATTTAGAAAACGGAAGAGGGCTCTATGTAAACATCGGATTGGGATTCGTTATGTTTCCCATGCGTTTGGGGGCATGGCCCGAAATAACCGTAATTACGCTGAAAACGAAAAAATAAGAATAAAAACACATCTCCAATCAACAGGAAAAACTAACAAACTCATAAACTTAAACATGAAAATCATCTACATCATTTATCAAATCTGCATCGGACTGCCTGTCTTTTTGGCAGCTACTATCATCACTGCACTGACTACCATGTTAGGATGCTGGTTAGGAAACGGTCACTTTTGGGGATATTACCCAGGCAAACTTTGGTCGCAACTGACATGCTATCTGTTTTTGCTACCCGTAAAAGTAAAAGGGCACGAACTTCTCGACCAAAAGACATCGTATGTATTTGTAGCCAATCATCAAGGGGCATTCGATATTTTCCTGATATATGGATTTTTAGGACGTAATTTCAAATGGATGATGAAAAAGAGCCTTCGGGAAATCCCCTTCGTAGGAAAAGCATGCGAATCTGCCGGCTTTATTTTTGTCGACAAGACAAGCCCGCGTAAAATATATAAAACCATCAAAGAGGCAGAAAATGTATTGCAAGGAGGAACTTCACTCGTCGTTTTCCCCGAAGGAGCACGTACATACACCGGACAAATGAATGCATTCAAAAAAGGCGCATTCTTCATTGCAGACCAACTGCAGATGCCAGTTGTTCCGCTTACCATCAACGGTTCCTTCAAAGTTCTGCCGCGCACCGGAAAAATATTATCCTGGCATCCGTTGTCCCTTACCATCCATACCCCCATCTATCCATTGGGCAAAAAGGGAGAAGAGAACCTGCAAATGCTAATGACCGAATCTTACAAAGAAATTGAAAAAGACCTCCAACGTTAAACTAAAAGAAGACCATTTATTGCCTTTCTTTCGCAAATTGTATGAATAAATTCATGGAACCCTATGCCGGAAAGCATAAAATTATTACTTTTGCGCACAATTATGCAGTAAATGTGCAACCCATAAACAACATGGAAACCAAAGAAAGCCTCATACAGCTAATAGAACAAAGCATCCGTCAGAACTGGAACCTGGACGCGATGACCGATTATAAAGGTGCCACCCTGCAATACCGGGACGTAGCACGCAAGATAGAAAAGATGCATATTCTTTTTGAATTTGCCGGTATCAAACCAGGAGATAAAATCGCCTTATGCGGACGGAACAGCGCTAACTGGACCGCCGTATTTCTAAGCATCATTACCTACGGAGCCGTAGCAGTACCTATCCTGCACGAATTCAAGGCAGACAATGTGCATAATGTAGTCAATCACTCCGAAGCCCGCATGATGTTCGTGGGCGACCAAGTATGGGAAAACTTCAACGAAGCCGCCATGCCCCGGCTGGAAGGCATCATTGAACTGAAGAACTTCGACCTTGTAGTGTCACGCTCCAAGCAACTCACTTATGCCCGTGAACACTTGAACGAAGAGTTCGGCAAGCGGTATCCATGCCGTTTCCGTGCCGAAAACGTCTCTTACCGATGCGAAGACCCTGAAGAACTGGCGGTCATCAACTATACCTCAGGCACCACGGGATACTCAAAAGGGGTTATGCTTCCTTACCGGTGCATTACTTCAAACATCCAGCACATCCGCATGAAAGTCGGACTCCAGCCGGGCGACAACGTCGTATCCATGCTTCCCTTAGGGCACATATTCGGGCTGACCTTCGATTTTCTTTATGGCGTAACGGCAGGCGTACATCTATGGTTCCTGACCCGCATGCCTTCGCCTAAAATCATAGCCGAGTCATTTGCCGAAATACGCCCGCGCGTCATTGCCTGCGTGCCTCTTATCGTAGAAAAGATATTCAAGAAAAACATCCTTCCGAAGGTGGACAACAAGCTGGGCAAGCTCCTGCTTAAACTCCCTATCGTAAGCGACAAAATCAAAGAACAGATACGTACGCAAGCCATGGAGGTGTTCGGCAACAACTTCATCGAAATCGTCATCGGAGGGGCACCTTTCAATGTCGAGGTAGAAGCCTTCTTACGCAAGATAAATTTCCCCTACACCATCGCCTACGGCATGACCGAAGCCGCACCGCTCATCTGCCATAGCCGCTGGGACGAAATCCTATACACTTCATGCGGGAAGACCGTGACAAACATGGAGACCAAAGTGCTGTCGCCCGACCCTGAGCATATCCCCGGAGAACTGATATGCCGCGGGCAGAACGTGATGTCGGGTTACTTCAAGAACCCCGAAGCCACCGCACAAGCCATTGACGCCGAAGGCTGGCTCCACACAGGAGACATGGCAATAAAAGATGCTGAAGGGAATATCTTTATCAAAGGGCGGTGCAAGAACATGCTCCTCACCGCGTCGGGGCAGAACATTTACCCTGAAGAAATCGAAGCCCGCCTGAACAACCTGCCCTTCGTAGGCGAATCGCTCGTCCTGCTCTCGGGAGACAAGCTTATCGCTTTAGTCTATCCCGACCACGAGGACACCTTTGCTCACGGACTAAGCAAAATCCAGCTGGAACAAGCAATGGAAGCGAACCGCAATGAACTGAATAAGCAACTGCCTGCTTATTCACAGATTACCCGCATCCGTCTCTATCCCGAAGAATTCGAAAAGACAGCAAAGAAGAGCATCAAACGTTTCCTCTATCAGAACATTGAAGAATAAGGTTCGAACGGACCCAAAAGGCAATCGAGATATGAGCGCGAAAGTCCCCTAACAGATTTTCTGCTTTCATATCTCGATACCCAATCATATACCTATAATAAATAACGCATTTCCTGTTCGCTTCCACAAATTAAAGCATATAGCTTCATAAGTCAAGGAAGCCATGTCCGATGAGCTTTCCAACTATATCCGCGGCACCTGCCAAATACATTCATCGATAACTTACAATTATTTTTTAAACAAGCCCATAGAAAAGAACGAAAGATATAGGGTAAAATTGCAAAAAGTTTTTTATTTTTGTACCGAAATTGAGTTAATGTATTAACAAATGAACGTATTAGAACTAAGTGAACAGGAAATTATCAGACGCAACAGTCTGAATGAACTGAGAGCGATGGGCATCAATCCGTACCCTGCTGCCGAGTATGTAACCAATGCATTTTCAACCGATATAAAAGCCGAATTCAAGGATGATGAGGCAGAACCGCGCAAAGTATCAGTTGCAGGACGCATGATGTCGCGCCGTGTAATGGGAAAAGCTTCTTTCATCGAACTACAAGACTCGAAAGGACGTATCCAAGTATATATCACCCGCGATGACATCTGTCCGGATGAAAACAAAGACTTATACAATGTAGCATTCAAACGCTTGCTCGACTTAGGCGACTTCATCGGCATTGAAGGTTTTGTATTCCGAACTCAGATGGGAGAAATATCCATCCATGCGCAGAAGCTGACCGTGCTGGCGAAATCGCTCCGCCCGCTTCCCATTGTAAAATACAAGGATGGCGTGGCGTATGACAAGTTCGAAGACCCCGAACTGCGCTATCGCCAACGCTACGTGGACCTGATAGTAAATGACGGAGTGAAAGACATCTTCCTGCAACGCGCTACGGTGATACGTACCATCCGCCGCGTACTGGACGAAGCCGGCTATACGGAGGTAGAGACCCCTACCTTGCAGAACATTGCAGGCGGTGCAAGCGCCAAGCCCTTCATTACCCACTTCAACGCTCTTGATACCGACATGTACCTGCGTATCGCTACGGAGCTTTACCTGAAGCGGCTCATCGTGGGCGGATTCGAAGGTGTATACGAAATCGGCAAGAACTTCCGCAACGAAGGCATGGACCGCAATCATAATCCGGAGTTCACTTGTATGGAACTGTACGTACAGTATAAGGATTACAACTGGATGATGGCATTCACCGAGAAGCTGTTGGAAACCGTCTGCATCGCTGTAAACGGAAAGCCCGAACGTGAAATTGACGGAAACATCATCAGCTTCAAGGCGCCTTACCGCCGCTTGCCTATCCTGGAAGCCATCAAAGAAAAGACCGGCTATGACCTGACTGGCATGGACGAGGCACAAATCCGCGAAGTGTGCCAAAAGCTGAACATGGAAATCGACGACACCATGGGCAAGGGCAAGCTGATTGATGAAATCTTCGGCGAGTTCTGCGAAGGCACCTTTATACAACCCACGTTCATCACCGATTATCCCGTAGAGATGTCGCCCCTTACCAAGATGCACCGCTCGAAACCCGGACTGACCGAACGTTTCGAACTGATGGTAAACGGGAAAGAGCTTGCCAATGCATACTCGGAACTGAATGACCCGATAGACCAGGAAGAACGCTTCAAGGAACAGATGCGCTTAGCCGACAAAGGCGATGATGAAGCGATGATTATTGACCAGGACTTCTTGCGTGCCCTGCAATACGGTATGCCTCCTACAAGCGGTATCGGAATCGGCATCGACCGTCTGGTTATGCTTATGACGGGCAAGACTTTCATTCAGGAAGTATTGTTCTTCCCGCAGATGCGTCCCGAAAAGGTGGTCCCTAAAGACAAAACTGAAAAATTTACTGCTTTAGGCATTCCTGAAGAATGGGTCCCGCTTATCCAAAAAGCAGGATATAATTTGGTATCAGACATGAAAGAAGTTAATCCGCAAAAGCTGCAAATGGACATCTGCGGAGTAAACAAGAAATATAAATTGGGACTGGCTAATCCAAGTGTTGACGAAATCGCAGCATGGATAAGTAAAATCATGTAAGTAAAAAACAAACATGAAATTACCCGGGAAAATAGCAATCATGGGTGGAGGAAGCTGGGCAACGGCTATCGCAAAGATTGTCCTTGCCCAAGCCGGTACGATAAACTGGTATATGCGCCGAGACGACCGCATCGAGGACTTCAAGCGGTTGGGGCATAATCCGGCTTACCTGACCAGTGTGCGCTTCAACATCAAATGCATTAACTTTTCATCGGATATAAACAAAGTAGTGAGAGAATCGGATACGCTGATATTCGTCACTCCTTCACCTTACTTGAAAGCACACCTGAAAAAGCTGAAAACGAAGCTAAAGGACAAGTTCATCGTAACAGCCATCAAGGGTATCGTACCCGATGAAAACATGATCATATCCGATTATTTTCACAAGATGTATGATGTGCCCGAAGAAAACATCGCCGTACTGGCAGGGCCTTGCCATGCGGAAGAAGTGGCTCTGGAGCGTCTTTCTTACCTTACCGTGGGATGTAAAGACATCGAAAAAGCCAAAATGTTTGCCCGCCAGCTGAGCGGACAATATATCAAGACTTCCGTAAATACGGATGTGGCAGGAATCGAATATGCTTCGGTGTTGAAAAACGTATACGCCATAGCGGCAGGTATCTGCAGCGGTCTGAAGTATGGAGATAATTTCCAGGCTGTATTGGTCTCGAATGCCCTGCAAGAGATGAACCGTTTCTTAGATACGGTACATCCGGTAGACCGATGCACCAACGACTCGGCTTATTTAGGCGATTTGCTCGTTACCTCTTATTCCAATTTCAGCCGTAACCGTGTGTTCGGTACCATGATAGGCAAAGGATACTCGGTGAAAAGTGCACAAATCGAAATGGAAATGATAGCAGAGGGCTATTACGGCACAAAATGCATCAAGGAACTGAACAAGCACCTGCATGTGAATATGCCGATAGTAGATGCTGTCTACAACATCCTGTACGAACGCATTTCTCCCATGATTGAGATAAAATTACTGACTGATTCATTCAGATAAAATACATATACTATTATGGAAAATATCAAACTTAACATCGAAAAGACTTTAGGATTCATTTCTAAAGAAAAATTAGCTTCTTACGAACCCAAAGTAAAAGCTTGTATGGAAACTCTGGAAAAAGGCACCGGCCTTGGAAACGATTTCCTGGGATGGCTGCACCTGCCTTCTTCTATCACTCAAGAACACTTGGACGATTTAAAAGCTACAGCTCAAGTATTACGTGAAAATTGTGAAGTAGTAGTTGTTGCCGGCATTGGAGGAAGCTACTTGGGTGCCCGTGCCGTTATCGAAGCGATGTCTGACAGTTTTGCATGGCTGAAAGAGAAAAAAGCAGGCCAGCCCGTTATTTTATTCGCAGGACATAACATCGGCGAAGACTATCTGTACGAGTTGACCACTTACTTGCAAGATAAAAAGTTTGGTATCATCAACATATCCAAATCAGGAACAACAACAGAAACCGCCCTCGCATTCCGTTTGTTGAAAGAGCAATGCGAAAGACAACGCGGTAAAGAAATGGCACGCAAAGTTATCGTAGCTGTAACCGATGCCAAGAAAGGTGCAGCCCGCACTACTGCCGACAAAGAAGGATACAAGTCGTTTATCATTCCTGACAATGTAGGCGGACGTTTCTCTGTATTGACTCCGGTAGGTCTGTTGCCCATTGCCGTGGCAGGATTCGATATCGAACAGCTGGTAAACGGAGCACGCGAAATGGAAAAGGTATGTGCCAGCGAGAACCTGATGGAAAATCCTTCTGCCTTATATGCGGCAACTCGCAATGAACTGTACCAGAATGGAAAGAAAATTGAAATCCTCGTCAACTTCCAGCCTAAACTGCACTATTTCATGGAATGGTGGAAACAATTGTTCGGCGAATCGGAAGGAAAAGACCACAAAGGCATTTATCCAAGCTCGGTAGACTTCTCTACAGACTTACACTCAATGGGACAGTGGATTCAGGAAGGCGAACGTACCATTTATGAAACCGTAGTGTCCGTCGAGACGCCTAACCATGAATTGAAAGTTCCTACCGATGCAGAAAACTTGGACGGTCTGAACTTCCTTGCCGGAAAACGCATTGATGAAGTCAATAAGATGGCAGAATTAGGTACTCAATTGGCCCATGTAGACGGAGGAGTGCCCAATATGCGCGTCAGTGTTCCGATGCTGAATGAATTCTATCTGGGCGAGCTGATTTATTTCTTTGAAAAAGCATGCGGTATCAGCGGCTATTTGCTGGAAGTCAATCCGTTCAACCAGCCAGGTGTAGAAGCTTACAAGAAAAACATGTTCGCCTTGCTGAACAAACCGGGATACGAAGCAGAATCGAAAGCTATCCAAGCCCGTTTGAACAAGTAGCCTATGTTTGAAGAAGCAATTCGGACTTATCTGCAAGCACATCGCTTCGGGTCACTCGACTTGAAAGCTGTATTATTCGACATGGACGGCGTATTGTTCGACTCCATGAAAAACCATGCGGCAGCGTGGCACGAAGCGATGAAACGTTACAACCTGCAAATGTCTCCTGAAGAGGCTTATTTGCACGAAGGGCGTACGGGAGCAGATACTATCAACATCATAAGCGCCCGCCAGCGGAAGAAAGAAGCGACGGATGAAGAAATTGAAAACATCTACGAAACCAAATCCGAAATTTTCAATTCATTACCCCAAGCAGAACGTATGCCGGGCGCATACGAATTATTACAAAAAATAAAAGGAGAAGGATTAACGCCGGTCATTGTCACCGGTTCAGGTCAAAAATCATTATTGGAACGGCTCAATAAGAACTTTCCGGATATTTTCAGACCTGAATTAATGGTAACGGCTTTTGATGTCAAATACGGAAAGCCCAATCCGGAGCCTTATCTTATGGGACTCCAGAAAGCAGGGGTAAAAGCAAACGAAGCCATCGTGGTAGAAAATGCCCCATTGGGAGTAAAAGCAGGAGTAGCGGCAGGCATTTTTACAGTAGCGGTAAATACCGGTCCCTTACCTGACGAAGTATTGACACAAGAAGGAGCTAACCTTCTTTTCCATTCTATGATGGAATTCAATAACAGTTGGGAACGTTTTTATCATGCGGTCAAACAAAAGCCGTAGTTAAAAATAAGGAAATATAATTGCTTAAACCAATCCGGACAGATTGAGTATTAGAAAAGGTTGCTTTGGGAAAAGCAGCCTTTTTTATTACATCACAACTTATAAAAAGACAAACAGTCAAGCATGCCTTTTGATGAACATAAGTGAGTTGGCCGTTTCACATAAGTAACTCGGGCGTTTAACATAAGTGAGTCAGCCTTATCACTTATGTTCATCTTTTCTCAGTGTTGCCTGTGTATCTTTCCCTGATTTCATTAGACATACAACATACCACACATAATATAGAATCAGGAAAAGCCGATGTATGGCTATGTTATACTATGGTTACAAAACAAAAAAATACCACCTTGAAAGGAAAGGACTTTCAAGGTGGCAAATGTTTATTTTAAATCTAAAAGCTATGAACGGTCTCTGTTTAACCCCAATAAAAGGGACTCATCATGCATTACGTCCATGGCAGTTCTTATACTTCAGCCCGCTACCGCAAGGACATGGATCATTACGCCCTACAGTCTTCTCTGCACGATAAGGTTCCTTTTTAGCCTCACGTGTATCTTTTTCAGCTGCCGCTTGCTGATTCGGGTCATTCAAATCTTGCTTCTCCTCACGATACTGTTGGCGGGGTTGTTGAGGTTCTGGAGCTGCCTGACGCACTTGCTGCGGTTCCTGTACCGGAATCTGTCCACGCATCAAAACAGAAATGGTATTATTATTGATTTTGTTAACCATCGAGTCAAACAAGTTCACCGATTCTAATTTAAAAATCAACAACGGGTCTTTCTGTTCGTAACTTGCATTCTGTACCGAATGTTTCAGTTCGTCCAACTCACGCAAATTCTCTTTCCAGGCATCATCAATGACATGAAGCAATATCGCCTTTTCAAAAGCCTTTACAATCGCCTTACCCTCAGTTTCATAAGCTTCTTTCAGATTTACAGAAATATTATACATCCGCTTGCCATCAGTTATCGGAATCAAGATATTCTGATACATTTTGCCCTGATTTTCATACACCTGCTTAATAACAGGAGTGGCAATCTGCGCCATACGTTCCGTTTTACGGCGGAATAATTCCATTGCACTTTGGAATGTTTGTTCTGCAAGCGCCTCTTTCTGCTTATTGCGGAAATCTTCAGAAGTAAACGGAGTTTCCATTGCTAATGTCTGCAATATTTCCATTTTAGCATCCTCATAGGTCGGTTGGTCAACCGCATTGTAACAACGGTCCCAAATCATATCGGCTATATCCATACCGATACGTTCACCCATCAGGGCATGACGGCGTTTCGTATAAACCACCGTACGTTGCTTATTCATCACGTCATCGTATTCCAACAAACGCTTACGGATACCGAAGTTATTTTCTTCTACCTTTTTCTGAGCACGTTCGATGGATTTCGATATCATGCTATGCTCAATCATCTCGCCTTCCTTGAATCCCATCTTATCCATCCAATGAGCCAGACGGTCAGAAGCAAACAGACGCATCAAATCATCTTCCAGCGAAACAAAGAATACAGAAGAGCCCGGGTCTCCCTGACGTCCGGCACGACCACGCAACTGACGGTCTACACGACGTGATTCGTGGCGTTCTGTACCGATGATAGCCAAACCGCCCGCAGCTTTCACCTCTGGACTCAATTTGATATCGGTACCACGACCCGCCATGTTTGTAGCAATGGTCACCGTACTGCTCTGACCCGCTTTTGCCACAATCTCGGCTTCTTTCTGATGCAGCTTCGCATTCAAGACATTATGAGGAATCTTACGCAAGGTAAGCATCTTGCTTAACATTTCAGAAATTTCCACTGAAGTAGTACCTACCAATACCGGACGTCCGGCGTTTACCATCTTCTCGATTTCTTCGATAACCGCCTTATATTTCTCACGTTTGGTCTTATAGACACGGTCGTTCATATCGATACGCGCAATCGGACGGTTAGTCGGAATCACCACTACATCCAATTTATAGATGTCCCAAAATTCGCCTGCTTCAGTTTCAGCCGTACCGGTCATACCCGACAACTTATGATACATACGGAAGTAATTCTGCAAGGTAATCGTTGCGAATGTCTGCGTTGCAGCTTCTATCTTCACGCCTTCCTTAGCTTCTACCGCCTGATGCAATCCATCGCTCCAACGACGTCCTTCCATGATACGGCCAGTCTGTTCATCCACGATCTTCACCTGACCGTCCATCACCACATAGTCGGTATCCTTTTCGAACATCGTATAAGCCTTCAGCAACTGATTGATGGTATGTACACGTTCTGCCTTAATGGAATAGTTGGTCATAAACTCATCTTTCTTGGCAAGTCTTTCTTCATCGCTCAAACCCTCTTCATTTTCCAATGCAGAAAGCTGTGCGGCTATATCCGGCAACACAAACAAGGTCGGGTCTTGTGATTTACCCGTTATCAAATCGATACCCTTATCGGTCAGGTCTACACTTTTCAGCTTTTCGTCAATCACGAAATACAAAGGTTCTACCGCCTCGGGCATACGCTTGTTGTTCTGCTCCATGTAGATTTCCTCTGTTTTCAGCATGCCCGCCTTAATCCCCGGCTCACTCAGGAACTTAATCAACGGCTTGTTTTTCGGCAATGCCTTATGGCTACGGAACAAGGCAAGGAAACCGGCTTCCTGGTCTTCTTTCTTGTCCGAAGCAATCAAGCGCTTGGCATCTGCCAAATACTGCGTAGCCAATTTGCGTTGAGCTTCTACCAGTCTTTCTACCAAGGGGCGAAGCACTTCGAACAATTGTTCGTCACCCTTAGGCACCGGACCGGAAATAATCAGCGGCGTACGCGCATCGTCAATCAAGACCGAGTCGACCTCATCGACAATGGCATAATTATGCTGGCGTTGTACCAAGTCTTTCGGACTAACCGCCATATTATCACGCAGGTAATCGAAGCCAAACTCGTTATTGGTACCAAATGTAATGTCTGCCATATAAGCACGGCGGCGGGCTTCCGAGTTGGGCTGATGCTTATCGATGCAATCCACACTCAAGCCATGGAACATATACAGCGGGCCCATCCATTCCGAGTCACGCTTAGCCAAGTAATCATTAACGGTTACGACATGCACACCGTTTCCGGTCAACGCATTGAGGAATACCGGAAGCGTAGCCACCAGGGTCTTACCTTCACCTGTCGCCATTTCGGCAATCTTGCCCTGATGCAATACGACACCACCGAATAACTGCACATCGTAATGAATCATGTTCCAAGTAACTTCATTGCCGCCGGCTACCCAATGGTTCTTCCAAATAGCCTTATCATCTTCTATCCGCACGAAATCACGCCCCTGCGCAGCAAGGTTCCGGTCCATCTCTGTAGCCGTCACCTCTATTTCCTCGTTCTCGGCAAAACGGCGTGCCGTATCTTTCACGATGGCGAAAGCCGTAGGCAACACCTCGTTCAATGCTTTTTCGTATTTCTCGAGAACTTCTTTCTCCAGCTTATCTATCTGATTGAAAATCGGCTCGCGCTTTTCAATATCTGTATCCTCGATAGTTGCTTTTAAGTCTGCAATTTTCTGAGTCTCCTCCAAAGCCGAATCCTTGATATACTTCTTCAGCTCTTCTGTTTTGGCACGCAACTCATCATTCGTCAACTTCTGGATTTCCGGATAAACTTCTTTCACTTTATTCACCCACGGTTGTATTTCTTTCATATCGCGGGTTGCCTTATTTCCGAAAATCTTGCTTATAAATTCATTAAATCCCATTATGTTGTTGTTTTTATTATTTCTAACTGGTTTATTCTAATTTTGGTTGCAAAGATACACATTTTCGCTAAGTATCTGAAACACTTTCCGATACAAATTTACTTGCGAATGCCCGTAAGAGGGGCTGACATAGCGGCATTGGGCGCCCTAATGCGCATGAAATGAGCTACTGTAGGAGCGATTGTAGCCATCTTCACCGGCTCATACAAAATCTCCGGTTTTATATTATTCCCGATAAAAATAAGCGGAACTGAAGCATAAGTATCACGCACCACATGATTCGTATGCGAATACTCGTTGATAACCGACCAGCCCGGCATCACCTCTATATAGATATCCCCCGAACAATTCGGATTGAAGGTATTACGGATTTTGTCAATGCGGGGTGTCCATGCGCCAAGCAACAAACGCTGGGACGAATAAGCCGTACGCACTCCGCTCATCTGCACGATAAAGTCGGAAGACACATTCAGCATCTCCGTCAGATTCAGCTTACGGTCTTCTATCAGCTTATGGTTCAGGTATATCTGACGGTCGTAATACGTCTCCACATATTGCCCCGGACCGTAAATAGCCATCAGATACATATTCAGCAATGCGGCACACCGCTCGATATGGAACTCTCCGCTGGGAATCCGGTATTGCTCCGGGTCTTTAGGGTCGGAATCCGCATAACCTGTCGAGGTGATGAAGAACAGCGTATTGCCTAAACCTATTTTTTGGTCTATCAAGTCCAACAACTCCCCTATCGAACGGTCTAAACGTACATACACGTCCTGGATTTCCATCGCATATTCCGTATTCGGCTTATGGTCATAGTTCCCCGCATAGTAAGAAAGGGTCAGCAAATCCGGGATATTGTCTTTTCCCACTTGCGAATGAAGCAGGCACGCACGTACCAGACGGTTCACCTCATCGTTCACGTACGGACTGGTCTTAAACTTCCGGTATTTTGCCGCACGCTCATCTGTGAAATCATGCTTGAAAGTCAATTGCTTGACATCCGAGGTCACATACTTATAAGAAGTTACAGGAAGATAAGGTCCCCACGTCATGCTCCCGATACGGAAATCAAGCCCTTCCCGGTCATTATACGTAGTGACCCATTCCGGAAAAGCACCGTAATACGTAGAGCCGCACCATTTGCCTGTTTCATCATTCAACCAAAGCGCACATTTCGCCGCATGTCCGGCGGAAAACACAGCCATTTCACGCGTCGGAGCAATAGAATAGACCTCCGCCACGCCATGAGTAGCCACCATCAGTTCATCCGACAGGGTGGAAACCAGCAAGTGCTGGGGCGACGTGCTTTCCGATGTATAGATACCCATATAGGCAGGGTCGTCCGTACTCTTTATCATCCGCAACGTACTGCGGTCCATCCACCGGTTTCCTACGATACCATTATAATAAGGAGTAGCACCGGTATAGATAGAAGCCACCGCCGACGAGCGGTCTATATTGATGAAGTCATATTCGGCATTGCAATATACCCGCCCTTCTTTCATCAACCGCTTGAATCCCTTTTCGCCATACAACGCCGAGAAAGCCTCGATGTAATCGGAACGGAGCTGGTCAATGGTCAGCCCCACCACCAAACGGGGTACGGGCGACACGGTCTGCGCCTGCAATCCGGTCAGGACAATTGCCGTTATCAAAGATGTCAATATGCGTTCTTTCATACCTTTTTCTTCCAAACTAATACACGGCTCACTGAGTTCATCAGCAAACCAAGCGCCAAAGGTAATACTGTTAAATTAAATTCTTGCCCACAAATCGGGAATATCACTATAAAAAGTGTTAAATACACCACATTTATGACATGGTAAGGGTCTTTTCGCCCCTTTTTCTCGTGCCAAACAAGAAAAGGAAGGTAAAACAAGGGAAGCGGATTGAAAAGCCAAAGCAGCCAGTTCGACCCGACCGTAGGATGCACAGAGAAGAAAAAAAGGAAGGCGACCAAGCATCCGGCAAGCCCCTGCAAGAGGAGCAAGCACAAGTCCCATCCCCACCAGATACGGCGTTTCTTCCATTGTATCCACCCCATGACAAGACATATCACCAGAAAAAGAATGCCGCACGCCATAGGCGACAAAGGGAACCCCGGCTCAAAAGGCTCCGGCTCCACATCCACAATTTTCGTTTTCTCCAACACAAGCGGGCGTTTTTCCCCGTTTGCCCCGAGAATATACGCATCATCCGCATAATGCAACATATAAAACGGAGCGAACATCTGCAAGCGTTTCCCTATCTCTACATCCGCTTCCGCGCCCAGACACATGTCTATGCCCAATTCATCCCACTTGGCTTCGGAAGTAAATTCATGTACGATGCTACGGAACGTCTTACCCGCTATCGAATCCGGATAAACCACTTCCCCACCGATGGCTTCTTCTATCTTATCCCGTGCACGGGTCGTGCAATTATCGTAAAAATAATTATAGCGGTAAACCCTGTTTGCCGGACGGTAATTCGTCTCGAGCAAATCCAAAAGCTTCTCCTTTTCCGCCTGCGTCAGGTTCAGCACCTGCTGATACACCGAAGAGCCCCGCATGGCGTATTCCGCCTTGAAATATATATAAGGTGTAATGCCCAGCTGGTAATCGGTCTCCCCTTTCACAAAGCGCCATACAAAATGCGGCTCGCGGAAATTAAACATCCCGTAATTGAAAACCAAGTCAACCTTCCGGGTATAATTCTCATAACGGATAGCCGTATGCCCGAAATGCGCATAAATTTCGCTTCCGGGGGCACACGTCAGCAAACTAAAGCGTATGCTGTCGGACTTGGAGCTATATGCATTGGCAAAGCCACATAAGAGCAACGCCACGAGCAAGTATCTGAGTTTGTATTTCATCATATATGCCATTTATACCTGTTTTATGCCTATTTAGGCGCAAAAATACATGGAATAATTGAAAAGTTCGAAAGAATTTCCCGGTTTTATTGTCCGACCTATCTTTTTTTTAGCTTACTTTGCAGCTCAAAAAGACGAAAAAGTGAATTTAGTTATTGACATAGGTAACACCGTAGCCAAACTGGCTATATTCGACCACGAAGACATCGTGGAAATTATCCGCGGTTCTAACCACTCGCTTGATTGCTTGCCCATGCTATGCAATAAATATCCGATAGAACGGATGATTATTGCGTCGGTCATCACGCTCAGCAATACGATAAAAAGGCAATTGAAAAAAGTGGACATCCCCATCTTAGAGCTTACCCACAAGACCCCGGTTCCCATCCAGAACATGTATAAGACCCCCGAGACATTGGGCATGGACCGGCTGGCGGCGGTAGTAGGAGCCAATTACCTCTGCCCCGACAAGAACTTGCTGGTGATTGATGCCGGAACGGCATTGACCTACGAGTTCATCGACGCACAAGGACGTTACTGGGGAGGGAATATCTCGCCGGGCATTTACATCCGGTTCAAGACCCTGAACGCATGTTGCGACAAGCTTCCCCTAATCGAAAAAGGAGGCGATTTGCCCGAATTCGGATACAGCACCGAGACGGCTATCCGGGCAGGCGTAATCAAGGGGATAGAGTTTGAAATCATGGGCTATATCCGGCTTATGCAAAAGAAATATCCCGATCTTTTGGTTTTTTTAACTGGCGGAGATAAATTTTCTTTTGATACAAACTTAAAAAGTATCATCTTTGCAGATAGATTTTTAGTGTTGAAAGGTTTAAACAGAATATTGAACTATAATGTTACTAAGAAATAAGATACTCCTTACTGCTGTGTTAACGGGAAGCTGGCTGACGGCTACCGCTCAATTAACGCCATATCCCCCTCAATCAAGCACAAACTCTCCCTATACACGCTATGGGCTAGGCGAATTGTCCGACAGAGGATTCGCCAACAATGCGGCGATGGGAGGTGTAGGCTATGGGCTCCGTTACAGCGGGCATATCAACTTGACCAATCCGGCGGCATATTCTTCAGTCGATTCCCTTTCTTTCATGTTCGACATCGGCATGAGCCTGAAAAGCTCGAACTACAAGGAAAACGGAATATCTTCCAATGCTAAAAACGCAAGTTTCGACTATTTGGCAATCCAGTTCAGGCTACATAAACGTCTGGGTATGGCAATCGGCTTTACGCCTTATTCTACAGTAGGATACAATTTCTCCACGACTTCTCCGGTAAGCGGAAGTGAAGACGTGACGGCTACCAATACCTTCCAAGGCGATGGAGGATTGCAACAAGTTACGGCAGGACTTGGATTCAAAATTCTGGACAACCTGTCTATCGGCGCAAGCGCAGGTTATATATACGGCTCGCTCAGCTACCAGAACATGGTTGCATTCAACACGAACAGTGACGCGACCTATGTTTACAATACATTGAAAATAAAAAGCTATGTAGCCGATTTCGGCCTGCAATACACGCAGAAGATTAATAAGACCGACAATATCACTTTAGGGTTGGTTTACGGATTGGGACATACGTTGAACTCAACCGATACCAGAGGCATCCGGGTTACGGACAACCTCACCAATCCGTCTTACTCATCGGTAAACGAGCATGAGATTAAAAACGCGTATGGCATCCCCCATACGTTTGGTGTCGGCTTGTCTTACCTCCGGAACAACAGGTTGACCATTGCGGCAGACTATACGCTGCAAAAATGGTCTTCGGCAAAATACTATACTCCGTCTACGATGTATAAAGACCGGAGCAAGATTGCTTTAGGCGCTGAAATCCTGCCCAACCCGATAGGAAGGAATTACCTGCAACGCATCCGGTACCGCATAGGAGCCAACTATGCAACTCCTTATTTAAACCTGCCGCAATGTGAAGGTCCGTCGGAGTACAGCATCAGTGCCGGATTCGGATTCCCGCTATATCTATTCCAGCGGAACACGATTCTCAACCTGACCGGACAATACATACGCGTGAACCCGTCCACATCCAACATGCTGTCCGAAAACCGCTTTGTCATCAAGCTGGGTCTGACATTCAACGAACATTGGTTCATGAAATGGAAAGTTAACTAATAAACACATTAAGAACAACTAAATATATCACGCCATGAAAATGAATTTATTTACTATGCTGGTTGCCCTTTCATTAGGCTCAACAGCAACATTCGCTCAAAAAGGAGTAGATGACGGTTCCCGTTTCGGACATGGAGAAGACAGCATCCGCTGTTTGCAGAACATCAGTATTTATTCTGAATACGTAAAGACGGATAATTTCAAAGATGCTTACTCGCCTTGGAAAGCAGTATTCACAGAAGCTCCGTGGGCACAGGTCAGCACCTATACCAACGGCGCAAAGATTTTACGCGCGTTGATTGCTGAATCAAAAGACGCCGCACAACAGAAGGCTTATCTGGATGAGTTGATGAAAGTTCATGACCAACGCATCCAATACTTGGATAAATTGAACACATTGGTAAAGACTCCGACTACGAAAGGTTCTATCCTCGGAATGAAAACGCACGACTACATCGTGTTCACCGGAGGCAACTTTGATGTAAACAAAGCCTATGAAATGGAAAAAGAAGCCATCGGTCTGGAAAAAGCGCAATCCGATTATTTCATGTTGCAGGACATGATGGATATTTCATCACGCAAGCTCAAAGCAGACGATACGCATAAAGAACAATTCATCCAAGACTATCTGACCGTATCCGAATATGCGGATGCAGCACTGAAAGCCGCGACTAAAGAACGCGACAAGAAACTGTTGAAGACCGCAAAAGACAACATCGACGCTTATTTCATCAACAGCGGTACTGCAACCTGCGAAAACCTGCAAGGCATTTATGGTCCTAAGGTAGAACAGAACAAGACCAACCTGGACTACCTGAAACAAGTCATCTCTGTAATGGAAATGCTGAAATGTACCAATGAAGAAGCATACTTTGCCGCTTCTGAGGCTGCTCATGCCATCGAACCGACCGCCGAAACAGCTGCAGGATGCGGTTACATGTATTATAAGAAAGGTGACATGGACAAGAGCATGCAATACTTCGACCAGGCTATCGAACTGGCGCAAGACGACGCAAAGAAAGCGGATTACAGCTACAATGCAGCCGTTGTCCTGTTCAGCAAAAAACAATTGGCACGCGCTAAACAATATGCACAGAAATCAATCTCACTGAACGGCAATAGCGGAAAGCCTTACATCCTGATTGCGCAAATGTATGCGTCAAGCCCGAATTGGAGCGATGAACCGGCATTGAACAAATGTACGTACTTTGCCGTAATCGACAAATTGCAAAGAGCGAAGTCGGTAGACCCCAGCGTAGCAGAAGAAGCCAACAAACTGATTAGCACTTATGCGGCACACACTCCGAAAGACGAAGACTTGTTCTTCTTAGGATTGAAGAAAGGCAATACAGTTACTATCGGCGGATGGATTGGCGAAACGACAATGATCAGATAAACAAGACCTTATGTCCTATAGACAAAAAAACAAACGATATGTAATTTCTTTAAGCATAACAGTTGCCGTATGGGCAACTGTTATGTTTATTTTATTGCCCTCATGCGGCAAGAAAGAAAGCTTGGCAGATGCCATCAACGAAAACGATTCCTTGCCGGACATGCGTACCACAGGGGTCACCACCTATATATCCGATTCAGGAATGATCCGCTACAAAGTCATTACAGCGGAATGGTTAATATTCAGCCAGGTCGACAGTCCCTATTGGGCATTCAAAAAAGGCATCTATCTGGAAAAATTCGACACCTTGTTCCGCATTGATGCGAGCATCAAAGCAGACACGGCTTTTTATTACGAACCCAAAAAGCTATGGGAATTGCGTGGAAACGTACATATCCGCAGCCAGCGGGGAGACAAGTTTGATACCCAAATCATGTTTTGGGATCAAGGCAAAGAGAAAATCTATTCCGACCAGTTTATCCGAATTGAACAGCCGGATAAAGTCCTGACCGGATACGGGTTTGAATCCAACCAACAAATGACCGAATATCAAATCTTCAACAATACAGGCATCTTTACTGTAGAAGACACAGCACCTGCAGATACCGTCCAACAACGTACTGCAAACTGACCATGAACCCATAAAGGCAATGACGGAACTTCTTATAAAATTAGTGCTATGCATGGCATTCTCTACGTTCTTTTCGGGAATGGAAACTGCTTTCCTTTCATCCAACAAGCTACGTTTCGAAATGAACAAAGACAACAGCCTGCCTACAAAAGCATTGTCCGCTTTCTACCGCACCCCCAATCATTTCATCTCCACCATGCTTGCAGGAAGCAGCATCTGCCTGGTCTTATGCTGCCTTTGGACGTTGCAATTAGTCGAACTCTATCTGTTTACCATAGGGATAACCCATCCATTACTAATCCTTATAACAGGAATCATTCTTGCGTTCATATTCCAGATTATTTTTTCCGAATTCATTCCTAAAACCATTTTCAAAATATTTCCGGGCTATGCGCTGCGTCTTTTTGCCCTGCCCGCCTTTATTCTCTACATACTGTTATATCCGGTCAGCAGGCTGGTTTCCTCGCTCTCAACCGGAATCTTACGTATTTCCGGACACAAGGTAAACAAAGAAGACACAGAGAAGGCTTTTACCAAATTCGACCTGAATACGTTTATCCAAAACAGCCTGAACAGCGCAAACGGAAAAGAGAACATCCATACCGAAATCGAACTCTTCCGGAACGCATTGGATTTTTCAAACACCAAAGTACGCGATTGCATGATTCCAAGAACCGAAATCATCGCGGCTGAATTTGACACGCCTTTGGATAAACTGAAAGAGGCATTCATCGAAAACGGCATCAGCAAAATCATTGTCTATAAAGAAAACATCGACAACATTGTCGGCTACATCCATTCTTCTGAAATGTTCAAGCCCCTGACCGACTGGCACAAGAACATACGCCGCATCCCCGTTGTGCCGGAATCGATGGGCACCCAAAAATTAATGAAACAGCTCATGCAACAGAAACGCTCGCTGGCGGTAGTGGTAGACGAATTCGGAGGGACATCCGGCATCGTATCCATGGAAGACCTGGTAGAAGAAATCCTGGGAGATATTGAAGACGAACACGACACCAACTCAACAATAGCCAAAGTGCTCAGCGACCATGAATATGTCTTTTCGGGACGGCTCGAAATAGAAAAAGCAAACGAAGAATTCGGACTGGATTTACCGGAAAGCGACGAATACCAAACCATCGGCGGACTCATCCTGCATGAATTCCAACGTTTCCCCAAAGCGCATGAAGTGGTAACCATCGGCCGCTTTCATTTTAAGATAATCAAGGTTACAGCTACCAAAATAGAACTGGTAAAACTGAAAGTTACAGCATAAACCAAAGGAAAACATCATTTTTTTGCGGAAAAACAACTCTGCTAAGCACATTTTTTGTATCTTCGTGCGCTAAAAGAAAAACAATAAACAAAATAATAACATTAAAGAATGGCAACTTTACAATCAATCAGAAGCAAAGGACCACTTTTGGTCATTGTTATCGGTCTTGCCCTTTTCGCTTTCATTGCGGGTGACGCCTGGAAAGTGCTCCAGCCGCACCAAGGGAGACAAGACGTGGGAGAAGTAAACGGAGAAAAACTTTCCGCACAAGAGTATCAGCAATTGGTAGACGAATTCAGCGAAGTCATCAAACTGACCAACGGACTGAATTCATTAACCGAAGACCAGCTGACAAACGTAAAAGACCAAGTATGGAATACGTATGTCACCAACCAGCTGATTGCAAGCGAAGCGGAAAAATTAGGCTTGAAAGTAACAGACAAAGAACTGCAGGCCATCATCGATGAAGGCACAAACCCGCTGCTGATGCAGACCCCGTTCCGCAATCCGCAGACAGGAGCTTTCGATAAGGACATGCTGAAGAAGTTCTTGGTGGAATATGCGAACCTCGGTTCTTCGCAGATGCCTGCGCAATACGTAGAATACTACCAGACAATGGGCAATTTCTGGAAATTCGTAGAAAAGACATTGAAAGCGTCTACACTGGCTTCCAAGTATCAGAACCTGATTGCCAAATCATTGATTTCAAATCCGGTGGCAGCGGAAGACGCATTCAAAAGCCGTACGGCGCAGTCTGACATCTTGTTGGCAGGAGTTCCGTATGCCAGCATCAGCGATTCAACCATCACGGTTTCAGACAGCGAAATCAAAGACCTGTACAACGAACGGAAAGAAGCTTACAAACAGCCGGTAGAGACACGCGACATCCAGTTCATCGATGTACATGTGCTTCCGTCTGACGCTGACCGTGCGGCCGTATTGAAAGAAGCGACCGAATACAGCAACCAGCTGGACAAGACAACAGGCGATTATGCCGCATTTATCCGCTCGACCGGCTCTGCTGTCAATTACGCTGATTTCGCCATCAACAAAACAGCCTTGCCACAAGACGTAGTAGCCCGTTTGGACTCTACTTCGCTCAATGAAGTATACGGTCCATACTATAACTCAAGCGACGATTCATACAACGCATTCAAGATTCTTGCCAAGACGACAGCCCCCGACTCTATCCAGTTCCGCCAGATTCAAGTGGTAGCAGACACCGAGGCAAAGAGAACCGCATTGGCAGACAGTATCTTCGATGCAATCAAAGGCGGTGCGGATTTCGCTGAAATAGCCAAGGCATACGGACAAACCGGCGAATCTACTTGGGTGAACGCCATGAGTTGGGAAAGTGCCGCACTCGATGCAGACAATACCACTTACATCAAAACCCTCATCAACCAGCCCGTAAACGAACTGAAAAACCTGCAGTTAGGACAAGTCAACCTGATTATTCAAGTGACAGGCAAAAAGGCAATGAAACCCAAATACCAGGTGGCTGTCATCAAGTTGCCGGTTGAATTCAGCAAGGAGACCTATAGCGATGCGTACAACAAGTTCAGCCAGTTTGTCGCTCAGAACACGACAGTGGAAGACATGAAGAAGAATGCGGAAGAAGCAGGCTATACCGTCATTCCGCGCAGCGATTTCCGCAGCGACGAGCACTATGTAGGCGGCGTACGTTCTACGCAGGAAGCATTGCGATGGATTTTCGATGCCAAAGAAGGCGAAGTGTCTCCGCTCTACGAATGTGGAGAAAACGACCACATGATGGTGGTTGGATTGGAACGCGTCAACAAGAAAGGCTATGTCAACATCAACAAAGTAGCCAATACATTGAAAGCGGAAATCATCCGCGACAAAAAAGCGGCACAGTTGATGAGCCAGATGCAGGGCTTCAACAGCTTAGACCAGGTAAAAGGCATGAGCAATGCAGTCAGCGACAGCGTGAAACACGTTACGTTCAGTGCTCCGGCTTATATCTCAGTCACTCACGCCAGCGAACCGGCTATCAGTGCATACGCATCTAAGGCAGAAACAGGTAAAGTATCGGCTCCCATCAAAGGCAATGCCGGTGTTTACATGATTCAGGCATACGCAAAAGACAACGGTACGGAAGAGTTCGATGCAAAGAAAGAAGAAGCAAGCCTTTCTTCCATGGCGCCGAACTATGCGAACCAATGCATCTACGAATTGCGTGAGAAAGCAAAGGTTACTGACCAACGCTACTTGTACTTCTAAGGAACTTTTATTCATTCTATAATTAAAAAAGGCATGCTCTATTGAAGAACATGCCTTTTTTAATTATGGAAGCAATCTTAATCATTCCGGCTTCCCTACCTTACCCATAAAGAGTACCGTTCCTGTAGCGCTTTCGGTTATCTGGAAAAGGAAAGGACGATCGAGCGTGAAATCCGCTTCCTTTATTTCTTCTTCCCCACCAAGATTGGCCGTTTCACCGGCAACCACAGTCACCGCCGCACCTTCCGAACCATCTTCGTCCACTTTCAGGGTTGTCACTTGACGGATGGAAGTAATCGGAGCATAGGGAGCGGACAATGCCGAAAAGTCACTATCCCAAGTAAACGCCAAGTTCATGCCCAATGCCTGCAAACTTCCGTTCAAATCCATGTCGCTTTCCAGTTCAAAACGAGGAACAGCATAATGGATGCGGCAAAGTTCTCCATTGGCTACCGCTTTTTCCAGTGTACCCAGAACTGCCAACGTTTCAACCACTTCATCGATTCCTACACCTTCATTCGGCAAAATGAAACGCATCTCATAATCTCCGTCCAAGTAAGAAACTGTTTTGAATTTCTCCAAAAAGTTTTTCTCGTCTTGATGTTTCCGTTCTCGTGTGTGCTTTGGGCGATTTTTTGGTCCTTTCCGCTTCTGTTCTTTGTCAGATAGCCCGCTATCTTCCTCATCACACAAGCGGAAATGCCTCAAAAACTCATCCCAAATCATCGCACGATAAATTCAAAGCAGTTTCTAAGACAAGGCAACACTTGTGAACAACTCTCCTTTCGCCAAGCCGGCATATTCACGGCTTGTGCGCATGAACTGTGCCTGCACCACGCTGCCCGACTCAGTATGGAAATTGTCCGGACAGGCTGCGTTTTTTTGTCACGACGGATTTGTAATCCAGCGTAACAAAAGGAAAGTACGCTTTTTCGGCTGCGCTTCTTCGGATAGCATAGGTTGCAGCCGCTCGCCGATAAAAGCCTCCACTTGCGCTGCCGATACCCGTCCTTGCTTCTGTTCCACGTAGGCTTCCACGGCTTCGGCTTCCGTAGCATGGGTTTGCAGGCAAGCCAAGAGTTCTGCCACGCCTGCCCCTGCCTCGTAATACCTTCCGTTGCAAGCCAAAAGGTAACGGTCGGCTGCCGCAGCGGTCGAAAGCTTCTGCAAATGTATTTGTTTGTAATTCTCCATATAGTTATATATAATAAGGTATATCAATCTACTTTCATAATCGCGCTATTGACTGTAGTATTAATTTTCCGTTTTTCCTTTGAAGTCTTCTTTCCGAAATCAAAGGTATAAGCCACCTTTACATAACCAGTTTGCTGATATGTGTCACTATACGAAGTATTATGGAAACGATAAGCACCGACACGCATATACATCACATTCCGGTTATGTTTACTAAACGTATTGTCCGTACCGGCTTCTATCATCCAGTTGTTGTGATTCCAACGCGCGAATGCACCGTATGTGGCAGGCGTATTGATAAAAGCTGGATGATTTTCCAAAGTCCTTCCGGTCGATTTGCCATGTACATTGAAAGCGAAATCCCTCCAATAATAATTCACGTCCGCACTGCCTCCCCATTCATTCCTTTCCTCTTTCGTTTTTCCAGAAAACTTATTATAGCGGTAAAAGCCGGACAATTTCACATGCAGGTTCGGTCGAATCTTATAGGTAAATGATACACTTCCCCTCAATTGATGATACCCTCCATCTGCATAAAAACTATTGACCAACTTGCCGCCCTCTATGTAATAATCAGAAGATGTGTTGTTTATTGCACCAAAATAATAAACGGATACTTGCATGTTGATTCTCTTTTTTTGAAAAGAATAAACCAAATAGCTGATGTAATAATTTGTTTTCTCTAAATCCGGATTACCACGCTTCACCATCAGGGAATCCACATCTTGGCTGACATTACTCACCCATTCCATCGGTGGATTGGAATTGCCTGTGTTCAATCCATACATCAACGAATGATTGGAGTTAATCCGATAATTCAACATTACATTGGCATGAGGGGACAGGTAACGTTTCGCTTCGTTTCCATGCACACGATATTGCAACAAGTCACCTCCGAACTGAATGCTGAAGAACGCCTTCCCAGCACTTTGATTGTATTGCCCCAATAGCAATGTCTCTGCTGTCCATAGATGGCTCCAATCGGTACGGTCTCCTTGATAAGCCGAAGAAGACACGGTATGCAGGTGACGGAGGTTCAGGCCGAAAGAATTGTGATGCTTCAGTTGAAGCACATAATCCGCCGAGAAATCAATGTCATACAAGTCCTCGTCCGCTTGGGTATAAGAACGGAAATCATTCTCACTATACCGGCGCATGTAATCATTCCTTGTATAAGTTGCCGTCAGGCTGGCATCCAAATTCTGCGTAGGGCTTAATTGAAAGCTGCCATAGAGATTCACACTGGGCATCAGACCTGTGTTCTCCATCTCGCGACTCGAATGCAAAGTTCCTGACGATATACCCGCATACGACAATGTGCTCCGACTATTGCTATCGGGCGTGTCTTGACGAACAAAAGAAAACTTCCCCGCCAAAGTACGCTTGTCATTGCGATTGTTGATATTCAATTGCACATATTGGCTGTTCTTCTTCATATGTGCATCGTCCACATGGGTCGTGCGGTTTATTTCTCCCTCCGGATAATAAAATGTTTCTTCTTTATCTGTCCGTACGCCATCATTACTTTCCATTGAATGTCCGGCAAACAACGTGTAACTGGTATTCTTATGCATTACTTTCAAGTTGGCATTATAATCTCCCTTCAAATAACCGATAGTCTGCATCCCATCCAGTGCCGCATAACCGCCCGTATATTTTTCCTTCAGTATATAGTTGATAGAAGCCTTATCGCCCGCATACTTGCCCGTAGGCATTTCGAAATACTCTATTTTTTCAATGTCTTTCGGACGTAAGGCACGCACTTCTCGGTAATCCGCTTTTTGACCATTAATATATAAAGTGGCTTCCCCTAACAGTGTATTAACTGTTCCTTTTCGCACATCGACCGATACACCCGGAATCATTAGATTGTACAGCAAATCATATCCTGTATAAGCGTGCTTCACTTGTTGTTCTTCGGGAATAATCAATACCCTATCTTTTTGACGGATAAAAGATGAAGCATTAACCTCTACTTCATGCAACAAAACGCTATTCTCTTTTAGTGTAAACAAAGGAAGCGTCTTATCTTGATTTTCGACTGAAATAGCATGCCATTGCGGTATATATCCCATCGAACTTACACAAAGTAGATAATCTCCGGCAGAAATATCCGGCAAACAATAAAGACCGTTGTTATCTGTCACCGTTCCTTGTACAAAAGTAGAATCTGGGCGCAGTAATCGAATAGAAGCATAAATATCCTTTTTATTTCCACCTTGAACTGTCCCCTTTATAACTACCTGTGCATTGGATATTAACACATTCAACAAAAAGCAGCATATAATTGATGATTTTATATACATAAAATATTCTTTTGCTATTTCAAATCCGTTACAATATAAAAGTATGCATAGAATAGCACAAAATAATTTGCAACTATTCCAGCATACTTAAATTTTGGCTTTAATCTGTAAAGTCACAACCTTGCAGACTAGGACAATCAAACCAACATGCAGGTTCAATGCCATTTCCATTAGACAAATCAATCAAACCTCCCACGGCTAATGGATCTGTTTCCAATCGTTCTTCCGGCACACCTTCTTCCGACCACAGCGTAACGCCTTGCGCATCTTGAATGAGAATGGATACGCCTTCCGCCTCTTTATCGGAACCGAACAGCAACACATCGCCCTCCACCTGAATAGAGAACGGTAAAGACAAAGAACGATCATCTTGATTTTCCCAATGCGTCCCTTCATCTTTTATATGCTCCATACCTGTATTTGAATCCGCTTTTCCATAAGCGACCACAGACAGGCAAACTGCGAATCCTAAAAGAAATCCTTTCTTGTTCATAATTATTTCGTTCTGTTTTTATTTTTCCGCTGTAAAAGTAGAACGAATCAAGAAGATAGCCGCAAATTTATTTTCTCATTTTTTCTCTTTTCATACAGGCGTTAAATACCAAACGATTAGAAAGAGCATGTGGAATTTTTGTGCACACGAACGAACGGTTTGTACACATCGGTTACAGCTCCCGAAGCAACTCTTCCATGTCTTTTACAGCACCGTCCTTGCCTTTTATCTTTTTATACAGGCGAATAAGGGCAGAACAAATACCCGATTCAGACATATAAAGCAAATCAGCCATCCGCCGACGGGACACCTCGATTTTCACCAAGTAACAGATGCGGTACGTTTTCTGACTAATCTTGACGGGACAAAGCGCTTTCAGCCGGGAAGTGAAATGCGGGTAAGCCTCATCAACGGCATGCGCCAACGCTTCCCAATCGTCCTCACTGACTTTCGTACCGGAAGAAGCGTCGTGAAATAACCGATAGGCCTCGGAATGCAGCAATGCCGTGACACGGGCAGCGTCCAACTCTTGGGTATGCAGGATGCTTACGTTGACGGAACGCAATGCTTCCACTTCCTGTTTCCATACGTCGCGCTGTTCTTTTCCCTCGGATAACGATTGCAGCCGGCTGGTCAATTCGGCAATCTTCTCCTCGTTTTCGGCAATCCGACGGTTGCTTTGCTCCCGCAATTCACGATGAATCTGTTGCCACACCTGCTCGCGAAGCGCAAAACGGCGGCGGCGTTCGCGCAAGGCGTAAAGCAAATAAGCCGCAAGAAGGACAAGCACCAACACCAATGCCACCAGCCCCAATATCCAACTGATGCGCCGGCTGGACTGCAAAGCCAAGCGGTTGTTTTCCTGCTCAACCTGCCGCTGGTATACTTGCATCACCGCTTCGGTGCGGGTGATTTCGTCTATGGAATCGCTCAAAGCCACATAACGGGACAAATAATGCTGAATGGAATCGCGCTGTTCCCCCATGCGGGCAAGCAACAGAGAAGCATCGCACCGGTGATACAAATCACCCGTAGCTAACACTTTCCGGCAATACACCTGAGCCGAATCGAAAGCCTGCTGCCGGTAATACGTTTCCGCCAAAACCAATTGCGCCACAGGATAAGCATACCGGCTCAACACCGCCTTTGCCAACACCGTTGCCGAATCCGGCTTTCCCCAGTTGGAATAAAAACTGGAAAACTCGCTCAGAATGCCGTATGCCCACCTCGGTTCCGACTTTTCTTTCATCAATTGGTAAGCTTTCCGGTAATAGACTTCCGCACTGTCTTTCCTGCCTTCCACATCGAAAAGGCGCGCCATGTCCCGGCAGCTATAAGCAAGTCCCTTATAATCTTTACACCTTATATAATATATACACGCATTCCGGATTGCCTCCTTGCTTTCCCCGTAAGCCCCTTGGTATGCGAAGAGGCTGGCAAGCTGCCCGTAGATGCGCCCGTTCAACGTATCATTCTTGCTTTTTTGGTCGGCTGCACGTTGCAGAGCCGCTATCGCACGGGGCGCATCCTGCAAGTCGCGGTACACACTGCCCTGATAGAAATAAGCCTCCGCCAGCCGCTCGCGGTCGCCGAAACCTTCGTAAAACTTCACGATGCGATTGATGACGGAATCGGATGTATGCGGAATGTAAAGCTTGTCGTTCGCCTTGATGCGGAGCAGCTGCGCATACATCCGCGCCTCTTCCGGTAGCCCGGACAAAGGCACACCCAACGAATCCAGATACCCAAGCGCACTGTCGGGACGGGCTTCCACCAGCTGTGAAGCCCGCTGCAGCCGTTCCGGATAATCTGCCCGCCTGCCCGCACAGGCAGACAGGAAAAGCAACAGAATCATATAAAGCGGCAAGTGTTTCATGCTGCAATGATAAACAAAATTACGGAAAAATGCAAGCAATACCAGCTTCCCGCCCCATACAGATTGACTTCAGTCCCTGTTTATAGTAGAACAAAATTGGTTTGCGAAAAATTATATTGAATACCGCAAACAGCCAATGTAGGGGCGTATCGCATACGCCCGGATGCACCAACTTATCCACGTGAACGCTTTCGGGCGTATGCGATACGCCCCTACAGGCAATTTGGCAACATGGGACATCCAGTAAGAAGCTGTTTTGAATTTCTCCAAAAAGTTTTTCTTGTCTTGATGTATCCGTTTTCGTGTGTGCTTTGGGCGATTTTTTGGTCCTTTCCGCTCCTGTTCTTCGTCAGATAGCCCGCTATCTTCCTCATCACAGAAGCGGAAATGCCTCAAAAACTCATCCCAAATCATCGCACGATAAATTCAAAACAGCTTCTAAAATTATTCAAGCATGCGTTTTGACGAACATAAGTGAGTAGGCCGTTTAACATAAGTAACTCGGACGTTCCACATAAGTGAGTCAGGCGTATCACTTATGTTCGCAACTGCGCATACATCCGCTTTGCCGGCACAGAGCTGTTTCATACCCAGCTTAGATGTACTGAAACTACAGTTTCAGTACATCTAAACTAAAGTTTCAGCATGCCAAAACTATAGTTTCAGCACATCTGAACCAACGTGAAACTTAATCCTATCCGTAAACACATATAAATGAATCCGTTAACGCATTACTATCTGATGACTGCATACGCCTGATAACGCGTGTCGCCACACACGGGAGTGAGCGAAAGATAACCGCCTGCCAGCCTCCCCTCTGCCAGCCGGAGCGGATGCGCCCCAGACATGCTTTCGTGGAAACGCAAGGCTTCTCCGCCCTCGACATAATGCGCGATGCAGAAACGGCCCTGCGAGGCGGGATGCACGTAGCGGTCGAAGAACAGGCGGGCAAGCACGCCCATGTTCATCCGCAGGTTGATTTCCACACACGGATGCACCCTACAGGCTTCTTCCCGGCATATCATCATATCCACCCCCAAATAGCCTGCATAATGCCCGCCCAGCCAATCGGGCAAGACCCGAAGCAAATGCCGGCGCACGCCGTGCAAGGTTTCGGGCGGAACGTATGCCGAAAGCCTCTGTCCGATTGCCGCATCGGAAGCCAGCAGGTTTCCCTTGTAATTGCCGAACGCATCGGTCTCGAACAACGAATAACCGGCAAACGACACCTTTCCCTCCCCATCGGCACGGAACTCCATGGCGAAATCGCACACCTTATTATATATAGGCTCCGCCATCAGCGCCCCTTGCGTGCGGAGGATGCGTGCCGCCCAGCCTTCCGCCGAAGCCGGCAAGGCACCGCAAGGCAAGAAGACCAATCCCCTTCCGCTTCCCGACCAAGGCGCTTTCAGAACACATCTCCCCCATCCGCCCCATGCCTTCCGGACTTCTTCCAGCGTAAGGCAAACCCACGACTCGCCGCATATCCCTTTCATTCCCGCAAAGCTCCGCAAGACTTCGGAAGCGCACACCCTGCCCGAGAGACGCCTCCACTCCTCCAAAGCTCCGGCAGAAGGAAGGAAGCCGGAACCGACTCCGGCCTGAAGCAACGTATGCACCAAAGCCGGACTCCAGCCCCAGGGGACGTAAGCGGAAGAAAGCCAATGCGCCGTCCAGCCTACCTGCGGAAAGGACATCCCTCCCTCGCACAGCTTCTCCCAGCAAGGGATGTCCGCCTCGCGCCTCACCTTCACCACGCTTCCTTCGGGCGCATACCAGGCCGGCAATGCAGCCAGATCGTCCGCCATGCGCACAATCTCCGCCGGTGCCTTGTAATAAGGAGTGAAATTGGCAAGTGCCATATCGTTCTCCGGATTGAAATAGTAAATCGCTTTCTCCATATTTTTATTTATTGAACACAGAGGCACAAAGACACAAAGATACATTTTTTAATCGACAATGCCAATCAGGAGTTAAAAGGAAGTTATAGGTAGTTATCGCCCGCTTGGCGGGCTGGGAGTTAGATGCCAATACCTCTGCATGGTTTTCAGAAGCAGGACTATTGGCCTTTAACTCCTGAACGAAGTGATAACTCCTGTGAAACATAACTACCTTTAACTCCTGATTCACATTGTCAATTCTTTTGCGTCTCTGCGTCTCTGTGTTGATATATCCACACAAAGTTACACGAAAAAAAGAATATTTTGACAACCCCAGTTTGCAAATTAAGGAACTATTACTATATTTGCACCGAAGAAATCGAAATTCATGGAAGCATTCTACAGAACACATAATTATTTGGTCGAACATACCAATGCCCCCGTGCGGCGTGACCTGATGGACGAAATCGACTGGAGCGACCGCCTCATCGGCATCAAAGGCACACGAGGAGTAGGGAAAACTACGTTCCTTTTGCAATACGCCAAAGAAAAGTTCGGTTATGACCGCTCCTGCCTGTTCGTAAACATGAATAACTTTTATTTCTCGCAATACAGCCTGGTGAACTTTGCCGGCGAATTCGTAAAGCGCGGAGGAAAGGTGCTTCTCATCGACCAAGTATTCAAGCTCCCGCACTGGAGCCACGACCTGCGCACGTGCTACGAGCGTTACCCCAACCTGAAAATCGTCTTCACCGGCTCTTCGGTGATGCGGCTGAAAGACGAGAATCCGGAACTGAACGGCATCGTGCACTCTTACAACCTCCGCGGATTTTCCTTCCGGGAATTTCTGAACCTGCAGACAGGAAACCATTTCTCGCCCTATACGCTCGAAGAAATCCTGACCAATCATGAACACATCGCGAAAACGATACTCCCGCACATCAACCCGATCAATTATTTCCAAGACTACATCCACCACGGATTTTATCCTTTTTTCCTGGAGAAACGGAACTTTTCGGAGAATCTGCTGAAGACCATGAACATGATGATTGAAGTGGATATTCTTCTTATCAAACAAATTGAACTGAAATATCTTTCGAGAATAAAAAAATTATTATATTTGTTGGCGGTAGACGGACCGGTTGCGCCCAACATCAGCCAGCTTGCTTCCGATATACAGACGTCGCGCGCTACGGTGATGAATTACATCAAATACCTTGCCGACGCACGGCTGATAAACATGGTATATCCGAAGGGGGAAGTCTTCCCGAAAAAACCGGCTAAGATTATGATGCACAACACCAACCTGATGTACAGCATCTATCCGGTAAAAGTGGAAGAACAGGACGTGCTGGAAACCTTCTTTGTCAACTCGTTGTGGAAAGACCACAAGGTGAACAAAGGAGAAAAAGGCACCTCTTTCCTTGTAGACGGGCACCTGAACTTCCGCATCTGCCACGAAGGGTACAAGATAAAGAGCAATCCGGGCATCTATTACGCCATGCACCGCACGGAACTGGGGCATGGAAACCAGATTCCGTTGTGGTTGTTCGGCTTTTTATATTAAAGGAGAATGATATTTTTATTACCTAATATAATTGAGTAATTGTATGACTAAACAAAAAAAATTTATCACGTGTGATGGTAATGAAGCTGCTGCTCACATTTCGTACATGTTTACGGAAGTAGCTGCCATCTACCCCATCACTCCGTCGTCTACCATGGCTGAGCACGTAGACGAATGGGCTGCCGCAGGTCGTAAAAACATCTTCGGCGAAACTGTTTTGGTACAGGAAATGCAATCTGAAGGCGGTGCTGCCGGTGCAGTACACGGCTCGCTTCAGGCTGGTGCATTGACTACTACTTATACTGCATCTCAGGGTCTGTTGCTGATGATTCCGAACATGTACAAAATTGCAGGCGAACTGTTGCCTTGCGTATTCCATGTATCGGCACGTACACTGGCTTCTCACGCATTGTGTATCTTCGGCGACCATCAGGATGTGATGTCTACCCGCCAGACCGGATTCGCTATGTTGTGCGAAGGCTCTGTACAGGAAGTTATGGACTTGGCTGGTGTAGCTCACTTGGCTACTATCAAAGCACGTGTTCCGTTCGTTAACTTCTTCGACGGTTTCCGTACTTCTCACGAAATCCAGAAGATTGAAAAGCTGGACAACGAAGACCTTGCTCCGCTTATCGACCAAAAAGCGTTGGCTGAATTCCGTGAACGTGCACTGACTCCAAACAAACCGGTAGCACGCGGTATGGCTGAAAACCCCGACCACTTCTTCCAACACAGAGAATCATGCAATCCGTATTATGAAGCTGTGCCGGAAATCGTTGAAGAATACATCAACGAAATCAACAAGATTACGGGACGCAACTACGGACTGTTCGACTACTATGGCGCAGAAGATGCAGAAAACATCATCATCGCCATGGGTTCGGTAACAGAAGCTACCCGTGAGGCAATCGACTACCTGACCGCTCAGGGCAAGAAAGTAGGTCTGGTGGCTGTTCACTTGTACCGTCCGTTCTCGGCTAAACACTTCCTGGCTAAGGTGCCCAAGACAGTGAAACGCATCGCAGTGCTCGACCGTACCAAAGAACCGGGCTCGAACGGCGAACCGTTGTACCTGGATGTAAAAGACGTATTCTACGGACAAGAAAATGCCCCGCTTATCGTAGGCGGACGCTACGGTTTGGGTTCGAAAGATACCACTCCGGCTCAGATTCTGTCGGTATACGAAAACCTGGAACTCCCGATGCCGAAAGACCACTTCACTATCGGTATTGTGGATGACGTTACCTTTACTTCTCTGCCTCAGAAAGAAGAAATCGCTCTCGGTGCAGAAGGCGTATTCGAAGCTAAATTCTACGGTTTGGGTGCTGACGGTACGGTAGGTGCCAACAAGAACTCTGTAAAAATCATCGGTGACAATACCGACAAATATTGCCAGGCTTACTTCTCTTACGACTCGAAGAAGTCGGGAGGTTTCACCTGCTCTCACCTGCGTTTCGGCGACCACCCGATTCACTCTACCTATCTGGTAACTACCCCGAACTTCGTGGCTTGCCACGTTCAGGCTTACCTGCACATGTACGATGTGACCCGTGGTCTGCGCAAGAACGGTACGTTCCTGCTGAACACCATCTGGGAAGGCGATGAACTGGCTAAGAACCTGCCGAACAAAGTAAAGAAATACTTTGCTGAAAACAACATCACCGTTTACTATATCAACGCTACCCAGATTGCACAGGAAATCGGTTTGGGCAACCGTACCAACACCATCCTGCAGTCTGCATTCTTCCGCATCACAGGCGTTATCCCTGTAGACTTGGCGGTAGAACAGATGAAGAAGTTCATCGTGAAATCTTACGGCAAGAAGGGTGAAGACGTTGTCAACAAGAACTATGCAGCCGTTGACCGCGGCGGCGAATACAAGCAACTGACCGTTGACCCGGCTTGGGCTAACCTGGAAGTTGAACCTGCCGCAGCAAACGACGACCCGGCATTCATCAACGAAGTAGTTCGTCCGATCAACGCACAAGACGGCGACTTGCTGCCGGTATCTGCATTCAAGGGCATCGAAGACGGTACCTGGTATCAGGGAACAGCCAAATACGAAAAACGTGGTGTGGCTGCTTTCGTTCCGGAATGGAATCCTGAAAACTGTATCCAGTGTAACAAGTGTGCATACGTTTGTCCTCACGCTGCTATCCGTCCGTTCGTTCTCGATGCAGAAGAACAGAAGGGTGCAAACTTCACTACCCTGAAGGCTGTAGGCAAGCAATTCGACGGCATGACCTTCCGTATGCAGGTTGACGTACTCGACTGCTTGGGTTGCGGCAACTGTGCTGACGTATGTCCGGGCAATCCGAAGAAGGGTGGCAAGGCGCTGACCATGAAACACCTGGAAAGCCAATTGGCAGAAGCAGACAACTGGACTTACTGCACGGAACACGTATCAAGCAAACAGCACTTGGTAGACATCAAGTCGAACGTGAAGAACTCTCAGTTCGCTACTCCGCTCTTTGAGTTCTCGGGCGCTTGCTCAGGCTGTGGTGAAACTCCGTATGTGAAACTGATTTCTCAGTTGTTCGGCGACCGCGAAATGGTTTCTAACGCTACCGGATGTTCTTCTATCTACTCAGGTTCTGTTCCTTCTACTCCGTACACTACGAACGAAAAAGGCCAGGGTCCGGCATGGGCAAACTCTTTGTTCGAAGACTTCTGCGAATTCGGTCTGGGTATGGAACTTGCCAACAAGAAGCTGCGCAACCGTATCGAAGATGCCATGAAGGCAGCTATCGCTTCGGATGAAACTCCGGCTGAATACAAGGAAGCATTCCAGGAATGGATTGACGGACGCAACGATGCAGACAAGAGCAAAGCTGCTGCCGAAAAGATTATCCCGATGGTAGAAGCCGCTAAAGACAAGTGTGCAAACTGCGCTACAATCTACGAGTTCAGAGATTACCTCATCAAACGTTCTCAATGGATTATCGGCGGTGACGGTGCTTCTTACGATATCGGTTACGGAGGTCTCGACCATGTAATCGCTTCGGGCGAAGACGTAAACATCCTCGTATTGGATACCGAAGTTTACTCGAATACCGGTGGCCAGTCATCTAAGGCTACTCCGCTGGGCGCTATCGCCAAGTTTGCCGCTTCCGGTAAGCGTGTACGCAAGAAAGACCTTGGTCTGATTGCCACTACTTACGGTTATGTATATGTAGCTCAGATTGCGATGGGTGCCGACCAGGCTCAGACATTGAAAGCCATCCGCGAAGCAGAAGCATATCCTGGTCCGTCATTGGTTATCGCATACGCTCCGTGTATCAACCACGGATTGAAAGCAGGTATGGGTAAGAGCCAGGCAGAAGAGGCTAAGGCCGTAGAATGCGGTTACTGGCACTTGTGGCGTTTCAACCCGGCTTTGGAAGACGAAGGCAAGAATCCGTTCTCGCTCGACTCGAAAGAACCGAACTGGGCTAACTTCCAGGATTACCTGAAAGGTGAAGTACGTTTCGCTTCTGTAATGAAACAATATCCGACAGAAGCAGCCGACTTGTTCGCAGCTTGCGAAAAGATGGCGAAGAAACGTTACGATTCTTACAAACGTATGGCAGCAATGGACTGGAGCGAAGAAAAAGCTGAATAATCAATCGCTGACAAATATTAAGAACAGCCGGTCTGAACATTCGGACCGGCTGTTTTTTTATACTTCCCGCGACATTTATTTATATGAATTCCGCATTTCACCAATAAGGAGTTATTTCAGTAAGTCAAAGGGAGTTAGAAGCCAATACATTTACTAAACATCCCATGTAGGGGCGTATCGCATACGCCTTGAAGACATCCACGTGGATTAGTTGACGTATTCGGGCGTATGCGATACGCCCCTACATGGCAATTGGGTGAAATGCGGAGATTCAAATTTTTATTTATGCATAATATATTTTCCCTCAACCTATGAATACATTTTTAGAAACCTCCCGACTTATTCTCCGCCCTTGGCAAGAAGCCGATGCGGAAGCCTTGTACAAGTATGCGAAAGACCCTGCTATCGGACCTATAGCCGGATGGCCACCCCATACCTCCATAGCACACAGCCTGGAAATCATCCGCACCGTCTTTACTGCTCCCGAGACCTACGCCGTGGTACTGAAAGAAACAAATGAACCAGTAGGAAGTGCCGGCATTATGTTCGGCGACGGCATGCACAGTGCTGCCATGCAGGCTGATGAAGCTGAAATCGGCTATTGGATAGGTGTGCCCTACTGGGGGCAGGGATTGATACCCGAAGCTGTAAGATGCCTATTGCAGCGGTGCTTTACCGACTTAGGCATGTCGGCGGTGTGGTGTGGATATTACGATGGGAATACCCAATCGCGCCGCGTAATGGAGAAATGCGGACTTACCTATCATCACACGGAGAGCGGCAACACATCTCCTTTGGGCGACATACGCACGGAACATTTCATGCGGATTACGGCAGAAGAGTGGAAGGCGCTTCAACAGATTCGGGAAATAAACAAAGATGCCCGGCCAACGGAACTCATCAGCCAACTGATGCAGGTATGGGAATCATCCGTCCGCGCCACCCATCACTTTCTGAGCGAACAAGACATCTGCAACCTTCGTCCCATGACCGAAGAAGCATTGCGCACCATCGATACCTTGATTATAGCGTTTGCCGCCAACAAGCCTGTTGGCTTTATGTGCATCCAAGACCAGAAAATAGAAGCCCTGTTCCTTGCTCCCGGACATATCGGAAAAGGAATCGGGAAACGGCTCATCCGGTTGGCTATCAATCGATACAAAGCTTTCTACATCGACGTAAACGAGCAGAATGCACAAGCCACAGACATTTACCGCCACCTCGGTTTCGAAGTCTTCCGCCGCAATGAAACCGACAGCCAAGGAAACCCTTTCCCGATATTGCACATGCAATTGAAGCTTCATAAAGGTGGACGGTAATCTGCCACAGAAATTTCATAGAAACTCGCTTCCGAAAGAAAGAGGAAGCAAGTCTTTTACTCCGTTCAGGCAATATATTTTTTGGGCGCCGTACAAAAGAATGCGCATGGGACAGCCATATCTTTGTTCGGCTTCCAACAAAACCTGGCGGCATGCCCCACAAGGCGGAATCGGATTTTTGGTAAAACCTGACACATCACGGGCAGCTATTGCCAAAGCTTTTATCGGTTGGTCAGGATATTGCGAATTGGCATAAAACACAGTCGTGCGTTCGGCACAGATGCCCGAAGGATATGCCGCATTCTCCTGATTGGAGCCTGTTACAATGATACCGCCCGCAAGCAAGGCAGCTGCTCCCACATGGAAACGCGAGTAAGGAGCATAACTCCGCGCCGCCGCTTCTTTGGCTGCACTGACCAGCCTGCGTTCTTCTTCACCCAGTTCTTCGTAAGCGCAAGAACAGATATTGATTTCCAGTTTTATTTCTTTCATGCTTTGAAGATTTTAGTTATAGTTAAGAGCCTGTTTAAATTTTCCAATAAAGTAATATTCCATCAGGTTCTTTTGCGTTTGTTTCCGGTCTGTTTTCCCGATTTTATTCGTCAGATAGCCCGCTATCCTCCTCATAAAGTCAGAAAAACATCCTCGAAAACAATTCGCAAAATTAACCTGAGCAAAATTTAAACAGGCTCTAATCAGAAATGGATTGCAAAAAATCAATGTGATTCTTTTTTTATTGAACACAGAGGCGCAGAGACACGGAGAAATAAATATAGAGAAGGCAAAGGTCAATACGGGCGGGCTACCCCCACCCCTACAGTGGATCATTGCGGATATTCATTAAAAATAAAACTCTGTGTCTTCGTGTTTCTGTGTTCCATTCCATTTTCTATAAGAAGATACAAGGCTTTGTCAACCTGTCTGCCTGTCGCCTTATTCCCTTCAATGTACAAATTAATAGAAAAAAAAGGAGATTTCCTATCTTATTTTGCTTTTCTTCACGTGAAGTTTTATCTTTGCCGACAAATAAACGGCACATACATCATGAAGAAACTCATTCATTGGCTGATGGTTATCGTCCTGCTATGCGGGACAAGCGCGGTTTCGGCACAGCAACGGAACAAAGCATACGAAGACTATATCAAGAAATACCGCAGCATTGCGGTAGACGAAATGAAACATTACCGTATTCCGGCAAGCATTACGTTGGCACAAGGGTTGTTAGAGTCGGGTGCGGGCAGAAGCCAGTTGGCACGGAAGTCGAACAACCATTTCGGCATCAAGTGCGGCGGATCGTGGGACGGGCGTTCGGTGCGGTATACCGATGATGCGCCCAACGAATGTTTCCGTGCTTACAAGCATCCCAAGGATTCGTATCGCGACCATTCCAAGTTCTTGCGTTCGGGTGCACGATACGCATTCTTGTTCCGCCTGAAAATAACGGATTATAAAGGCTGGGCAAAAGGGTTGAAAAAGGCAGGATATGCCACCGACCCCCGTTATGCGACCCGCCTGATTAACATCATCGAGACGTACGATTTGGACAAATATGATAAAAAAGGAGGCTTGAAATGGGCGGAAGAGTTTCCCAACCCGCACCAGCCTTATCTGGCAAACGAACTCCTTTATATCATAGCCCGTCGGGGAGATACGTTCAAGAGCATCGGCAAGGAGTTTGACATCAAGAAGAAAAATGTGCGCAAGTACAATGAGTTACCGAAAGATTACGAGTTCCAAGGGGGCGAAATCGTTTACTTAGAAGAGAAACGAAAGAAAGCCACCAAAGACCACATATCTTATATTGTGAAAGAAGGGGATTCGATGTACAGCATTTCGCAGATGTTCGGCATCAAGATAAAGAACCTCTATAAGCTGAACAAGCTGGATCCGGAAACGGCGCAGATTAAGGTAGGGGATATTATTTGGTTGAGATAAGGGATAAAATTAGAAAAGATATGAAAGACAAAATGGTACACACTCCGGCTATTGAACCGGATAATTTGACGGAAACGGTGCTTGTGCAGTTGCCTAAAGCTGATTTAGGTTTTCTCAAAACGTTAATAGACCGTATGGGATGGCATATCAGGAAACGGTCGACATACGAACAGTCTTTAGACGATATTCGAAATGGCGATGTTTACGAGTATAAAAGCGTGGATGATTTTTTCAATGATGTGTTGAATGAGCCTGAACCATGAAATACCGTTTAAAAGTCACTAAGCAATTCAAGAAAGACGTAAAGCGTTGTCAACGTCGTGGCTTGCCTATGGAAGAACTGAAAGAGGTTATGGATTTATTGGTAGAAACCGGCAACCTTCCGGCAAAGTATTACCCCCATCCGCTTAAAGGAGATAAAAGGGGTACGATGGAGTGTCACATCCGTCCGGATTGGTTATTGCTATGGCAACAGGATGATAACGAGTTGATTATGTTGATGGCTAATACGGGGACTCATTCTGATTTGTTTTGATACCGTATTATGGAGAGAACGCGACCGCCCGTATCAGCATCGCTGGCGGTCGCTTCTTCCGTCACGTATGATAGATGTCATTGCTTCTGCCTCAGAATCGTTTGCCCATATTCCCGCTAAATTACGGAAAGCTACGTCTTTTTCTGATAAATCGTTCCTCTTTTTTCAGAAATCTTACAAAAAGCCCCCGACCGCTCTTTGCAGCCGGGGGCTTTTAAATGCAAGTTTAACTTAACTATTACCTGTGAGTAATCATTGAATATCTTATTTTACTTCTCCGGTTCCACTGGCAAAGTTCAGGTAAATCTTTTGACCAGATTTTCCGGTTACGGAATATTCAGACCCCATATCGGTCCATCCGCTGTTGACAGCATTATTCTCACGATAGAAGATGTCTGTTCCATCTTTCAAGGTGAATTCCAATCTCCACCAATCGGTGTTGGCTTGGATACACATACGCACTTCGCCGGTTGCACCAAGAACAGGTGATTCGAAATTACCTTCTTTGGTATCTGGAACGGTGAACTTCCATTCGTCTGTATAACCCCATGAATCTTTTGCTGTTGCTCCGAATACATAAACATTGGGTTCATAGAAAGTCATGGTGAATGCATAGTCGTCGCCATTGACAGCTGCCTGGATATAGAGGATATACCATCCGGCTTTGCTTACCTGAATGTTACCGTCAGTTGGTGCCTCAGATACTCCGGCTCCTGCATTGTCTTTGATTGTCAAACGGCTATCGGTATAACCGATGTATTCGTTTACCATCGTGCCAAACTTAAATACGGCATTCGCATCGAAGTATACCATCGACCAGAATTCGCCAGCCATGCCATTAACCGCTACCATTGGCTTCCATTCGCTCCAGCCTCCGGCACCGATTGACGAACCTATCAGATACATAGTGGTAGGCGGTTCAAGCGCATTTACCACTTCGCCCAGCTTCACTTGGTTGACAGCGATTGTGTTTGAAGTGGAAAGCCCTCTTCCGCTTCCCGTGATTTCCGCTTTCACGCGTATATATGCCGTAACGGTAGCTCCGGTCGGGTTTTCATCAGGATGCAACGTCTGGTATTGACCGGCTAAAGCCGAGTTCAACTGATCCGGACGCAATGCTATCGAAGCAGTATCATATGGTGTGCTCAGAGTCGAATAGTTTGCATCCGCCTCCTCTGTTTCATCAATAAAGTCTTGTTGCAAACTGACTTGTACGCTATACGTCGTGGCTGCTGAAAATCCGTATTCGGGAGGAGTCAGTGTCAATCGTATCGTGTCGTTAGCGCCTAAGTCATACATTTTGTCATCCGGGGTATTCAGTACAAAACTTTCCGGTTCGTATAAAGTCGGGTTATCGTCTCTATCCGTTTCGCAGGCAGAGAAGAGCATCAATCCCATTCCTGCCATACAGAGTATGTTGGTTATTCTTTTCATGGCTTTCATTATTTAAATAGTTCATTAATACCCTTCATTCTGTGTCATGTTCGGGTTGTTGTTGATGTCTGTTTCCGGAATCGGGAATACATTGTAGATATCGCTTACCGGACGTCCTTCTTTTACACCGCCTTTCCAATCCCAAAGATATTTGTCTGTGGTGAAACAATCGAAGCGTACCAAATCAGAACGGCGGCGTCCTTCCAGATAGAATTCGCGTGCCCATTCATCCAAGATATACATTTCGTCGATATCACTTGCCACAGGCTGAGTAGTGCAGCCACGGTGACTTCTTAACGTCACGATATCTTGCAAAGCCGCATTGGTATCCCCTAACCGGTAGTTAGCTTCCGCACGTGTCAGGTAAGCTTCTGCCAGACGTAACAAAGGAATATCGGTATCCGGATATTCAGTGTGGCTGGTTGCTGCTCCATCGGAACAGATGTTCTGCCATTTTACGATGGAAAGGCCGCTTTGGAAACTATTGATGGCACTGGGGTCCATGGTACGCCGTCCGCCACCCGCACCGGCATAGAACATAGCACGGTCGTCTCCGGCAGCTGCGATAATATCTACGGTACGTACACCGTATTGTGCGTCCCATGCATCAATAGCTGCATCATTGGGCAGGTCGGCTTGTGCCGGAACATCTACGTCTTCCGGAATCATCGGCACGTCTTTGTTCGGGAAGAACTTATACACCAATGCGTTGCGTGCAATGATACAAGACCATCCGTTGGTGGTTCCCATATAAGGCATACCGCCTGTACGGGTTCCGCATACCAAATACGTAGAACCTCCGTAATTACGGGTTTTCATACCGTCCTGACGGATAGGAAGAATGATTTCTTGCATCGCTTCCCGATTCCGGTCATTGTCTGCCATGAACATCAGGCGGTAGTCATCGCAAAGTTGGTAAGCCCCCGAATTGATAACTTTATCGGCATACGTCTTGGCATTTTCATAATCGGCTGTACCTGTATAGACTTCTGCATTCAGGTAGAGACGGGCACGGAGCAACCAGTTGGCAGCTTTGTCCGCACGTCCGAAAGGCGCTTGTCCCGGTTCGTACATATCGGCTTCGGCTTCTGCCAGTTCGGTCTGGATATAGTCATACAATTCTTTACCGCCTTTTTCTACAGGCAAATCATTGTTGAAATGTTCTTTAAACGGAGCTTTGCCGAACAAATCAATAAAGTACCAATAGTGCAGGGCACGCAAGAAGCGCACTTCGGCACGTTGCTGAAGGGTCTCGGCATCGGTTTTTCCTTCAGTCTGGTCGAGGAAAAAGTTCATTTGGGTAATGTCGTATCCCAAGCGCACATAAACCCATTCGGTACGTTGGCTGGACGAGTTCCATGACAATCCGGTAAACTGAGGGATGTCCACATTGTCCTGCCATACCCAAATGCATTCGTCTGTCGAGAGTTCGTTGCAGTTGAATACGGTACGGTAAAAGCCAGATTCGCCTTCATCTTGTCCGTCAAGGTCAGGAGTTCCGGCAAGACCTTTCTGACCGGTCAATCCCAGCATGGAATATTGTTTTACGAATGCTCCCCATTGGTCGAAACTGGAAGAGCTTTGCGGGTCGATGGAGCTGATGTCAAGATCGTTGATGCATGACACGCTTCCCAGTGTAGTAGCAGCAAGCAGTGCTGCCGACAATATAGGTTTGAAATATCTTGTTTTCATATATCAATCAATTGTTTTCAAGGTTTAGAATTGTAAAGTTAATCCCAGCAAGAACGTCAACGCACGCGGATAAGGACTTCCGTCAATACCGCTCTGCACTTCAGGGTCAAGTCCATCGTATGCAGTGATGATGAACGGATTCTGGCAAGTAGCGTAGATACGTCCTCCGATACCCTTGTATGCCTGGCTCTTGAAGAGTTCCTGGAACGAGTAACCCAATGTGATGTTGTCGCAACGGAGGAATGAAGCGTTACGTACAAAATAATCACTCATGTAATAGTCACCTTGTCCGGTAAAGCCTAATGCAATCGCTTCTTTGGTGGTGTTGCTATAAGCAGTGTTCGAGAAGATACCCGACTGGCTGGTATTGGCTTTGCCTGCCAAGAAGTCATAATATACATAGTTGTTCAGGCTGGCACGGAGCGCGAAGCTGAAGTCCCAGTTCTTGTAAGTCATCTTCGAAGTAAGACCCATCAGGAAGTCGGCAGCCGGTTTCTTGTAAATATACTTATCGTCAGGATTAATGATACCGTCATTGTTACGGTCGACAAACATGTTTTCAATAGGCTTGCCGTTTTCATCGTACACTTGTTGATATACATAGAACGAATTAGCCGGATAGCCTACTTTGTTCACTTGTACTTTGGTGTTGTTTCCCCGACTGATTTTATTGCCAGTTTCTACATAATAATTAGAATCATCTCCACCGGTCAGCTTGGTAATTTCATTGTGGTTCCAAGTAAAGTTATAAGTCAAGTCCCACATGAAGTCTTTCGTAACAACCGGTTTGGCATTGATAGAAAATTCCACACCGTAGTTCTTCAACGAACCGATGTTCTGAAGCATTTGGGCATTGAAATTGGTTCCTACCGGAATCTTGACACTATTCAACAAGTCATCGGTCTTACGGTAATATCCATCGATGTTACCCACGATACGTCCGTTCAGGAATCCGAAGTCCAATCCGGCATTGTATGTAGTTGTCTGCTCCCATTTCAGGTTCGTGTTGAACGCATTCGGACGGGAAGAATGATAATATTCGTCTCCAAACGGATATTGTGCATAGTCATCGCTCACGATATACAACGGCATATAGGCGAAGTCGGCGGTTACGTCTTGCTGACCGGTAATACCCCAGCCCAAACGAAGTTTCAAGTCAGAAAGGAAATTCACGTCTTTCAAGAAGTTTTCTTCTTTCAGTTTCCAACCCAATGCCAACGAAGGGAACTTACCCCAACGGTTTCCGTCGGCAAAGCGTGATGAACCATCGAAACGCATGGTGAAAGTAAGCAAATAACGGTTCTTGTATGAATAGTTCAAACGTCCGAAATAAGATACCAATGTATTACGGGTTGCGTAGGCAGTCTGACCACGTTCTTGCACGTCGTGTGCCACTCCGGCATAGCTGTCCCAACCTTGCGCTTCGGTATATCCGTTGCGGTGGAAGTGTTGCTCTTCACCACCTGCCATCACGTCAATCATGTGGTCGCCCACTTCCTTGATGTATTGCGCATATACGTTGTAAGAAAGGTTATACTTGTATTCGGTCGAAAGCTGGTTTCTTCCGTAGTAGTTGTATGAGTAGGAATAGGGAGACCAGATTGTGGTTTGAGTTCCCTCTGCATATTCACCGCCGATGCTTGCATGCAACCGGAGGTCGGGCAGGAAATGGAATTTGTAGTCCACTTCTACGTTTCCTACGAAGTCGTTGCTGTTAGCCGTATCGTCTTTTTGTTCCAATGCAGCCAAGGGGTTTCCCGGAGTGTTCACGTTTGTTGTATAGTTCCAGTCGGGGTCAGAGAAAGCTGAGGTTGCTTGCATCGTTTGGTAATATCCTCCTGAAGTTGTATACATCGGATCATCGCTATATACCGGACGGGTCGGATCCATGGCCATGGCACCGCCGATTCCATCTGCATAGCGGTTTTTCCCGTTCATGTATTTAGCGTTCACATTCACTTTCAAATGATCATCGAAGAACGAAGGAGCTAAGTTGACCGATGCAGTGAAGCGTTGGAAATCGGAAGTCTTCACAATACCATTGTTCTTGTTAAAGCCTAACGATACACGGTAAGGCAGGTTCTTGAATCCACCGTTGATAGATACGTTATGTTCGGTGCTGACTGCTGTGCGGAACACTTGGTCTTGCCAGTCGGTATTGGCATCGCCCAGTTCAGCAGGCAAATTGTCGCCCCATAATTGGTGTGCATAGTCACGGAACTCGTCCCCGTTCAATACATCGTAACGTTTTTGAGTAGTAGACACCGATACCGAACCGCTATAGCTTACACGCGGAGCCTGTCCACTCTTTCCCTTCTTAGTAGTGATGATAATGACACCGTTTGACGCACGCGAACCGTAGATAGCGGTAGCCGAAGCATCTTTCAATACGGTGAAGGTTTCGATATCGTTCGGGTTAACCATAGAAAGTCCGTTCGACATACCTTTGATACCGCTATTATCCAACGCCAATCCATCGATGACAATCAACGGGTCGTTGCTGGCGTTCAATGAAGAACCTCCGCGGATACGGATGGTTGCACCGCCGCCTGGAGTACCATCGTTCGAAATGACACTTACACCGGCTACCTTACCAGCCAACATGTCTTGTGCATTAGTCGTGATACCTTTACTCAATTCATCGGGCTTGATAGCCGTAACCGAACCGGTGGCATCGTCTTTCTTCACTTGACCATAACCGATAACCACTACTTCGTCCAACAATTCGGCATCGTCTGACAGGATGACGTTCATGTTGGCAGCAGCAGGAAGTTCCTGCGTTTTGTATCCGATAAAGGAGATAGCGATGATGTCTCCCTGGTTGGCTTGCAAGGTGAAATTACCGTCGAAGTCGGTAATCGTACCGGTGGTAGTGCCTTTTATCAACACGCTGGCGCCGATAACCGGTTCACCCAAGTTGTCTTTCACTACTCCGTTGACCGTAATGCTTTGCGCAAAGGCTTGTACGGAGAACAGCATTCCCGCCAGCCATAGCAGCAGGAGCTTGTTTCGTCTTTTCAAATCTTTCATTTTCATGTTTATTAGTTTAAGTATGAATAATAAAATTGGTTCTCTCTTTCTGTAGCCTCCCCTAAATCCCCTCCCAGAGGAGGGGACTTGCGGATGCGTTTGTTTATGTATTTACCTATTGAGAACTGTATGTTTCTTTCTTTAATTTGAATACAGAGACACAAAGGCACAGAGATTTATTTTTATCTCTTGTGATTATGCCTTTAGTTTAACTATAAAAAGACTCTGTGTCCCGGTGTCTCTGTGTTCAAAAAATCATCCAACTAATCCTGAAAAAATCAATCTTTTATTTCCTTTATCGATATCGCGTATCCTCCGCCGATGCCGGCTTTCAAGTTCAGCTTGGTCTTGGCGGTCACTTTCTTTTTGGTAATGGTATATGCCTGCGGGTTATTATCCCATGCGGTGCCTTTTGCATCGGCATAGATAGTTGCCTCATATTTTTTGTCCGGATCGAGGAAATCGAGCGTAAGCTTCGACTCGTGTCCGTTATATCCTGCCGAACATCCTACATACCAGTCATTCGAATGCTTATCTTTACGGGCGATAGTAACATATTCTCCCGGTTCTGCTTCCAGGTATTCAGTCCTTTGCCAATCTACAGGCACGTCTTTGATAAACTGGAAAGCGTCCATGAAACGCTCGTAGTTTTCCGGCACATCAGCAGCCATTTGGAGCGGACTGTACATCGTGACATACAAAGCAAGCTGGCGCACAAGGGTAGAGCGTACACGCGACGTATTGGTCGGATTCATTTTGCTGCAATCTGTTTCGAAAATACCCGGTGTGTAATCCATGGGGCCTCCTACCAGACGGGTAAACGGAAGGATAGTCGTATGGTTTACATTGCTTCCGCCGAATGATTCGTATTCCGTTCCGCGGGCTGATTCGTTTCCGATAAGGTTCGGATACGTACGGCACAAGCCGGTAGGACGCACTGCCTCGTGGGCATTGACCATAATCTTATAGTCTGCCGCCTTGGTCACGGCGTAGAGATAATGGTTTACCATCCATTGTCCGTAGTGATGCTCGCCCCGCGGAATGATGTCGCCTACATAACCGCTCTTTACCGAACTGTAGCCATTGTCTACCATAAACTGGTATGCCTTGTCCATGTGGCGTTCATAGTTGCGTACCGATGAGGAAGTTTCGTGGTGCATCATCATCTCGATGCCTTTCCCTGCGGCATAACGGTGAAGTTCCTGCACATCGAAGTCGGGATAAGGGGTTACAAAGTCGAATACATAATCCTTGCTCTTTCCGAACCAGTCTTCCCAGCCTTGGTTCCAACCTTCCACCAATACAGCATCGAATCCATGCTTGGCTGCAAAGTCGATGTAGCGTTTTACGTTTTCGGTGTTGGCAGAGTGCTTGCCGTTCGGTTTGGTCTGCATGTAATCGGTTTCGCCCAATTTCACGCTGTATACGTCATCGGTATAAGCCCATGTGCCACGTCCGGTAATCATATCCCACCATACGCCTACGTATTTTACGGGGTGAATCCATGACGTGTCGGTTATCTTGCAAGGCTCGTTTAAGTTTAAAGTGATACGTGAAGCAAGAATGTCGCGTGCGTCATCACTTACGATAATGGTACGCCAAGGCGAGTTGCACGGAGTCTGCATATAGCCTTTGTCTCCTTTGGCATCGGGAGTCAGCCAGGATTCAAATACCATATTCTTGTCGTCCAGGTTCAGGCTCATACACGAATAATCTACCAATGCCGCTTCGTGCAGGTTGATGTAAAGTCCGTCATCGGTCTTCATCATCAATGCGGTCTGTACGCCTGTCGGCGAGAATACGTATTGCGATGAATTGGGCGTAACGGCGTCTTTCATCTTGCCACGGATTTCGGAAAGACGGGACGTAGTGTAATCATACTCCTGCGTATCGTAGTCGCCCGGAATCCAATAAGCGGTGTGGTCGCCCGCCATGGCAAATTGCGAATGCTCTTCCTTTATTACGAAATAGTTTAGGTTTTGTTGTTGTGGAAATTCATAACGGAATCCCAGTCCGTCATTAAAGAGGCGGAAACGGATAACGATGTACCGGTTGTTCATCGGCTGGTCGAGGGTAACTTCCAGCTCATTGTAATGGTTGCGTATTTCGCTTTCTTCGCCCCATACCGGACGCCACGTTTCATCGAATGTAGAGGTGCGTGTGTCTTTGATTTTAAATCCGGTCATCAGATTAGCCCGTTTGTCTACTCCGGCTTTGTCTTTCATTTCGGTCCATTCGAAGTCGGTTTTCTTTTCGGGGTCTTCCCGCTTCAGTTCCAATCCCAATGTGCTGGGCTTGATGACTGCTTTGTCTTTATAAGTAAGGTCGTACACAGGTGCGCCTTGCTCATTAAGGCTGAAATTCATCACCAGATTTCCGTCCGGCGAAGTCAACTTTTGCGCGCTTGCACAAAAGGCGAAGCCACACATTGCCATGAGGGCAAAACTTTTCTTGATGTTCATACGTTTAATAGGTATTAAAAGTTAATGAAATTTGTGCTACAATTTTCTGGAAGCAAAATTATGTGTCTTTCAAACGATTTCTTCTCGTATGACGGAAAATATAAAGATGTATAAAGTATAATTTACTGGTAATTAGTGCGCTATGTATTGTTTGTAAGTGGTAAAATAGAAACAGGATTTAAATGAAGAATGAAGAATTAAGAATGAAGAATACCTTTATGTCTTATTCTTCATTCTTAATTCTTCATTCTTCATTTAATTGAACTCCAGCAAGAGGATTTCCCTCGGTTGCAATTCCAATGTCTCGCCCAATGTTACGGTACGTCCGCTTAGAAAATCTTTGGCTTCCGCTTGGGGCAGGATTTCACGGTACGGAGTGAGATTGAGCGTCTGAGCCTGACCGGTTCCGTTCATCATTACCACCACCGAACGTCCGTCGTACTTGCGTTCGTACACATACGTTCCGCTTTGAATAGAATAATGCTTCAACGAACCTTTTCCCAATACGTCATTTCCCTTGCGCCAGTTCAAAAGCTTACGGGTAAAGTCGAAGGCTTCTTTCTGCAAGCCTTTGCGTCCTTCGGGAGTAAAGCTGTCCGTAGCGTCCCCTATCCAGCCTCCGGGAAAGTCTTTGCGCAAGTCACCGTCTCCTTTCGCCTTGTCACCCGTCATCAGGATTTCAGTTCCGTAATAGATTTGCGGAATGCCTCGTGTGGTAAGTAGAAAGGCCAGAGCCTGCTTATAACGGTTGATGTTTTGCGCTTTTTCGTCATCGGTAGTAAAGCGGGCGGTATCGTGATTATCGAAGAATGTCAGCAGGCTCATCGGATTGGCATATACCAAGTCTTGTGTCTGATAATCATACAGCTTGTATAATCCTCCTGCCCATTCGGTCGTTTCTTCATCGAAAGCCTGGTTCATCAGCCCCTGCAAGGGGAAGTCCATTACGGTAGGCAGATTAGAGTTCTTCGGAGCAGCCAGTTTGCTGTCTTTTTGCCAATAGGATACCAACACGTTGCTGTTCAACCAGGTCTCGCCTACTATATTAAAATAAGGATACTCGTCCAATACTTCCTTACACCATTGACTCATGAAATCGTAATCGGCATACGGATGAGTGTCCTGACGGATACCGTTGATGCCGGCATATTCTATCCACCAGATGCTGCTTTGGATAAGATAGCGTGCCACGTGGCGATTGCGCTGGTTCAAGTCTGGCATCACTTGGGTAAACCAGCCGTCGGTGGCGATTTTTTTCTCATACTGACTGGCATGAACGTCCATCACGCTGGCGGTCTTAAATGAAGTCTGCACATATTCCGAACGGAAATTAAACCAATCTTTCGAAGGTTTGTCAAGGAAAAGATAGTTTTCGCTTCCGCAATGGTTGAATATCATGTCCATCACCACTTTCAACCCTTTATTGTGTGCCTGACCTACCAAGTCTTTGAATTCCTCGTTGCTTCCAAACCGGCGGTCTATCTGATAATAATCCGTGATGGCATAACCGTGGTATGAGCCACTGGGCATATCGTTCTCTTGTGTGGGGTTGAGCCAGATAGCGGTCACGCCCAAATCGGCGATATAGTCCAGATGGTCGGCAATGCCTTTCAAGTCGCCCCCATGGCGTGCGAACGGATCATTGCGGTCTACCTTGTTCTCTTTCATACCTTCTATAATGTCGTTTTCCGGATTGCCGTTGGCAAAGCGGTCGGGCATAATCAGGTAAAGCACGTCTTCGGAAGTGAATCCTTGTATGTCGCTCCCCTTGCGCACACGTTGCTTCAATTCGTAAGGGACAGCCGTTTTCTTTTTCCCTTGAGTCAGGACGATATTGAATGTCTGTGCGGGAGCATCCGTCAGGTCAAGATAAAGAAAAAGATAATTCGGGCTGTCTTGCCTTACGGTTTCTTTCAAGACGATGTTCTTGCCTGTAACCGAAACCGCAGACGTAGCGATGTTCTTGCCATAAAGCATGATTTGAAGCTCGGGATTTTTCATTCCTGACCACCAGAAGTTAGGGGCTATCCGGTCGATTTCCATCACCGGAGCCGCTTTGCTGAATCCCAAGAAAGCAAAAGCGGCAAGCAGGGTAAGCCATAGTTTTTTCATGATAATAATTGTTTTATGATAGTATGAATTAATGTTAATGCCATCATGCCTTGATGCATATATCGGCGTAAGCCAATGCAAGTATATGCGTAGGCTAACGCAAGTATGTGCATAGCCCGTTGGAACTATTTACTTTTCTTTTAAACAAAAATAGGAAAATAGAGGAATATTTCGTACATTTGGAAGCGGAATATAAGTGGAATATAAGTGGAATATATTATTAAAACAATGAGAATAAGATAGTTATCTTAAATTTAAAGGTGAAAAATATAAATCAGATTGTATGAAAAAAACTATTATATTAATTGTATTGTCGCATGTTCTTGCGTTTGCTTGCATGGGGCAGTCTTCAAACGAACGGATTCTGAAAGAATTGGACGAGGTAATCGGGAAGAAAAAAGAGCACTGCGAAGAACGGGAAAGAACGATAGCCCAACTGAAGCAACGCCTTGCCAACGAATACGATAATGCACAAAGATACACAATCTGTAGTGAACTGTTCACTCAATACTTGCATTATCAGGCGGATTCCGCCTTGCATTATGTCGATGAGATGGAACGGTATGTCGGTTCGGAAAAGCCACAGAGAGCGGAAGCCGACGTGATTATCAACCGTGCCGATGCGATGGGCGTTATGGGAGCATATAACGAAGCCTTACAGACTTTAGAGCAGATAGACCGCAACCTGGTGACTCCGGACGTGCGGTTAAAGTATTACTACGCCATGCGTACCTATTACGGCTGGATGGCGGATTACACCATTATCCTTTCGGAAAAGGAAAAATACATCCGCAAGACCGCCTGTTACCGTGATTCGGTGCTGATGCTGGTGCCCGAAGGTCCCGGACGGAGCATTTCGCTGGCTGAAAAGATGTTGATCGAATCGCAATTCGATGCCGCCATTCCAGTACTGAACAAAACCTTGTCCGCTCCGATGAGCATGCAGGAAAAGGCATACGTCAACTATACACTGGCATCAGTCTATGAAGCGAAAGGCGATGTCGAAATGCAGATTTATTATTTGGCCCAGACCGCCATTATCGACCTCACCATGGCAGTGCGTGAATACGCTTCCCTCCAGCGGCTGGCATGGGTTCTTTACCGGCAGGGAGATATCGAACGGGCTTACCGCTACCTTCGTTGTTCAATGGAAGATGCCGTTGCATGCAATGCCCGTTTGCGTTTTTTAGAAGTGACTGAAGTGTTTCCCATTGTCAACGATGCCTACTCTGACAGTGTAGCGAACGAACGGCGTATGATGAATATCTTTTTCTTTACGTTGGCGGTGATAGCGGTGCTGCTCGTCATCGTAGCGTTACGCCTGTATTCATGGAACAAGAAATTATCGCTCATGCGGGTGAACCTTTCGGCGGCTAACGAAGAACTGAAGACGGTGAACAAAAAGTTGGCACAAACCGGTAAGATAAAAGAGGTATATATCGCCAACTACCTGGACCGTTGCGTGAGTTATCTCGACAAGCTGGAACAATACCGGCGTTCGCTGGAGAAACTGGCAATGGCTTCGCGCATCGATGATTTGTTCAAAGCCATCCGTTCCGACCAGTTCTTGCGCGATGAACGAAAGGATTTTTATATGGAATTCGACAAGTCTTTCCTCGAACTCTTTCCTAATTTTATTGATGATTTCAATGCATTACTAACGGACGACGGGAAAATATACCCCAAAAAAGGAGAGCTTTTGAATACAGAGTTGCGTATTTTTGCCCTGATACGCCTCGGAGTAACCGATACCGCACGCATCGCGCACTTCCTCGGCTATTCTCTCGCTACGGTTTACAATTACCGCAGCCGCATCCGTAACAAGGTAAAGTTCAACAAGGAAACATTCGAACAGGACGTGATGAAGCTCTGAAACGGAATGCGAAGTATGTGTACATAAAGAATTGATGTTTCACCACAGAAGGTACAAAGACACACAGAACCTACAATATTGCTCTGTGATACTCTGTGCCCCTTGTGGTGATTTTTTATCCTATAAACTGATTATAAACAATTACTTATAGTAGAACAAAATTGGTTTGCGAAAAATGGATTGGAACACAGAGACACAAAGGCACAGAGTTTTATTTCTTTGAGAGAACAGAGTTCACGGTGCAAAGTGCTGGCTTTATGATCTTTGCTTTTTCTATATAATTATTTCTCCGTGTCTCTGCGTCTCTGTGTTCGATAAAGAATCACACTGATTTTTCGCAATCCATTTCCGATTAACTATAAAATATTTTACGCATGAAAAGCAATGTATATCTTGCCTCTAAGCCACGCTACGAAATACTGGACGGACTACGCGGTGTAGCCGCTGTGCTTGTCGTAGCCTACCATTTGTTTGAAACCTATTACCACGGCGGTACCAGCCAGCCCATCAATCACGGCTATCTTGCTGTAGACTTCTTTTTTGTCTTGTCGGGATTTGTCATAGGATATGCTTACGATGACCGATGGGACCGTATGTCGACATGGGGATTTGTCAAACGGCGGCTTATCCGCCTGCATCCGATGGTGATATTCGGTTCATTGTTTGGAGCCGCCCTATTCTATTTCGGTGATTGCTCCAGCTTTCCGCTTATCGGAGACACGCCTTGGTATAAAACAGCCCTGATTATGCTATGGGCATTTACCATGATTCCCATACCCACATCGATGGACATCCGTGGATGGGGAGAAACCAATCCCCTGAACGGTCCGGCATGGTCATTGCAATGGGAATATCTTGCCAATTTCTTATATGCCGTCCTTTTCAGGCACTTTTCACGAAAAGCATTGGGTGCCTGTGTGGTACTCTTCGGTATCATGACCCTCGTGCTTTGCCTGAACATTGACATTTTCGGTTTCCTGGCTGCACGCTCTTCGGCTTCCTATACGGTAATAGGAGGCTGGTGTCTTTCTCCCGACCAATTACAGATAGGATTGACACGCCTGCTCTATCCTTTCTTCTGTGGACTGCTGTTGTCGCGCACCGGAAAACTTATCAAGGTAAAAGGAGGATTCTGGTGGTGCTCGGCAATGATTGTCGTATTACTGTGCATGCCCTGGATGGGATTAGGTCCGGAAGGAAACGCACGCTGGACAAACGGGCTTTACGAAGCTGCCTGTATCCTGGTTTTCTTTCCGCTTATCGTATCCATAGGCGCCGGAAGCAGCGTAAAGGGAAGCACCTCGGAAAGCATCAATAAGTTCCTCGGCGATATATCTTTTCCACTATACATCACCCATTACCCGCTTATTTATATGCAAATGGCATGGGCAAACAGCCACAAAGATGCCCCCACAGGCACACACATATTCGTTGCAGTCAGCACTTTCCTGCTTGCTATTCTGATAGCATACGGAGCTTACCGCCTCTACGACCTGCCAGTACGTGAATGGCTGAAAAAGCAATTGTTCAAACCTGCCACCCCTTCTGATGCAAATAAGACAAAATGAATGTCCGCCCACAGCCAATATATAGTCCTGAAAAATGAATATATACTGCATACGCGGTTGAATATATACTGCATACGCATTTGAATATATACTGCATACGCCTATGGATATATACTGCGTTTTCAACTCAGCCGGATTGGCTAACCGTGGACATTCATAATAAACAATACCAACCGGCAGCACACAGATGATGCCAGTCTCTGTGTGCTGCCCCCAATGCTTCAACGTCACCTGAACGAAAGAGAAAGACGCTGCTTCACATCCTTTCCGCCGATATCCCCGACAGATACCTGTATGCTTGCTTTACCGCTCTTCTTATTGGAACGCACCACCAGCAATGCACGTCCTTTCCATAAGCAATGCGTAGAATCGAAATACGGGTCTTCGTCTTTGATGTCGGCATTGCCTAAAGCAAGCAACGTAGCCGCCCCCTCGACAGATACCGATAACCGGTTATCAGCCACCGGTACGGTCTGCCCTTCCGCATCGATTGCCTCTATTACTATAAACGAAAGGTCCTGCCCGTCGGCATTGAGCTTACTTCGGTCCGCTGTAAGGCGCAGAGCAACAGGTTTTCCTGCTGTTCGCAAGGTCTGTGTTTCGATAGTTTCTCCATTGCGGATGCCTTCAGCTTTCAGCACGCCCGGTGTATAGGTCAAGGAGAAAACCGCTTTCATTTCCTCTACCGGCTTTTCCCCTATCAGCCGGTCATCCAGGTAAAGCCGCACCATAGGATAATGCGAATATACTTCCACTTCAATCGGTTTGCCTTCATGCCCTTCCCAATTCCAACTGGCAAAAGTGGGCCATGTCCCCCAAAGGGTGGTCTGTATCTTACCTTTATAACCATCTGGCTCTTTTACTGCAATATACAGATGCCCGCCATCCGTTTCGTTCCACAACATGGAGCGGTAATGGCTGATAGGTTTGCGCAGCCCGGTCAGGTCGATGTCGCCACAATAAGCTGCATGCCACGGATAGAGCGGACGTTCGTAATGCTCGCCCGGCACATCGCCTTCGTAATACCAGCGCCCGATACCCGACTCACCGATATAGTCTACCGCCGTCCATACAAAATCACCGATAATGTATGCATGGTCTTTTACTTTACGAAAATTCTTCCAGGCATCGTTGGGATACGATTCAGTCTGCATCATGATGCGTGAAGGGACACGCTGATGATCTCCCTCTGATTTATGTATCATATAATTATACCCCACAATATCGTGTGCTTCAGCCAACGGGTCGTATATCTCCCAGTCTTTGTCCCATGCGGCAAGCGCCGATGTCACCGGACGTGTCGGGTCCAGTTTGCGGCAAAGGCTTGCCAGTTTGCGTGCCGTAGTTACGACCTCTATCTTCTTCCGCTCAATGACCTCATTACCGATGCTCCAGCAGAAGATGCTGGGATGATTGCGGTCGCGGAGCACCATCGCTTCAATATCACGTTTCCACCATTCGTCAAACAACGTATGATAATCATACGTATTTTTGGCATCACGCCAACCGTCGAAAGCTTCATCGATAACCAACAGCCCCAACTCGTCGCAAGCATGAAGAAAAGTTTCCGAAGGAATGTTGTGTGAAGTACGTACGGCATTGAAACCAGCCTGTTTCATCAGCTCTGCCTTCCTCCATTCGGCACGGTCGTAGGCAGCCGCCCCCAAAATGCCGTTGTCGTGATGCAGGCATCCGCCATTCAATAAGACAGCCTTTCCATTCAACAGAAAACCTTTTTCGGCTGAACAGGCCAAAGTACGGAAACCGAAGCGTTCTTCTTTACAATCTACCGTTTCCCCTTCTTCGGTCACGGTAATGCGGGCGGTATACAAGTTCGGGGTATCGGGCGACCAAGGCTTTGCATCGGGTAATGTCAGAGTATGCGTTACGCCAATCCGCTCACCCGGCTCCAGCACGATTGTTTCAGTCTGATGCTGTCCGGATACTTCTGTTTTTACTTCAACTGTCCTCTTTTCATCCGTTTCGTTCTCTATGTCAGTCTTAATGACTGCTGTATGCAAATCGGGAGTTGTTACCTGAATCCCCCAATTTGCGATATGCACCAGTTCACTTTCAACCAGCCACACATTACGGTAAATTCCCGAACCTGTATACCAACGGCAATTCTTCTGCTGCGAATTATCAACTCTGACCGCCACCGTATTCTTTCCCGTTTTCACATACGATGTAATATCTACAAAAAACGAAGAATAGCCATACGGATGCCCGCCTGCACGCTGCCCGTTGACATAGACCTCCGAGTTCATATAGATTCCTTCGAAATAAAGTTGGTATTTCCTGCCCTCGATAGCCTTGGGTAGTTCAAACGTCTTGCGGTACCATCCGATGCCGGCAGGTAAATAGCCTCCATCATTACCGGCTGGTGCATCCTTGTCAAAACGTCCTTCGATGCTCCAGTCGTGCGGAAGAACCAGTTTCCTCCATGCCCCGTCATCGAACATTTCGTTTTGCGCTTCTGCAATATCTCCTAACTGGAACCGCCAGCCGTCATTGAACAATTGTTTTCCGGAAGATGCCGAAACCGAAAGGCACAGCATCAGAAATACATATATAAGAATCTGTTTTTTCATGGGTATCAATTTTGGTTTCTGAATCTGTTGCAAAAATAAAAAAAATATCCGCCAGGTTTCAAGAATTTGTTTACCTTTGTATTTACTCACATCAAAAAACTTCTATTTATGAAAAAACTATCCCACCTTGCCCTTGCCATCGGCTTTGCCGGTATATGCCTCACCGCATGCACCAGCTACAGTGCCCAAGATTACGTGAACGACATGAAAAACCTGACCGAAGAAACTCTCAAAAATGCATCTACCTATACGGAAGAAGACTGGAAACGGGTAGGCGAAGAATACCGCAGCATCAATGAAAAAGGCAAAAAAGTACTGGAAAACATGACCGAAGACCAACGGAAAGAACTGGAAAAATTCTCAGAAGAGATGTCAGACAAAGCCGCCGAGTTCAATCATGAGGAACTGAAAAAGCAATTCGATGATATTATGGAACAGGCAAATGATTTTGTAGATGATATAAAACAGCAGCTGCAGGATCTGAAAGAAGAGAATGAATAAAGCATAAAGCGAGGTTGCTTATCAAACAACCTCGCTTCCCTTGGATTAACTACAATCTATGTATGAAAGAGAGAATTAATTCGCATAAGTGATTCTATAAGTGGTCATACTCAATATGTTTCCACTGAATCGAGGCACCGTTCTTCTTGTAATCGAAGAAATTCTTCCTTGTTCATCTTTCTCATAAGTATATTCATAATCAAAATCAGCACTTTCAAACCAAATTTCCTTAGAAATCAAATTTTCAGATGACTTTCCATAAAACCCGAATGGCGCAAACAATGAAAAGTGACTATAATCATACTCATACATACTGCAATTTGAAATAAAACAGTTCAAATCAATATTTGCATTGTTTTTCTCCTCCGTATATTCATAAGTATAAACAGAGCCACGACAATTAAAAGTTGACAAGTTTCCATTTTCATAATCCAATACATTATTATTTAATGACTGCATATACCCATCACTATTATATTGAGGGCTAGCAACCAAAACTTGATTTGTACCGGACGATGGCAAGCTATACAACGAATTAATGCCTTCTACACCTATATATCCCATATAAGATTCACTTCCAGACACATACACTTCTTCTACACCTTCATAGCTATATGTCCACTCATACGTATAATCTCCATCTATAATGGTATAATTTTGAATACGCCCTTCACCGTCATAAGCAAAACTATGTATTTTAACAACAGACGGAGCTGCTGCACCCTGAAGGGTCGTTTCCCGAATTTCTGTAATTACATTACGGTTATCCGGTTCCGGTGTCGGTTCAGGTTCCGGCTCATTATAATCACCTACACGATAATAGTAATAAATGATAATATAGTCGCCATAAAATCGGTAAATAATCAAGATACGCTCGGTAAGCTGGAAGATATACCAACGTTCGCCTCCAAAAGTAACAGAAGGACCTTCACCGTCATAACCGCTTCCACCGCCGATAATGGGTCCACTCCCCTCATCTGCATTCCAATCGAAGCTTTCTCCGGCACTTCCACCGGTTCCGCTTCCTCCATTACCCCATGAACCTATTCCGTTTTCTCCAAAATCCAGCCATGGGATATCACTTATATTTATATCTTCTGTCACTTCCCCCGTATTGGGATTTGCCATTTCACCTCCTGTAGGATTCCAACGACCAATCAGCATTTGTGCCAGACTCGGCTGTCCGTCTTCTATCACAATGGTTTCAATGCCGTCTTTATTACACGCAGACATCAATACAGCCAGCAATAAAAACGCAAAGCTACTTATTATTGCATTTATCTTTTTCATAATCTTTCCTCCTTATATCTTATTCGGTAATTTCAAATTCTACACGACGGTTCATCAAACGACCTTCCGGAGTATCATTGGTCGAGATAGGACGCGTCATGCCGTAATATTCATACGACAAATGACTGGGTTCTACACCCGCTTTCAATAAATAATTGTAAACGGCCTCCGCACGTTTTTTCGAAAGTTCCATATTGTAATCGGCATCACCAACATTGTCCGTATGCCCTCTTACAACCACATGAATCGGCGTATTCTTCATCAAGCGCACAATTTTGTCAAGATACGGATACGACTCTTTCTTGATGGTACTCTTATCAAATTCAAAATTAATGATGTCTATCGCACAAATGGTCTTACCTGTAATAGACTCGCCCTTACCCAACAATTCCATAATCTCTTCTAACGTATAACAAGGTTTCTCTTCCACGACAACCGGTTTTTCTTCTACTACCACAGGTTCGGGAACATAAACCGGAACTGGCGTTTTTTTCTTCGGCGCACGTTTGAATATGCTCAATGGAACAGACAATGAAGCGGTAATTTCCAAGCCATGCAATTTACGGTTTCCTCGGATATCATACCAGAAACGGTTGACCGCAATTGCTTCCCCATTCTTCTCCATATCGCTATAGGTATCAGTAAAACCATGCTGATAGTTCGCCTCAAATGCCAGTTGCAACCGTTTATTATTATTCAGTAAAATCGGTATTTTCACACCTGCACCGATTGCACCTCCAAAATAAGTGCCAGCCATATTTGCTTCCGATACATCTACTTTGTAATCTATCCCGTTTTCAGTCAACGAAATATCTCCTCCTCTGACAAACCCTACTATTGGAGCTACATACACATACGGACGGACACTTTCATAGTCTCCGAAATTAAATATCAATGGCAAACGCACATCTACATACTTGGGCTTTAACTTATAATCCAAATCATTATCACTGATTTTGGTTCCACGAGAAAGCCAATCCACTTCAGGACGGATAGAAAACAAACGATTCTCACCGAACTCAAATTCTGCAAACACGCCACCAGAACCTCCAAACAACATTTTCGGATCACGGTTTTTCAACTCAGAATACTTCGCCCATGAAAGCCCAACGCCACCTTTGACACCCAAATAAATACGGTCGGACGTCAGTTGTGCAAACGATGACAGCCACAAGACAGAAAACATGGCTGCAAACAAAAATCTTCTACTTATCATGTTTCTTTCATTTAAAATTTGAAAACGAATATACCCAGATTTCATAATTCTTCAAAAGTGTAAAATATCATTTTGAAACTATCATAATCCAAAACACGAATAAGCAGACTAAATTTAAACTTATCCATAAAAAATTAGTAAATGGGAAAGCCTCGTTTTTCTTTAAATATTCCTTATTTTTGCATGAAAAAATATAGCATAAACCGAAAACAATATGAAATATTTAATGGTATCCGACATCCACGGTTCCTTAACACGTTTGGAGCAAGTATTGGATTTTTATGAAAAAGCACAATGCAATATGCTTTGCATCTTAGGTGACATTTTAAATTACGGTCCCCGGAACGGACTGCCGGAAGGCCTGAATCCTAAAGGCATTGCCGAATGCCTGAATAATTTTTCCGACCCTATCATTGCTGTCCGCGGAAATTGCGATTCGGAAGTAGACCAAATGCTCTTAAACTTTCCGATAATGGCAGACTATGCCTTACTCGTTGACAATGGGAAAAAACTTTTCTTGACTCACGGACATGTTTACAATGAAAATAACCTTCCGAAAGGAAAACATGATGTGTTTTTTTACGGACATACACATTTATGGAAACTGGAAAAAGAACCGACTGCATTATTTTGCAACACCGGCTCCATCACATTCCCCAAAGGAGGCAATGCCCCAACTTTTGCCACGTACGAAAACGGGACCATTTCCATTCACCAACTGAACGGGACTCTGCTCAAATCCGTCCGGCTGTAAAATGGAACACAGAGACACAAAGGCACAGAGTCTTATTTACGATTTTACAATTTACGAAGTACAATTAAACCGTTGAAATCGTACATTGAAAAATAAATTGTTTCTTCGTGTCCCTGTGCCTCTGCGTTCAATAATTTCTGTTCTGATTAGCTATAAAAGAAAGACTGCACTTAGGGAAAGCAGTTTTTCTAATATAAGACAGACAAGACAAAATAACTACTGCCCTAAGAGAGTCTTTCTCAATTAACAACTAAAACTTTGTATTTATTTATCTATCAATCAAATATCATCTGAACATCTTTGCTTCCCCAATGGGATGGACAAACCTAAGAATGCATTGACGGCTTTCGAACTATTTCCGAAAAACATATAATCAGTACCCAAAAACAAAGGACCTAATTTCAACGCAAGACCAAATGATTTACCGCCTGCCTGAATCGGAGAATAACTTCCTGCTATGTTGAACCAACTCTTCGGACGATAAGTAGCCGAAAGGGTTAATTCATTCAATGTCTTTGGTTCGGCAAAACGCGCTGTATATATGGCACCGACACTCAACTTGTTATCAAGCAATCCATATTCGCCAGCCAAAAGGATAGTAGACGCCAACGTAGTCTTGACATTTTCTGCCGCTTCTTTATCTTGCACAAAATTAAACCTATCCATACTCAAGAAGTCTCCATCTATAAAATCCTGATAATTGCTGCCAGTCACTTCAAAAGAGCCGTTAGCAGGTGCAGCCACTGTAGTTTCACCTTCTTTCCATTTGATGAATCCTAAATCAAGCACAGCAGCTGATACGGTCAAATTATCCCATACCTTATAACTGGCTCCCAAGTCGATGCCGAATCCTGCACCCGCTATACCAAAATTACTTCCATCAATGTCAAACCCGTCAATCTGCCCCGTAGTTTCATCAAAGCTCAAGCCTCCGCCTTTCATCGTCGTGGAAACACGGGCATTGACCATAGCACGACCATACGTCTGATAAGGATTCAAGTTCGTATAATCACCGTTCACCAATGCGTCATCCACAGAAATATCAAAATTGTCAACTGCCATTTCAGCACGTGCTATTCCTAACAGCACTTTCACACGTCCGCCCACAGAAAGTTTATCGGTTATCTGACGAGAATACCCCAAACCGATTTCGGTATAAGCATTCAGATTGAAATTCATATTCGAGAAACTGCCATTAATGTCTTCCGTCCTGTTTACCTTACGCAAGTATTCAAACATAGACTGGGGAATGGAAGCTCCCACATCAGCACGTAAACCAACATTTACGTTCCAAAATCCCTTCCCCGCATACCAGCCAAAAGAAAGGATATCGGTATTGAGATTTACATTCAGGCGGTTATCTGATTTTAACCGACTGTATAAATCATCATTTTCAAATATATCTTCTCCAGAATCCAGCACATCAACGATATCGTTGATACCTAATACGTTCGAAGAAGTACCGATATTAAATGAACCCAAAACCGGAACATTAAAATATCCTCTTGTAGGTTGTAACCCAGGGTTTAATTGCAATCTCGAACTTGTTCCTTCCATAAAATACGAAGAACGAAGATACTGAGCGTGAGCCGCTACCCCAAACAACACGCACCCCACAATTAATCCAATTTTTTTACTTAACAAACTTTTCATATAAGCTCTATCGTTAATAATTATTGCAAAAATAAACAATAATTAAATGTCATGCATCTTATGAAAAGCTCATTCTTCACTAAACGGGCATTTTTCCATACTAACCGTTCTAATTTAACGACTATACGGTCAAAAGTTACAATTGATAGAAACGCTCTTGCATCTTCTTTTTATACTTCTTGGAAACGATTAAATCTTCAACGGCATTGAAAGGCGGATACATGATACAACGGTTATCCTGCACCATAATCAAATAATGCATATTGATGATAAACGACTGATGTATCTGAACAAAAACCGAATCGTAAGCACACAATTGTTCGGCCGTAGTATTACGGCGTAAGGGCAAAAATGTACCATCGGTCAATGCGACTTCCCATAATTTACGGTTCGAAAGATAACGGAAAAAACCGATTTCGGAAGCATGGACGAAACGCAAATCCCCTGTAGGCGTAACCAACATAAACGGACGTCCGGCAAACACAGTCTCCAACTTGCTGACATCCCCCTTATTTCCCTGTCCGCACAAGCGGGACATAATCAATTGCAATTCATCCGAATCTACAGGTTTTTGCAAGAAATCAAATGCGGAACTGCGCAAAGCATCTATTACATATTTATTATAGGCTGTATAGAAAACCACACGCATATCCCATGAAATACGGTCTCGCAATCTTGCCACGACATCCATTCCCGACATATCCGGCAACTCCACATCCAAAAACAATAAATCAGGCTTGACTTTTTCTATCAATTTCAGCCCTGTGGCACCGGTCCGAGCCGTTCCTTCTACCGAAACATAAACATAACGGCGCAATTCGAAACACAGGTTGTCGATTGCACTTTCCTCATCGTCAACTATAATTGTTCTAAAGACCTGTTCCATAAAAAAGTTCTTTTTATTTCTTCAATTCAAACGAGTAATCTATGGGTATTTTAAAATAAACCTCACACCCAGCTTCGTGTTCTATCTCTATATTGGCGATTCTCATCTCAATTGGAAAGCGATTATATGCATTCAGCAGCTGAAGCGTACGGGTAATCACTTTCATGCCCGTACCCGTCCCATTAGAAGAGGCCATCACACTGTCTGCATTCCGGAAACCACCTCCGTTGTCCCGAATTGCAATCATAATACTCTCATCCTCTTTAACTATCCGAATGCACAAGCGCTTCCGCCCTGGCTTTCCCCGTAAGCCATGCTTGATTGCATTCTCTACCGGTATTTGCACCAGCATCGAAGGTATTTGTACGTTTGCCGTGTCAATACAAGCGTCAACATCGAACGTATAAACGAAATCCGGTTGCAAAGTCGCGCTTTCGAGGTCAATATAAGTCCGGACAAAATCCAACTCGTCACGCAATGATACCGATAAGCTGTCCGCCAATTCCAGATTACGCCGGATCAGCTTCACCAGCCTTTTCATATATCTGTCTCCTTCCGACTCCCGCTGCAAGTGCATTTCCCTGTTCAACACATTAAAGATGAAATGTGGAGAAATACGATTACGGATATTTGCCAAACGCAACGAGTTTATCGACATCTGCAGGTTGCGCTCTTTCTCAAGGCGCTTCTTCTTCCGATAAAGAAAGGCAAAGACTCCGAACATCACCGCAAGAAGCACCACCAGCGCACCTCCATAAAGCCATTGGTTCAGACGCAGCACCTTATTCTTATTCTGCTGGATGAGCATTTCCTTTTCCATCAAAGTACTGTCTTGCCGGTATTCCAAGGCAATCATTGCCGTACGCATCTTCACACGCTCATTCCGTATCGAATCATCAATGCGGTTGTTTTCTTTCAGATAAAGGTAAGCTTGCCGGAAATTACCGCTTTCCTCGAAATAATGCTGCAAATAGCGGTTGCGGATATGGAGCATATTCGGATCAACGAAATCCGGCTTTACCGCATCGCGCAAGCGTTTCCGTGCCAAAGCCAAATTGTTTTTCTTCAATGCCAGCTCTATCAATTGCGTATCGATGTAATACAAAGCCGTCGTATTCCCTATTTCCCGGAAATAAGGATAGCACCGGTCCAAATAATAAGTAGCCGAATCGGTTTCGTTCATCAACAAGAAGACTTCCCCCATATTCACCATTGTCAGATTCCGTTCGAACTTCATTTCCGGATACTGGCTTAAAAATGCCAGCAAACGGCGGAAATAAGCCAAGGCAGACGGATAATCTTCCCGATAATAATACGAATTTCCCCGATTATTCAGATAAATATGCTTCTCATAAGGCTTCATCCTATCGTAATATTTTCCGGCTAAATCGAAAAAATAATCACACCTGCCAAAATCACGCAAATTCATATTGACTTGAGCCAAGCCATAATATACCGGGAAACGATACTCATCGCCCAAATCCAATGAATCGGCAAGCCTCAAGGCTTTCCGATACCAAAAGGCACCCCTGTCATATTCCCCTTCTACTACGTATGAATCAGCCAAATTTAAAGAGATATCAAACAGCTTGTCATATCCTCCGGCTTTCTCGCACAGGCGATAAGCATTGGAAAAAGCGTCCCTCGCCGAGTCATAGACCGCCCTACGCACATAGAGGTTTCCTTTCATGTTGGCGGCATCCGCAGACAACATCCACACCTTTTCCCCTGAATCCCCATGACTCGAGCAAAACCGGCTGATTGCATCCAACAAGCACTCAGCCGAATCAATTTCGGACATAAACATTTTCGCTTTCGACTTCAGCACCAACGCCTGATAATATACCACACTGTCCTTTACATGGACAAGCAGGCTATCTACTTGTGCGCAAACGTATGCCGGGTCATTACTCAACGTATCCGTCCATTGTTCGAACAAGAAACGGCAAGACATCAGATGTTCCCCTACATTTTTCCGCCTGCCACAATTACTTACCAATAGCAAGGCAAGACAGACAAATACACTTATTATAATCTTCCGGTACATTGGTTTCTCTTATTGACTATCACAAATGTATGTAAAAATAATATACACAACAAAAATTACTTCAAAAAATTATTCTTGCGAGCAAAGAATTTTACTACTTTTGGGAAAGGAATATACCTGACGTAAACTATAACAACTAAAAAAGAAAGATATGGAAACACTATCCAACGACAAAGTAAGCATCCAAATCGCCGGCCACGGAGCCGAACTTGTAAGCATCGTAGCGAATGACACCGAATACTTGTGGCAAGCCGACCCCAAATATTGGGGACGCCATTCACCCGTACTTTTTCCTATCGTAGGCAGGGTATGGAATAATATTTACCGTCACAAAGGACACATTTACGAACTGGGACAACACGGATTCGCCCGCGACATGAACTTCCAGCTTACCTATGAAGAAGACAATGCACTTATCTACAGCTTGGAGAGCGATGAGGAAACATTAAAAAAATACCCGTTCCCGTTTGTGCTCGAAATAGGATACCGTTTGAAAGGAAACCGAATTGAAGTGATTTGGAGCGTACAGAACACCGGAGACGAAACCATGTACTTCCAAATCGGGGCACATCCGGCATTTTACTACCGCGACTTGGACCCGGTCACAAACGAAAGGGGATTCCTTGACTTCGGGGAAAATAAAGACACATTGGACTTTGTATTTCCTACCGAAAAAGGATGTACTTCTGAAAAGCGGAAGACGCTTACACTAAACAATGGCATGCTGGAACTGACACCCGCGACTTTCCTATGTGACACCTACATTTTCGACAATAGCCAGCTGAAGAAAATCACACTGACCGACAAGCAAAAGAATCCTTACATCAGCCTGGAATTCGAAAGCCCGCTTGTGGCTATCTGGTCACCCAGCATAGCCCATCCCGATGTGCCTTTTGTATGCATCGAGCCGTGGTATGGAAGATGTGATGCCGTAGGTTATCACGGAGAGTTCAAGGACCGCCGATGGATGCAGTCGCTCGAACCCGGCAAGAGTTTCAATGCCGGATACTCTATCATACTGGAGGACGTTAAATAACCCGCGCCCTCCAGCATGGCCAATGCTTAATTCCATGACATCAGTCAGAATGATTATTTTCACATACGACCGCACATTCGAAGGATTGCTTACGGCTCTGTTTGATGCATACGCCCGAAAAAGCTTCCCCCATGCTTTGTTGCATGAAGCAGAGCCTTTGCCTTTGTTCTATGATGAAGTGCACCGCGTCATAACCGACCTTGGCAAAGCCGAAAGAGTATGGAAAGCCTTGTGCCGGAAGCTTCCGGGACGGAACGCTACCCTACTCACTTATTGCTGGCTTTCGGAAACGCCCGAAGCCCCCATGCTCCTCTTGCGGTACATGAAAAAAGTAGTAGACTCGCCCGTCCCAATCCATACCGACTTTGCCGACCCGACCATCCTTTCCGTAACCCAACTGGGAAGGAAAGTGAGCGGAGAACGGTACCGCATCCTCCAGTTCATGCGTTTCCAAAAGCTGGCAGACGGCACTTATTTCGGAATAATGGAGCCGCTCTACGATGTCATTCCACTCACAATCGGACATTTCCGGGACCGTTTTGCCGACCAGCCTTGGATTATCTACGATGCCAAACGCAAATACGGCTATTCCTATAATGGCACACACGTCGATGAAATCACATTCACCCATGCCAGCCAAGGGGCATTGCGCACAGGGAAAGTAGACGAAAACCTGTTGGACAAAAACGAAAAACTATACCAAGCACTTTGGAAAAACTATTTCGACTCCATCTGCATCCGCGAACGGCTCAATCCCGTAAAGCACAAAAAAGATATGCCCGTCCGGTACTGGAAGTTTCTGACCGAAAAGAACGAAGGCTGAAAAGCCTCCGCCATGCATCCGCTTTCCCCCACGCAAACGCATACATAACCTAAGACATCCTGCTCCTTCCGCCAGTCCTCCCGGCAAGGACTGCAGTCCTATGCTGTAAGGACTGGAGTCCTGACCCCATAAAACTGCAGTCCTGACCTGTGAGGACCCGCCACGCAAAAGCCTGATGCCGGAGAACAAGCAGCCCGCATCGTTTATTGAGACTATGTGTCTCCCCCGTCAGAACGGGAAAAGCATCGGAAGCGCGAATACCATCACGATTCCCATGATAATCTGCAACGGAAGACCCACCTTAATATAATCCATAAACGTATATTGCCCGGCAGGCATCACCAAGGCATTGGGCGGAGTGGAAAACGGAGAAGCGAAACACATGCTTGCCGCTACGGTCACCGCAAAAAGGAACGGAACCGGACTAACCCCTATCTGCACCGCGCTTTGCAAGGCAATAGGCGCCATAAGCACAGCCGTCACCGTATTGCTGATAAACATCGTCATCAGAGAAGTGGTAAAGTAAATTCCAGCCATCAAAGCTATGGGTCCGTAAGCCCCCAACCCGCTCACCAAGGAATTGGATATGGATTCGGAAGCGCCGGTTTTCTCCAAGGCAAGCGACATGGGAAGCATTGCGGCAAAAAGCACGATTGTTTCCCAGTTAATCGTCTTATATGCAGCCTCCACATTGCGGAAGCACCCCGTAAGCACCATGAGCATGGCGGCTATCATCACCGCCGTAACGGGAGCCACCGGAATAAAGTCGAACACCATCATCACCACCATCAAAACCATAATAAACGCTGCCACCGGTGCCTTGTAATCCAGTGTCACCTTGGCGGCTTCGGCAAGCGGCTGCCCCAATACGACCCAATCGGTATCTTCCTTGGTCAGCCGGGCTATGTCCTGCCATTGCCCTTGCACAAGCAACACATCGCCGTTATGCATCCGCTCGTTGCCAAGGTCTTGCAAGATGTATTCTTTCTTCCGGCGGATGCCCAGCACATTCACATTGAACTTATCGCGGAAACCGGCTTCTTTCACCCGCTGATTGAGGATGTTGGAGGTAGGCATCAACACAATTTCAGCAATGCCGATGTCGTAAAAGCCCAATGAGCGTTCGCCATTGCCAGCTTCCTCGGTGGCATGTCCGTCCATCATCTCCAGCCTGCACTCGCCGGCAAAACGGTTTACCGCCGAAGCGTCTCCGTTAATATACAATACGTCATTCGCCTGAATAACCGTATCCGCCGAAGCCAGCTTCTGCGTAACCGTCTTCAGGAAACGGTGTTGCGATGCTTCCCCACGGCGCACCTCCAGAATATTCAGTCCATAACGCCGCCTCACATCCAGCGTCTGCACCGTTTGCCCTACGATATCCGAAGCGGCATCTACCCGCAGGCGGAACAGGTTGTGCGCCAAGCCATACTCCTTCACCAGTTCGCTCAACGATTTTCCGGAAGAAACCTCCTCGTCCTTCTTCTTCCTTTTCGAAAGGAACCATTTGGTAAGAGGCAACAAGACCAGAATACCGGTCAACATGCAAATCAAGCCCACCGGCAAGAACGAGAAAAACGACAAAGGCTCGAATCCGGCATGCACCAACGTATCCTGGATAACCAAGTTGGGAGGCGTACCGATAAGCGTCATCATGCCTCCCATGCTGCTTGCAAAGGCAAGAGGCATCAACAAACGTCCGGGATTCATGCCCGCATTTGCGGCAAGGCTTACTACGATGGGGAGCATCAGGGCTACCGTTCCCGTATTGCTCACAAAAGCTCCGATAGCCGAAGTGACCAGCATGACCAGCAAGAACAACCTCAGCTCGCTTTTTCCGGCAAGCTTCAGGATGCGCGAACTAATCATCTTCGCCAACCCGGTCTGGAAGATAGCGCCGCCTACTACAAACAGTCCTACCATCATTATCACCACCGAATTGGAAAAGCCCGATAAAGCTTCTTCGGGGGTAAGAACCTGAAATACCAACAAGCCTATCAAGGCACAAAGCGCCACGATATCCGAACGGACCTTTCCCGAAACGAAAAAAGCCGCCGAAAGCACCAATATAATTAATGTAACCAGCATAATAAATCAACTATTTAAATGACTATCATTCACCGCAGAAGAAACAGAAGCCTTTTCTTCCGCATCAAGGAACAAATGTTCGGGATACCCCACATCGACCAGAAAAAGGGCATTTCCGGGCACAGACGTACCCGCACTGCACCGGTTTTTCGCTTCTATTACCCGGCGGAACCCTTCTATGGTGAGCTTCCCCCTCCCTACTTCGACCAGCGTACCTACCACCGCCCGCACCATATTGCGCAAGAACCGGTCTGCCTGAATGGTAAATACCCATTCATCCGCTCCCGTCTGCTCCCAGCGGGCATACAGGATGCGGCAATTGTTGGTCTTCACATCGGTATGCAACTTGCTGAAGCTCGTAAAGTCGGTATACTCGAAAAGCACGGAAGCGGCTTCGTTCATCCGCCCGAAGTCAAGCGGCTGGAACACCCGCCACGCATAATGCCGGAGAAAAGGATTCTTGCTTGTCGTGACATGATACTGATACTTCCGATAAGTAGCGTCAAAACGGGCATGGGCATCGTCCGCAACCCTCCGCATACGGTATACCGCAATGTCGGGCGGAAGCAAGCGGTTGAGTTTGCCCACCCATATAGCCGCATCCGCCAACGCATCTATATCCGCATGCGCCACCATCAGGCTGGCATGCACTCCCGCATCCGTGCGTCCTGCCCCCACCACTTCTACCGGACGGCGCATCAAGGTAGAGAGCGCTTTCTGCAACTCTTCCTGCACACTCGCCCCGTTGGGCTGGATTTGCCAGCCGTGATAATTCGTACCGTCGTATCCTAAATACATGAAATACCGTGCCATACGCTCACCGTGCCGTTATGTGAAAACATCCTTGACGCAACTCGTACTTTACGTAACACCGGTCGGCTTTCCGCAAGTCACGGAGCACTTCCGAGAGCACCATCTTCAACGTATCCGCCCCCACATCCTGCATGGGGCGTCCTTCGGGATGCTCTACTTTCACAAACCGTTTCCAACTGACATCGAACGTGGTTCCATAAAAATGACACGAATTAAGCGAAGCATTCCCGTTGGTGCGGCGCAAGCGTTTCACATCATCTTTGGTACGCAACACCGAGGTCACGATTATCTTGTTCGGGTTCAGCCCCTTCTGCTTCAACGAGTCGAGAAAATTGACGCCAATGGTATCAAGCAAGGCTTCGGCTTTCGGGATGAGGTAAGGAATGGAGTGAGTCAACGAATCCACATCGTACCGCTCGCACGGAGCGATTCGGGTAAGGTGGGAAGATTCCACCTCGTCTTCGGCGTCCTTTCGCGATGCTATCGGACGGATGCCGATACGCTTCGCCGTTGCAAGCTGCACATCGTTCAAATCATTGAAACTCCGTTTATAACTCACCACCCCCCGTATATTGTGAGGGTTGTTCAGCACGATTGTGCGGTCGGGCTCCATACAGCTTCCCAAAAGCAGCAGGAATCCGCACACAATCAAGCTTATATCCGATATTTTCTTCATACTTTCCCATTTTAAGACACGCAAAGATAAGGATATTCGATGAAACACAAGATGAAAAAAGAAAGAATTTGCCCGATAAGGCGTTTGTAGATTCAAAGGAATGATTAAATTTGCAGAAAATTTAATTACGAGCAAAGACTGAATGATAGAAAAGCATATCGTACTGGAGGATACCGACCCGGTAATCTTCTATGGCGCCAATAACGCCAACATGCAGATGATTAAGGCATTATTCCCCAAGCTGCGCATCGTGGCGCGCGGAAATGTCATCAAAGTTATGGGAGATGAAGAAGAAATGTGCGCTTTCGAAGAAACCGTTCTGGACTTGGAGAAACATTGCGCACAATACAATTCATTGAACGAGGAAGCGATTCTGGACATTATCAAAGGGAACAAGCCTGCGGTAGAAAAGACGGGCGATGCCATCGTATACAGCGTGACGGGAAAACCGATTACGCCCCGAAGCGAGAACCAGTTGAAGCTGGTCAAGGAATTCGAGAAGAACGACCTGACTTTCGCCATCGGGCCTGCCGGTTCGGGAAAGACCTATACGGCGATAGCCCTTGCCGTGCGGGCGTTGAAGAACAAGGAAATCAAGAAAATCATCTTAAGCCGACCGGCGGTAGAAGCCGGCGAGAAGCTGGGTTTCCTTCCCGGAGACATGAAAGACAAAATCGACCCGTACCTGCAACCGCTTTACGATGCCCTGCAAGACATGATTCCGGCAGCCAAACTAAAGGAATACATGGACTTGAACATCATTCAGATTGCTCCGCTCGCTTTCATGCGCGGACGGACGTTGAACGATGCCGTGGTGATTCTCGATGAGGCGCAAAACACCACAACCCAACAAATCAAGATGTTCCTTACCCGCATGGGCTTGAACACAAAGATGATTGTAACGGGCGACATGACGCAAATAGACCTTCCCTCGCACCAGACTTCAGGCTTGATACAAGCCCTGAAGATTCTGAAAGGAATAAAAGGCATCAGCTTCATCGAGCTGAACAAGAAAGACATCGTGCGCCACAAGCTGGTGACCCGCATTGTGGAGGCATACGAAAAGTTCGAAGAAGAGATAAAGGCAACAAAGCAACAAGCTGACAAGGGAACAAGGTCCTGATTTGTTTTACCAACGGCATTCAGAACCTCGCCAACTTGTCAACCGAAGCTTGTCAACTAAAAAAAATACACCTATAATATATATAGCAATATGAGTAAAGCTTTAACAAAAACCGATTTTCACTTTCCGGGACTGAAAAGTGTTTATCATGGCAAAGTACGTGATGTGTATAACATCAACGATGAAAAACTGATTATGGTAGCTACCGACCGCATCTCGGCTTTTGATGTGGTTTTGCCCGAAGGCATCCCCTATAAAGGACAGATGCTGAACCAGATAGCAGCCAAATTCTTGGATGCTACCGCCGACATTTGCCCCAACTGGAAACTTGCCACTCCCGACCCGATGGTGACCGTAGGCGTATTGTGCCAGGGATTCCCCGTCGAAATGATTGTACGCGGATACTTGTGCGGAAGCGCATGGCGTGCCTATAAGAGCGGAGTACGCGAGATTTGCGGCGTACGCCTTCCCGACAACATGCGTGAGAACGAGAAGTTCCCCCACCCGATTATCACTCCTACCACCAAGGCCGAAATGGGCATGCACGACGAGGACATCTCGAAAGAGGAAATCCTTGCCCGCGGACTTGCCACTCCCGAAGAATATGAAATTCTGGAACGTTATACCCTCGCCCTTTTCGAACGCGGCACACAAATCGCAGCCGAAAGAGGACTGATTCTGGTAGACACGAAATACGAGTTCGGAAAGCACAACGGACAGATTTACCTGATGGACGAAATCCATACGCCCGACTCCAGCCGCTATTTCTACTCGGAAGGCTATCAGGAACGTTTCGAGAAAGAATTGCCCCAAAAGCAATTATCGAAAGAGTTTGTACGCGAATGGCTGATGGCAAACGGCTTCCAAGGAAAAGAAGGGCAACAGGTGCCCGAAATGACTCCCGAAATCGTAAACTCTATCAGCGACCGTTACATCGAGCTGTTCGAACACATCACAGGCGAACCGTTTGTAAAAGCCGATACTGACCACCTTGCCGAACGTATCGAAAAGAATGTGATGGACTATCTGATGGAATGATAACAATGTGAGAATGTGAGAATGTGACAATGTGCTAATGCGAGAATGTGCTAATGTGGGAATATTTTTTCTATCAGCACATTGTTCATTAGCACATTAAAAACTCATTGACACATTAGCACATTGTTCATTATAACAATTAGCACATTAAAAAACATGACTCATTACCCCCAAGAGAAAATCAAACCTTATAATGAAAGCGAAGGGAAGGCGGCGCAGGTAGAGAAGATGTTCGACAACATCGCCCCTGCCTACGACAAACTGAACCACCTGCTCTCATTGGACATTGATAAAAGCTGGAGGCGTAAAGCAATCCGCCTGCTCAAGCCTTACCGCCCTCAACACATCATGGATGTAGCTACAGGCACGGGCGACTTTGCCATACAGGCATACCACATGCTCCAGCCCGAAGAACTGATAGGAACAGATATATCGGAAGGGATGATGAACGTGGGAAGAGAGAAAGTGAAACAGGCAAACCTGGAAGCACATATCTCTTTCGCCAAAGAAGACTGCACCGCCCTTACCTTTCCCGATGCCCGTTTCGATGCCATCACCGTGGCTTTCGGAGTGCGTAATTTCGAGAATCTGGACAAAGGGCTGCAAGAAATGCATCGGGTGTTGATTCCGGGCGGACATCTTGTGATATTGGAGCTATCCGAACCCGAATGGTTCCCGATGAAGCAACTTTATGCCCTCTACTCGAAAGTGGTTATTCCGAATTTAGGAAAACTATTCTCTAAAGACCGTAGTGCCTATACCTATCTGCCCAATTCCATCAAGGCTTTCCCTCAGGGAGAAGTGATGCAAGGCATCCTCCGCAAGGCGGGCTTTCGGGAAGTGGCATTCAAAAGGCTGACCATGGGCATCTGCACGCTATACTTTGCAACTAAATAACCCGTTTAGTTTTTAAGTTTTTAAGTTCTTCATGCATAACAGGAATTAATAAACTCAAGAACTTAAGAACTCAAAAGCTCAAGAACTTAAAAAACTTATATTCATGAAAAAATTTGGTTTGATAGGTTATCCGCTCGGACATTCTTTTTCCAAGAACTTTTTTAATGAGAAATTCGCATCGGAAAACATTGACGCGCAATACATCAATTTCGAGATACCAACCATCGAAGACTTTCCCAAAGTCGTGACAATGAATCCCGATTTATGCGGATTAAATGTCACTATTCCTTACAAAGAGAAAGTTATCTCCTTCTTAGACCGGGTAGACCCGGTAGCCGCCAAAATCGGTGCGGTCAATGTCATTAAATTCGAACAGGTTAAGGGGAAGCTAAAACTGGCAGGATATAATTCGGACGTTATCGGCTTTACCCGTTCGATAGAGTCGTTGCTGGAATCATACCACAAGAAAGCGCTCATCCTGGGGACCGGAGGATCTTCGAAGGCTATCAACTATGGATTGAAAGAATTAGGGCTGGAAACGCTTTTCGTATCCAGAAACCAGCACAACGAACAAACGATTACTTACGATGAGCTTACTCCCGAAATCATGGACGAATACAAGGTCATCGTCAATTGTACCCCTGTGGGAATGTACCCGCAAGCAGACCAGTGCCCGAATATTCCTTACGAATGCCTTACTTCCAAACATTTACTCTACGACTTGCTTTATAATCCCGACACGACACTCTTCATGAAAAAAGGAAGTGACCGGGGAGCCGCTGTAAAAAACGGACTCGAAATGCTCTTGCTCCAAGCCTTCGGGTCATGGGAAATATGGAACCAATAAGTGAGTACAAAACAGAATGGGTTTGCGAAAATGGAATGGAACACAGAGACACAAAGGCACAGAGTTTTTTTAATTGACAATTGATAATTACCGTGTCTCTGTGTGCAATAAAAAATCACACGGAATGGATAAGAAAAAGAAAAAAGCCCTCGTCATAGGTGGAGCCACCTTGCTCCTCCTTATCGGACTGTCCATCGGAGCAGGGCTGTATATGCTCGACTTCTCCCTCCGCCCCGTAAACCGCGGGAAAGACATGGAAGGCTCGATGGCATATATGCGCCAGACATACCCGCACATCGTGCCTTGGATAGACAGCCTGACCCGATGCCAAGCCCTGCGCGACACCTTTATCACCGCTCCCGACGGCATCCGTATGCACGCTTTTTATGTACGGGCACCGCAACCTACGGCACATACTGCCGTCATCGTACATGGTTATACAGACAATGCCATCCGCATGTTCCACATCGGATACCTTTACAACCGTTCTTTAGGCTACAACATCCTCCTGCCCGACTTGCGTTATGCGGGATTGACCGAAGGCAACGCCATCCAAATGGGATGGCTCGACCGGAAAGACGTGATGCAATGGATAGATGCCGCCCCGCACATCTTCGGCGACTCCATCCGCACCGTAGTACATGGCATTTCCATGGGAGCAGCCACTACGATGATGCTCTCCGGCGAAACGCTCCCCGACTATGTACGGTGCTTCGTAGAGGATTGCGGATACACCAGCGTATGGGACCAGTTCGAAAAGGAACTGAAAAACCTGTTCCACCTGCCCGCCTTTCCCTTACTATACGTGACGGAATGGATATGCCAACTTCAAAACGGATGGAACTTCCACGAGGCATCCGCACTGAACCAGATAAAGAAATGCCACAAACCCATGCTTTTCATTCATGGAGAGAAAGACGACTTTGTGCCCACACGGATGGTATACCAGCTTTACGAAGCCAAACCTCAACCTAAGGCGCTATGGATAGTTCCGGAGACAGACCATGCACATTCGTACCGTAACTATCCCGAAGCGTACACCGAAAAAGTAAAAGCGTTTGTTATGCCCTGCCTTTCCAATGAAACGGAAATTGGAAATTAAGAGCCTGTTTAAATTTTGCTCAGGTTAATTTTGCGAATTGTTTTCGAGGATGTTTTTCTGACTTTATGAGGAAGATAGCGGGCTATCTGACGAATAAAATCGGGAAAACAGACCGGGAACAAACGCAAAAGAACCTGATAGAATATTACTTTATTGGAAAATTTAAACAGGCTCTAAAAGAAAAGACGTATCTTTGTGAGCAGACAAAAACAGAAAAGTAAAACCAATAAAACAATAATTGTATGAAAAAAACTTGGATTATCGTGATTGTAGTACTTGTCGTACTGATAGGATACGGTGTTTCTTCGTATAACTCGATGGTGACACAAGAAGAAAAAGTGGGAACCGCCTGGAGCAATGTGGAAAACCAGTACCAACGGCGCTCTGACCTGATTCCGAACCTTGTAAATACCGTCAAGGGATATGCGGCACACGAGAAAGAAACATTCGATGCCGTAGTATCGGCCCGTGCGAAAGCGACACAAATGTCAATCGATATCGATGACCTTACGCCTGAAAAACTGGCGGCTTACCAACGGGCGCAAGGCGAGATAGGAAGCGCTTTGGGACGCTTGCTTGCCGTGACCGAAAACTATCCCGACCTGAAAGCCAACGAAAACTTCAAGGAACTTCAGGCACAACTGGAAGGCACGGAAAACCGCATCAGCGTAGAGCGGCGCAAGTTCAACGAAACGGCACGCGAATACAACACCGCCATCCGCCGTTTCCCGAAAAACATCTTCGCAGGTATCTTCGGATTCGAGAAACGCCCGTACTTTGAAGCGGAAGAAGGAGCCGATCAAGCCCCTGAAGTCAAGTTCTAACCCTCGCCTATGAAAAAACAGTTGTTACTCTTCTTGCTATCCGCCTTTGTACTTTGGACACAGGCCAAGGTATACAAGGTAGAAGACATTCCCATGGTACACCTGCAGGATGCCCGGCGCTACGTAAGCAACCCCGACGGCATCTTGAGCGAAACCACGGTATATGCCATTGATACGGCACTGTATGCCCTCGAACGCAAAACGGGAATACAGACTTTGGTAGTAGCGGTAGGGCAAATAGAAGGCGGAGACTGTTTTGATTTCGCCTACCGGTTGGGAAGGGAAAACGGAGTAGGCAGGAAAAAAACCGACAAAGGGTTGGTCATCCTGCTCTCCACAAGCGAAAGGTGCATCCAGTTCGCTACGGGATACGGACTGGAAGGCGACCTCCCCGATGCCGTATGCAAACGGATACAAGTGCGCTACATGAACCCGCATTTCGGTAAAGACGAATGGGATGCAGGCATGTTGGCAGGCATCCAAGCCCTGTGCGCCCGATTAGAAGAAACCGGCTCCCCCGCCCAGCCTTCCGGAGAAAGCGAAGACGATACCCTGCTCCTGTTTACGATTTTCTTCTGTTGCTTCATCCTTGTGCCCCTGTTCCTGTGGCTCAGCGCCAAGCAGCGCAAACGTTGTCCCCAGTGCCATAAATACAAGCTCCGCCAGATTTCCGTACAGAACTTTTCACAAGAAGGCGAGCGCATAGAAGAAACAACATACGTATGCGGGAATTGCGGCAATGTGGTGCGCAAGCAACGCCGTATACGTGACGATGACGATTTCCACCACCGCGGCGGAAACGGCTGGCCCTTCTTAGGCGGTCCGTTCTTCGGAGGCGGAGGAGGACATGGAGGCGGAGGCTTCGGCGGAGGAAGTTTCGGAGGAGGAGACTTCGGAGGCGGAGGCGCAGGAAGCAAATTCTAATTCACCACAGAGGAATTGATAATTGACAATTTCCATACCGGAAATTGAAACGCAGATTAACGCAGATTAAATATCAGAACACAGACAACACTGAAAATAAATTATAAAATAATCTGCGTGAATCTGCGGAAATCTGCGTTTCAAAGACTCAAAAACCTAAAAACTTAAAACTCAAATGAGCAACACTTTTGGAAACATATTCACATTAACCAGCTTCGGCGAATCGCATGGGAAGGCAATCGGAGGCATCATAGACGGATTCCCCGCAGGCATCCGCATCGATGAAGACTTTGTGCAGAACGAGCTTGCACGCCGGCGCCCGGGCCAGTCCGCCCTTACTACCGGACGCAAGGAAGCCGACACCGTAGAATTCCTTTCGGGCATCTACGAAGGGGTGTCAACGGGATGCCCCATCGGGTTCGTGGTATGGAACACCAACCAGCATTCGTCCGACTACGACAACATGAAAGATGTATTCCGCCCCTCACATGCCGATTTCACCTATACGCAGAAATACGGCATACGCGACCATCGGGGCGGAGGGCGTTCCTCTGCACGCGAAACCATATCCCGCGTTGTAGGAGGCGCTTTGGCGAAACTAGCGTTAAAAGAGATAGGCGTACAGATTACGGCATTCACGTCACAAGTAGGCACACTGGTGTTAGACAAAAGCTATACCCAATACGACTTGCGACACATCGAAGACAATCCGGTGCGGTGCCCCGACCCCGTATTAGCCCGGCAAATGGAAGAGCTTATCCTCCGGGTAAAGGGTGAAGGCGATACCGTAGGAGGAACGGTAAGCTGCATCATCCAAGGATGCCCTGTCGGACTGGGAGAACCCGCCTTCGGAAAGCTTCATGCCGCATTGGGGAATGCCATGCTAAGCATCAACGCCGCCAAAGGATTCGAATACGGGCAAGGATTCGGAAGCATGGAACTGAGAGGGAGCCAGCAAAACGATGTGTTCTACAACGAAAATGGACATATTGCCCTGCACACCAACCGCTCGGGAGGCATTCAGGGAGGCATCAGCAACGGAGAAGACATCTACTTCCGTGTAGCGTTCAAACCCGTAGCCACCATTCTCATGGAACAGCCCACGGTAGATAAAGAAGGAAACGAAACCATCCTGAAAGCCCGCGGGCGCCACGACCCTTGCGTATTGCCCCGTGCAGTCCCCATTGTAGAGGCGATGGCTGCCATGACCATCCTCGACTATTACTTATTGAACAAAACCACCCGAATGTAAACCTCTCACCACAGATTACACAGATTTAATTAACAATTAACAATTAATAATTTGGTCACGCCGGATGTCAGTTTTTCGTATAGAACAGAATATACAATTATTATTTATTAACTATTAATTATTAATTAAATCTGTGTAATCTGTGGTGAAACAAAAACACACAATTACATGGAAATCAAGCAATACATCCAAGAAAACGAAGCGCGGTTCCTCGACGAACTGGCCAGCCTGATCCGCATCCCCAGCATCAGCGCCCTGCCCCAACACAAAGAAGACATGCTCGCCTGCGCCGAACGCTGGCGCCAGCTGCTGCTGGAAGCCGGAGCCGATGAGGCAATGGTTATGCCTTCGGAAGGCAATCCGTTAGTGTATGCCGAGAAACGCATTGACCCGAACGCACCTACCATACTGGTCTACGCCCACTACGACGTGATGCCCGCCGAACCGCTGGAACTTTGGAACAGCCAGCCATTCGAACCGGAAATCCGCGACGGACGCATCTGGGCACGCGGCGCGGACGACGACAAGGGGCAATCCATGATTCAGGTAAAAGCATTCGAATACATGGTGCGCGAAGGCCTGCTCCGCCACAACGTGAAATTCATCTTCGAAGGCGAGGAAGAAATCGGTTCGCCCAGCCTGAACGCTTTCCTCAAAGAACATCGCGAACTCTTGCGTGCAGATGTGATTCTTGTATCAGACACCAGCATGCTCGGAGCCGATCTGCCTTCGCTCACCACCGGCCTGCGCGGCCTGGCATATTGGGAAATCGAAGTGACAGGACCCAACCGCGACCTCCACTCGGGACATTTCGGCGGAGCGGTGGCAAACCCCATCAACGTGTTGTGCGGACTGTTGGCGAAGGTGACCGATGCCGACGGACGCATCACCATCCCGCATTTCTATGACGATGTAGAGCCGGTACCCGAAGCCGAACGCCGGATGATAGCCAGCATCCCCTTCGATGAAGAAGCCTACAAGGCAGCTATCGGGGTGAAAGCCCTGAAAGGCGAAAAGGGATATTCCACGCTGGAACGGAACAGTTGCCGTCCGTCATTCGATGTCTGCGGCATTTGGGGAGGGTATACAGGCGAAGGTTCGAAAACGGTGTTGCCATCCAAAGCATACGCCAAGGTGTCATGCCGCCTCGTACCCCACCAAAACCACGAAACCATCTCGCGCCTGTTCACCGGCTATATCCAAAGCATCGCTCCCGAATACGTACAAGTCAAGGTAACCCCGATGCACGGCGGCGAGGGCTACGTATGCCCCATCACACACCCTGCTTACGTGGCAGCGGAACAAGGATTCGCCAAAGCATTCGGCAAGCAGCCGTTGGCGGTACGGCGCGGAGGAAGCATCCCCATCATCAGCGATTTCGAGCAGATTCTCGGCATCAAAACCATCCTGATGGGCTTCGGGCTGGAGAGCGATGCCATCCATTCGCCCAACGAGAACTTCCGCCTCGACATCTTCCGAAAAGGAATCGAAGCGGTTACAGAATTTTATAAGGCATTGGACTTATAAGCCCATAATCAGCAGCATCCGTCTTATGTCAAAACCAAGCCGTTTGCGTCTGCCAAGCCCTCGGAAAAGGCGAACGGCATGACGCTCATGCAAAACAAGCACCGTTGGCTGATGATGCGGATTACAAATCCACACATGGATTACGCTGGATTACAAATCCAGCGTGACAAAAGAATGAAGAATCGCTTCGCCCGCATGGAATTCTTCATTCTTCACTCTTCATTCTTCATTCCTCCGTCTTCCTCCGGAAAATCTTATAGCCTATCGCGGCAATGAGCACCGACATAAACGGGGACAAGATATTGAAAAAGCAATAAGGAAGGTACTCCAGCGTCGGCACCTTCAAGACCGTGGCTTGCGTCATGCCGCACGAATTCCACGGGATGAGTACCGAAGTGACCGTAGCCGAATCTTCTACCGCACGGCTCAGCAAACGGTTTTCGTACCCTTTCCGCTCATACAATTTCTTATACAGGCTGCTGGTCAGCAGAATGGAGATATACTGGTCGCCCGTAACGACATTACACATTACTCCGGTCCCAACCGTAGCCCCGACCAGCGTAACCGCCCGATGAGCCAAGCGCGCGAACAATTCGGTGAGGCTCCTCAACATGCCGCTTCCTGCCAGCACGCCTCCGAACGTCACCGAGCAGATAATCAGGAAAACCGTATTGAGCATGCCCGTCATACCGCGCGTGGCAATCAACGAGTCGATGGCGGCATTGCCGGTCTGAATGGCGGTAGAGCCGTAAAACGTGACGGCCACCCCCTTGCAGGCATCCCAAAACGAAAGCCCCGGATAAGCCGAGGCGGGCAAATCGGGATGAGCTACCGCCCACACCGCCTGAGGCTGGAAAAGAAGCGCGAAAACCGCCGCCATTACCGCCGCACAGAACAGCGTCAGGATAGCGGGCACTTTCTTCACAATCAGCACCCCCGTAAGCACCGGGACCGCCAGCAGCCAGGGAGTGACATGGAAAGCGGCTTCCAATGCGCCGGCAAACTCATCTGCCTGCGACGCTTCTACCGGCGGATGCATCAGGCTTGCCGCCAGAAAGACAACCAGCGTAACAGCCAGCGAAGGAACCGTGGTAATCATCATATAGCGGATATGCGTAAACAAGGGAGTCCCCGAAGCGGAAGAAGCCAGCACCGTCGTATCGGACAAAGGGGAAATCTTATCCCCAAAATACGCTCCCGACACAATGGCTCCTGCCGTCCAGCCGGGATCGAACCCTTGGGCAATCCCGATGCCAATCAACGCCACGCCGATGGTCGCAATGGTAGTCCACGAACTTCCCGTCATGACCGATACCAACGCGCATATCACGCACGCCGCCGCAAGAAACACCGCCGGATAAATGATTTTCAAGCCGTAACAAATCAAGGCGGGCACAATGCCGCTCACCATCCATGTTCCGGCTATCGCGCCGATAAGAAACAGAATCAGAATAGCCGACCCTACGGCACGGATGTTATCCAAAATGCACGTCTCCAGCCTGTTCCATGAGGCTTTGTAAACAAACATGGAAATAGCCGCTGTAACAGCCGTTGCCAGCAACAGACACACCTGGCTTCCGCCCAAAAGCGCATCCGCCCCAAAAATCTTGATTACGACCACTAACGACAGGGTCAATACCCCAAAAGGCACCAGCGAAACCTGCCACGAGGGCAGCCGGCGCATAGTAGATTGCACTCGCTCGTTTGTATCCATATTTTTCTATCAATTAATAACGGAACACAGAGACACGGAGACACAGAGGAATATTGTATTTGGATATCCGCAAACATCCCATGTAGGGGCGTATCGCATACGCCCGAATGCGCCAACTAACCCATGCGGATGTTTTCGGGGCGTATGCGATACGCCCCTACAAGGCAATTGGGTAGAATGCGAATATTCATAATATAGTTAATCGGAAATGGATTGCGAAAAATCAATGTGATTCTTTATCGAACACAGAGACGCAGAGACACGGAGAAATAATTATACAGAAAAAGCAAAGATCATAAAGTCAGCACTTTGCACCGTGAACTCTGTTCTCTCAAAGAAATAAAACTCTGTGCCTTTGTGTCTCTGTGTTCCAATCCATTTTTCGCAAACCAATTTTGTTCTACTATAATTTATTTTTCAATGTCCCATTTACTATTTTGATATGAAACCGTACTCCGTAATTTGTAAAATCGTAAATAAGACTCTGTGCCTCTGCGTCTCTGTGTTCCACTAATTATCCTTTGTCAATTATCCGCGCAATTGCTTGTCCATAGCCGCGGCGGCACGGCGTCCGTCTCCCATCGCCAGAATCACCGTAGCGCCTCCGCGCACGATGTCGCCTCCGGCATAGATAGTGGCAATGGATGACTGCATATTCTCATTGACCGCAATGGTGCCCTTGCGCCCCAATTCCAATCCCGGAATCGAATTAGGCACAATCGGGTTGGGGGATACGCCTACGCTGACAATCGCCATGTCGATGTCTAAGGTAACGGTCGCACCCGGAATGGGCACCGGACTGCGGCGTCCCGAAGCGTCGGGCTCGCCCAATTCCATCTTCTGGAGAACGACCTGTTTCACACGGCCTTGCTCGTCGGCAATATATTCTATCGGATTGTGCAGTGTCATAAATTCCACTCCCTCTTCTTTGGCATGTTTCACCTCCTCGATACGGGCAGGCATTTCGGCTTCCGAACGGCGGTAAACGATAATGGCGCGTTCGGCTCCCAAGCGGCGCGCCGTACGCACGGAGTCCATAGCCGTATTTCCGCCTCCTACCACTACGACACGTTTGCCGAAAGTGACCGGCGTATCGGAATCCTCACTTGCCGCATCCATCAGGTTGACACGGGTCAGGTATTCATTCGATGACATGATGTTGATAGAGTTCTCTCCGGGTATGTTCATGAAGTTAGGCAGCCCGGCTCCCGAAGCCACGAAAATGCCCTTATACCCTTCCGCCTGCAGGTCGTCTACCGAAATCGTCTTGCCCACAATGCAGTCTTTCACGAACTGCACGCCCATCTTCGCCAGGTTATCAATTTCGACATCCACAATCCTGTTCGGGAGACGGAACTCGGGAATGCCGTATTTCAATACGCCGCCTATCTCGTGCAATGCCTCGAACACGGTTACCTCATAGCCCAATTTCGCCATATCGCCGGCAAACGACAAGCCGGCAGGGCCCGAGCCGACAACCGCCACCTTGATGCCATTCTTTCCGGCTATTTCGGGAACAGAAATATTCCCGCTATCCCGTTCGTAATCGGCTGCAAAACGTTCCAGATAACCGATAGCTACCGCTTCGTGCCCCATCTTCAGGTGGATGCACTTCGACTCGCACTGCTTTTCCTGCGGGCAGACCCGGCCGCATACGGCTGGCAGGGCACTGGTCTGCTTCAACACCCGTGCCGCTTCGAGGAACTCGCCACGCTCGATGTTCTTGATGAATCCCGGAATATTAATGCCAACCGGACAGCCTTCCATACAAGAGGGATTGGCACAATCCAGACAGCGTTTGGCTTCGGTCAGTGCCTGTTCTTCATTCAAGCCGAGGTTGACTTCCTCTTTCCGGCGGTGCGAACGGTATTCGGGGTCTAATTCGTTCATCCTAACGCGGGGGATAGCCGTACGTTCCTTCGGTTTCATCGACTTGCGCAATGCCTCACGCCACGGAGCGCTACGGTCATCCAACGCCTTGACCGCCTCGCATGCATCAGGGTCTACCGGGTCAAGCTTATGGATTTCCTCGCGTTCGATATCGCGGAAAGCCCCCATACGCTTCAGCATTTCATCGAAGTCTACCTGATGCCCGTCGAACTCCGGCCCGTCCACACATACGAACCGGGTCTTCCCTCCTACGGTAATACGGCAGGCGCCACACATACCCGTTCCGTCCACCATAATGGTATTAAGCGACACATCGGTGGGTATATCGTATTTCCGGGTAAGCAGGCAGACGAATTTCATCATCACCGCCGGTCCGATGGCAAAACACTTGTCCACTTTCTCGCGCTTAATGACTTCTTCGACGCCTTCGGTCACCAGCCCTTTCTTTCCGTACGAGCCGTCATCGGTCATGATAATCACCTCGTCCGAGCTTTCGCGCATCTCCTTTTCCAGGATAATCAGTTCCTTGGTACGCCCGGCAAGTACGGTTATCACCCGGTTGCCCGCAGCTTTCAAAGCCTGGACGATAGGCAACATCGGAGCCACGCCGACACCTCCTCCGGCACAAACCACCGTACCGAAGTTCTCGATATGCGTAGCCTTCCCCAACGGCCCCACTACATCGGTAATATAGTCGCCTTCATTCAACTCACACAAACGGGTGGACGACAAGCCCACTTCCTGTACGACCAGCGTAATGGTACCTTTTACCGGGTCGGCACCGGCAATGGTCAAGGGCATACGTTCGCCTTTTTCGCCGACACGTACAATCACGAAATGCCCTGCTTTACGGGATTTGGCAATCAAGGGGGCTTCTACCACCAGCTTGAATACCTTCTCCGAAAAATGTTCTTTAGAAATAATTTTATTCATTGTCTATGTAAATAAGTTAGTTTCAGCAGTTGCAAAGTTAGACTTTTCAAGCACATTTGCCAACCAAATACCAAGAAAGTAACGTTTTTTTCAGGAAAGAATACGAAATATTCGGGCGAAAAGACAATTTGATAGAAAATAAAACCTATCTTTGCCGACAATACAAATGATTCCGTAACCATGACCGAAAGACTGAAAGAGATAAAAGACTGGATAGATGAAGGCAATGTTGACATAGCCGTCAGCCGGTTAAACCAGCTTTTGAACCAGCAGCCCGAGGATGCCGATGACATCTATTACTTACTGGGAAACGCATTCCGCAAGCAAGGAGACTGGCAGGGCGCCCTGAACAATTATCAGGAAGCCATAGACATCAATCCGGACAGTCCGGCATCCGAAGCGCGGAACATGGTGATAGACATTCTTAATTTCTATAACAAAGATATGTTTAATCAATAAATTAAAGATAAGGTTTACTATGGCTAAAATGAAAGGTGTAGTTGTCGTGAATACAGAACGCTGCAAAGGCTGCAACCTATGTGTTGTAGCGTGTCCGTTGCACGTTTTGTCACTCACCTCTAAAGTTAATCAAAAAGGATATAATTATGTACAGCAGATTGTAGAAGACACCTGCAACGGATGTTCTTCGTGCGCCATCGTATGTCCGGACGCATGTCTGACTGTATACAGAGCGAAAGAAGCGTAAGTTCTTAAGGACTTAGAAACTTAAAAACTAAAATTCAAAAAAGATATGGCAGAAGAAGTAGTCTTAATGAAAGGAAACGAAGCCATTGCCCACGCCGCCATCCGGTTCGGCGTAGACGGTTACTTCGGCTATCCTATCACTCCCCAATCAGAAGTATTGGAAACTCTTGCCGAACTGAAACCGTGGGAGACAACCGGCATGGTGGTCCTGCAGGCAGAAAGCGAAGTGGCAGCTATTAATATGGTATACGGAGGCGCCGGCACAGGAAAAATGGTGATGACCTCGTCATCCAGCCCGGGCGTCAGCCTGAAACAGGAAGGCATCTCTTACATCGCAGGTGCCGAACTCCCCTGCCTGGTGGTAAACGTGATGCGCGGAGGTCCCGGACTGGGAACCATCCAGCCCAGCCAGGCCGATTATTTCCAGACAACGAAAGGAGGAGGGCATGGCGATTACCATGTTATCGCATTGGCACCGGCATCGGTACAGGAAATGGCAGACTTCGTAGGACTGGCATTCGAACTGGCTTTCAAATACCGCAACCCGGCAATGATCCTTGCCGACGGTGTTATCGGCCAGATGATGGAAAAAGTCGTATTGCCCGAACCCCGTCCGCGCCGCACGGAAGAAGAAATCATTGCCCAATGCCCTTGGGCGGCTACAGGACGCAAGGGACGCAGACCGAACGTCATCACCTCCCTCGAACTTGACCCGGCGGTAATGGAACAGCGCAACCTGCACCTGCAAGCCAAATATGCGGAAATCGAAGCAAACGAGACACGCTATGAAGAAATCAATTGCGAAGATGCCGAATACCTGATAGTAGCCTTCGGCTCATGTGCCCGCATCGCACAGAAATCAATGGAACATGCACGCGAAGAAGGCATTAAAATCGGCCTGTTCCGCCCCATCACCTTATGGCCCTTCCCAAGCAAAGCCTTGGCAGAACGGGCTAAAAACGTAAAAGGCATCCTTGTTGTCGAATTAAATAGCGGACAGATGATTGAAGACGTCAAACTGGCGGTAGAATGCAACATTCCGGTAGAACATTTCGGACGTTTGGGAGGCATTGTGCCCGACCCGGATGAAGTGGTTGATGCGTTGAAATCTAAAATCATCCGTTAAAACAAGAACAGGCCATGAACAATATAGACCGAATCAGAACCATACTGAATGTCATTTTTATGATAGGAGCACTTGCCTCTGTTATCCTCTATTTCACACAGACCGATGACAAGACACTCTTCTTCTACGTATGCGGAGGCTCTATTTTCATCAAAATGATTGAGTATATGCTCCGTTTTTTACTACGCTAACCGACAAGGAGGATAAATTATGACGAAAGAAGATATAGTAAAACCCGAAAACCTGGTTTATAAGAAACCTACATTGCTGAACGACAACCCGATGCACTATTGCCCGGGATGCAGCCACGGAGTAGTGCACAAATTGATAGCAGAAGTTATCGAAGAAATGGGAATGACCGAAAAAGCCATCGGCATCAGTCCGGTAGGCTGCGCGGTATTTATGTATAATTATTTGGACATAGATTGCCTGGAAGCTGCCCACGGACGCGCACCCGCTTTGGCGGGAGCCATCAAACGCCTATGGCCCGACCGTCTGGTATTCACGTACCAGGGTGACGGAGATTTGGCATGTATCGGTACAGCCGAAAGCATCCATGCCCTGAACCGTGGCGACAATATCACCATTATCTTTATCAACAATGCCATTTACGGCATGACAGGCGGCCAAATGGCTCCCACAACCCTAATCGGCATGAAAACAGCCACTTGCCCTTACGGACGCAATCCGGAAATTCACGGTTACCCGTTGAAGATGACCGAAATAGCCGCTACGCTTCAAGGCACCTGCTACGTGACCCGCCAATCGGTGCAAAACGTGGCAGCCATCCGTAAAGCCAAGAAAGCCATCCGTAAAGCATTCGAAAACTCGATGCAACACAAAGGTTCGAGTTTGGTAGAAATCGTTTCAACCTGCAATTCGGGCTGGAAGATGTCTCCGGAAGCTGCCAACAAATGGATGGAAGAAAACATGTTCCCATTCTATCCGCTGGGAGATTTGAAAGATACGACTATTTAAGTCATGAACTCAAAAACTTAAAACAACATGAAAGAAGAAATCATCATAGCAGGATTTGGCGGACAAGGCGTTTTGTCGATGGGGAAAATCCTTGCCTATTCCGGACTGATGGAAGGCAAGGAAGTTACATGGATGCCTGCCTATGGTCCTGAACAACGTGGAGGCACCGCAAACGTAACTGTCATCATTAGTGACGAACGGATTTCATCGCCGATTCTGAGCAAATACGATACGGCAATTATCTTAAACCAACCTTCTTTGGCTAAATTTGAAGACAAAGTGAAACCGGGCGGCATCCTGATTTATGACGGATACGGCATTATCAATCCTCCTACACGGAAAGACATTCATGTCTACCGCATTGATGCCATGGACGAAGCGAACGAACGCAAAATGGCAAAGACATTCAATATGATTGTTTTAGGAGGCTTATTGAAACTCCGTCCGGTAGTCTCGATAGAAAGTGTCGTGAAAGCCCTTTACAAGACCTTGCCAGAACGCCATCACAAATTGATTCCGATGAACGAAGAAGCTATCCACATCGGTATGGATATCATCAAGGAAGTGAAGTGACTCTCCAAGAGTAAAGGAGTGACGATGTGGCTTTGCGTCGTCACTCCTTTAATAAATATAAACTCCATACACAACTTATCTTGCATTTCGTTTTTCTTTTGTATCTTTGCCTCCATTATGAAGAAGATACTTATTACAGCAATCATAGCATTGATATGCGGAACGATATCCGCACAAAACACCTTATCGAACCAATTCGGCAGTTCTGCTTCAGGAACAGACAGAGACGGATTCGACCGCAATGGCAATCCGATAGACACAACAGCTGTCAACGACGCCAGCACGATTCCGATAGGACTGACCTCGTGGAAAATTGACGCCCGCTTCGGCAACCGCACCGAAGTGCCGGTTGATACACTACAGCATGGCTTTCAGAACACAAACGATACAGGAGGTCCGTACGGGCATTATACCTATTTGGGAAACCTGGGTGCCCCACGTATCGCACATGTGTACTTCGACCGGAAAGACGCCAGCCAATTTTTCTTTTTCGACCCATACGACTACACTGTCCTGCAGCCGCAAGACGTAACCTATACCAATACCAAATCCCCTTTCGTCAACCTGACTTACTATAAACAAGGAAGCAGCCGCGACGGAGAAGAACGGTTCAAAGCCTATTTTGCCGTAAATGCCAATAAACGGCTTGGATTCGGCTTCAATATTGACTACGTGTACGGACGAGGGAAATATGCACACCAATCCACCGCGCTATTCAACGGAAATCTTTTCGCCTATTATTTAGGCGACAAATACAACATGCACTTCAGCTTTATCAATGACAACCTGAAAGTGGCTGAAAACGGAGGTATTACCGATGACCGCTATGTCAGTGCGCCTATTGATATGGCAGAAGGCGGAAGAACCTACGCCAATAGTGAAATTCCTACCAACCTGACTGATATTTGGAACCATAATACAGGATATCATGCTTTTCTGACACACCGTTACAATCTCGGGTTCTACCGTGACAATCCGAATGAGAACGACACCCTCGTGACGCAAGTTTTTGTGCCAGTCACCAGCTTTATGCACACGCTGAAAGTAGATATAGCGAAACGCAAGTACATCTCGCAAAACGAAGAGCAGAATCAAGAATACTTCTTGAACAACTTCTTGCCAGACGTGGAACGGGACAAAACCGATTACCTTGCGGTAAAAAACACGTTCGGCATCTCACTCCGTGAAGGATTCAATAAATGGGCAAAAGCCGGACTGACGGCTTTCATCAGCCATGAGCTCAGGCAGTTTACGATGACCGATACCATTACAGGCACACCCGGGCAACGCATTCCGACCAAATACACTGAAAATGTCATTTCGGTAGGAGGACAATTGATTAAAGAACAAGGAAAGATGTTCCACTACAACGTAACGGGAGAATTCGCCCTGATAGGCGAAGACGCCGGAGCATTCTCGGTAGAAGGAAACGGAAACATGAACTTCCGCCTCTTTAACGACACCGTACGCCTGGAGGCAAACGCATTCATTAAAAACCAGAACCCGACCTTTTATTACCGCCATTTCCATTCGAAGCATTACTGGTGGGACAACAACGATTTGTCTAAAATGATGAGAACCCGCATCGAAGGCAAACTGAGCATTGACCGCTGGCGCACCCAATTGAAGGCAGGAGTGGAGAATATCACAAACTATACTTACTTGGATAATACATCGGTAGTCACAGGTGGAGAGGAAGGTTCGGAAACGTCCGCTTCTTTCCTGAACAATGTAGGCGTAGCCCAACATTCGGGAAGCATTCAGGTGTTCAGTGCTTCGCTCCGCCAAGACTTTAAAGTCGGTATCCTGCACCTTGACAATGAAGTGACTTACCAGACCTCCAGCAACCAGGACATCCTGCCGCTTCCCAAACTTACACTTTACCACAACCTCTACCTCAGTTTCGGACTGGCGAAAAAGGTACTGGAAGTGGAAATGGGTGCCGATGTCCGTTACTTTACAGAATATTATGCACCCGATTATGCACCGGCTATCGGGCAATTCTATCTGCAAAACAAAGAGACACGATATAAACTCGGGAATTATCCGCTACTGAACGGATATATTAACCTGCACCTGAAACGTACCCGTATCTTCCTGATGATGTATAACCTGATTCAAGGACGAGGAGCACACAGCTATTTCCTTGCTCCCCATTATCCATTGAATCCGCGTTTGTTTAAAATCGGCATTTCATGGAACTTCTTTGATTAATCTTTAGCTTATGCGAAAAAAAATGGTCAAGTATGGAATGGCAGCATTTGCCGTTATTATAGGCATTATCGCATTCAATACACAAAAAGAAGAAAAACCGTCCTACCGCCCACGCAACTATGCCGAAATCATCGAATCAGGCGTATTGCGTGCCGTTACAGAATACAACACCATCAGTTATCATGTAACCAATGATACCCTGCAAGGGTTTGATTACGAACTACTGCACGCTTTTGCCTCTGCCCAAAAACTCAGGTTAGAGATAACTCCCGAAATGAGCTTCGAGCAACGGCTAAAAGGAGTAATCGAAGGGAAATACGACATTCTGGCTACAGGCACCGTTGTCACGACCCAATCAAAAGACACCTTGCTTTTTACCCGCCCTTTGACGTTAAGCAAACAAGTATTGGTACAACGCAAGCAAGAAGGGGAAAAAGACAGCACATACATTAAAAGCCAACTGGACTTGGCACACAAAAGGCTGCATGTCATCAAAGGCTCCCCTGCCTTACTCCGGATTCACAACCTGATGAATGAAATAGCCGATACCATTTATATTGAAGACGTAGCCCAATACGGTCCCGAGCAATTGCTTGCCATGGTAGCGGCAAAAGACATCGACTATGCCGTATGCGATGAAAATATAGCCAGCCAGTTGTTGCCACGCTTCCCCAACCTCGACATCAACACAGCCATAAGCTTCACACAATTTTATGCATGGGGCGTAAACAAACACGCTCCTGCCCTGCTCGACAGCCTCAACCTTTGGCTGGACCAATTCAGCAAGACTGAAGCTTACCGCCAACTGCAACAAAAATATTTTAACTGATATATACCTTATAATATGATACAATTAGACACTGTTAACTGGGGCTTTATCGGCTGCGGAGAAGTAACCGAAAAGAAAAGCGGCCCCGCCTTCAACATGATAGAAGGCTCGAAAGTAGTTGCCGTCATGAGCCGTGACGAGGAAAAAGTGAAGTCGTACGCCCGCCGGCACAATATCCCGCGCTGGTATACCGATGCGCAAGAACTGATTGGGGATGAAGACGTAAACGCCATTTATATCGCTACACCGCCTTCTTCACACGCCACATTCGCCATTATGGCGATGAAAGCAGGAAAGCCTGTCTATATCGAAAAACCAATGGCTGCCACATACGAAGACTGTGCCCGCATCAACCGTATCTCACAAGAGACCGGCGTGCCTTGCTTTGTGGCATATTACCGGCGCTATTTGCCTTATTTCCAAAAAGTGCGCCAATTGGTAGAAGAAGGCGAAATCGGCAATGTCATCAATGTTCAAATCCGTTTCGCACAACCTCCGCGTAACCTGGACTATAACAGCACCAACCTGCCTTGGCGGGTACAGCCCGACATTGCAGGAGGAGGTTATTTCTACGACCTGGCTCCTCACCAGCTGGATTTGTTGCAGGAAATGTTCGGTTGCATTCTGGAAGCCGAAGGCTACAAGAGCAACCGGGGCGGATTGTATCAGGCAGAAGACACCATCAGCGCCTGCTTCAAATTTGAATCCGGATTGCCCGGTTCGGGTTCATGGTGCTTTGTGGCACACGAGTCTGCCAAAGAAGACCGCATCGAAATCATCGGAGACAAGGGCATGATTTGTTTCTCGGTCTTCACCTACGAACCTATCGGGCTGCATACCGAGCGCGGACGGGAAGAGATATTGCCTCAAAATCCGCCTTACGTACAGCTCCCGCTAATCAAAGCTGTAGTGGAGCACTTGCAAGGGAAAGCCATCTGTACCTGCGATGGCGTGAGTGCCACTCCCACCAACTGGGTAATGGACCGCATTCTGAACAAACTGTAAGATTCAGATACATTTTACCGGTCCAACAGGCTTGTCCTTTAACGGATAAAAACGCGACAGGCTGCATCATCCGATGCAGCCTGTTACGTTTGCTGATGAGAGCGGTTGTGTTTGCCGATGTGGCTATACGCGTTTTCGCCCGCATATAGCCACATCATTTGGCAAAACAAAAATCAATAATTGAAATTTCCTTCCTTTACATAGACTTTAAAGTCCTTGATGCCGCCGGGCACATTGCTTTCCATACGGGGCAGATATTGGATTGCAGTCAGGGTATGCTTCGCTCCCAAATCAATTACAACCGCATGAGGATAAGCCGAACCGGTTTCGGTACTCCAGTAAGTAGACTCCTGCAAATCGAAAATCTTATCCGCCGAACGGTTTACCTGCGATACATCTTCGCTATCCGCATATTTTACAATCCACGGTTCACGCGAAAGACGTTCTCCGTTTTCATCAAGCAGATACATTTCGGCAATACATGCCAAGTCTTTTCCGTCTTGCGCATTCAAGGCTTCTATGCAGACATAACGTCCCGAAACCGGCTTGCCGAATTTCATTTCCTGCCATCCGTTGCCCGCTTTGAAGCTTCCGCTCAATACCGGGGTTTCTCCCGCAAGCCGGAGCTCTTCACCCTCGTTGCGATGGGTCAACGGCTTATTCACCAGCAACTGGTTCAATATCGGCTCTTCCAGACCTTCCGTACGGGCTTCTTTCGGACCAACGATATCGAATACAAGAATTTCGTTTTCGCCTTCCTTCAGCCAGCAACCCGGCATGTAAAGCGTCTGCTGAGGACCGATTTCCCAAATACGGCCGATGCCATATCCGTTTACATAAACCAAGCCTTTGCCCCATGTTTCAAAGTTCAAGAACGTATCGCCCGGCTTCTCTACGTGGAATGTAGCCCGGTAGCAACCCGGCACACGCTGGCCTTGCGCATCTTTTACCGATTTCAGCGGTTCAAACTTCAAACCTTTATACCCTTCGTAACGGTCTTCCAGGTTATAAACCTTCCAGCCTTTCAATTCGGTAGTACGTCCTCCGTTCTTCAATTCGACCTTTTCGGTAATTCCTTTAAAGTCTTTGATAGCCCGTCCGAAATTGATACGTCCCATGGCTTCCACCAAGATATCCAATTGCGCGCCTTCGGCACATGCCGGAATATCCAGTTGCTTTTCCCCGTTCCGGCGGTCCAGTTTGCCGATATATTTCCCGTCAATAAAGATTTGTGCATAATCGTGAGCTTCGGTTACGGTAAGTGTAGCCGAACGGTCAATCTTGGGCAAAGTTGTGCGGTAAAGAATGCTTCCGAATCCCTGATCGTACTCTTCCATCGTGCGGATGGTATCATCGCTCTTCGGTTCGGGCAGATTAGCGAACAGCGGAGCCACTTCGGTAAACTCGAAAGCCGGTACGGAGATAGTCGGGATATCATCGGGCACTTTAGCCTGCTTCTTTCCGTCCATATATTTCGCCAAGGTCTCACGCAATTTCTCGTATTTCGGCGTAATCTTTCCCGATTCGCTGATAGGCGCATCATAATCATACGAAGTCACATCCGGTGCAAATCCGGGCGAGTTAGCACCTGCCCAGTGTCCCCAGTTGGTACCGCCGTGAGTCATGTAAAGGCTGAACGAAATACCCTTTGAAAGCATTTCATCAATGCCGGCAATCATATCATCTGCCGCACGGGTCTCGTGATTGGCTCCCCATTTGTCGAACCATCCGCTCCAGAACTCGCTGCACATCAACGGGCTGTCGGGACGTACCTTCTTCAAAGGAGCGAATTGCTCATCGATATTCGCACCCGTACCGAAGTTCATGGTCCACACCAAATCGTCTAATGCATTGAGTTGGAAATTGGATGCCCAGTCGCATTGGAATAAGGTCACATCGCCGAAATTCCCGCGCACGATGTCGCGTATCTTCGCTACATATTCCTTGCTTTCGCCATACGAACCGTATTCATTCTCTACCTGCACCATAATAATAGGACCGCCCTTCTGTATGGTCAATCCAGCCACCTGATTGGCAACTTCCTTCTCGAAGATAGCCACACGTTCCAGGAAATACGGGTCGTCCTCACGCAAACGGATGTCTTTTTTCTTTAAAAGCCACCAGGGCAGACCGCCCATTTCCCACTCGGCACATACATACGGACCGGGACGAAGGATGACATACATATCGTTCTTCTGGCACAGGCGGCAAAACTCAGCCAAGTCCTTTTGCCCGGTAAAGTCGAACTCTCCCGGCTTCTCTTCATGGAAATTCCAGAAAACATACAGGCAAATCGTGTTCATGCCCAAAGCCTTACATTGCTTGATGCGATGCTCCCAATAGGCACGCGGAATACGCGGGTAATGCAATTCGGCTGCCTTTACCACAAAAGGCTCTCCGTTGAGCAAGAAAGTCCCCTTTCCTGCTTCGAATGTTCCACTCTCGGTTTTTGGCGAACACGACTGGAAGCCAGCCATCGCCCCAAACGAAAGCAGAAGCGACACGCCAATGGTTGACCATTTATTCATACATTTTTTTTTTAAGTTAACAAATAAGTTTCAATAGAGCCGTAGCCTCTCTCGTTCGCAAAGATAATGAAAAAAGATTCGTCCCAATAGGAACAAATCGGTCAATTTGGCATGACAAACCAATCAAAAAGCCGAAAAAGCATACACCGTAACGGATAATCTTTTATCTTTGTTTAGCTATTAACGAATCTAATCAAAAAAACGAATAAACCATGAATTGCAAAACAACTATCCTGACTCTAATCACACTGATTCTGGGAGGAATGTCTACAGTACAGGCATCCCAAACAGAAGAAAAAGACTATGTAGGCTATCTCTTCACGTATTTCACCGGAAACCACATCAGTGAAGAAGCGGTACGTTTTGCCGTCAGTATGGACGGGTATTCTTTTTATGCACTGAACGGCAACAAGCCGGTGCTCGACTCGAAAGTCATCAGTTCGACCGGAGGCGTACGCGACCCGCATATCCTGCGGTGTGAAGACGGAAAGACTTTCTACATGGTCGTGACCGATATGGTATCGGATAACGGATGGGATTCGAACCGCGCTCTGGTGATGCTGAAATCTACCGACCTTGTCAACTGGTCGCACTCCATCATCAACATGCAGAAGCGTTATAAAGGACAGGAAAAACTGAAACGTGTATGGGCGCCTCAGACCATCTTCGATAAAGAAGCAGGCAAGTATATGCTTTACTGGTCCATGCAATACGAAGGCGGACCGGACGTTATTTATTACGCATACGCCAACGAGGACTTCACCGACCTGACCGGTGAACCTAAACCTTTATTTATACCTGCCGACAAGAAATCCTGCATTGACGGAGACATTGTCTATAAAGACGGAGTGTACCATTTATTCTATAAAACAGAAGGACATGGAAACGGCATCAAAACAGCCACTACCCGCTCGCTCACTTCAGGAGAATGGAAAGAAAGCCCCGACTACAAGCAACAGACCAAGGAAGCGGTAGAAGGTGCAGGCACATTCAAACTGATAGGACAGGACAAATACATCCTGATGTATGACGTATATATAAAAGGTGCCTATCAGTTTACCGAGACAAGCGACCTGGAACATTTCAAGGTTATTGACCATGCCGTCAGTATGGATTTCCATCCGCGCCACGGAACCGTTATCCCCATTACCCGTGCTGAACTGAAACGCATTACAGATAAATGGGGAAAGCCGGAGGAACTGGGCGAATTGCCTCAGAATCCGGTATTGCCCGGTTTTCATGCCGACCCGGAAATACTTTATTCAAAGAAAACCGATAAATATTACATTTATTCCACTACCGACGGTCAGCCCGGTTGGGGAGGCTGGTATTTCACGGCATTCTCTTCTCCCGACCTGAAAGACTGGACTTACGAAGGCGTAATCCTCGACCTGCGCTCTCCACAAGTTCCTTGGGCAAACGGCAATGCATGGGCACCCGCCATTGAAGAAAAACTGATAGACGGAAAATACAAATACTTCTTCTATTATAGCGGCAACCCGAACGACAATTCGCGCAAACAAATCGGTGTAGCCGTAGCCGACTCGCCCACAGGTCCGTTTAAGGACATGGGACAACCCATCATCACCGATTCTCCTGCCGGACACGGGCAGCAAATTGATGTGGATGTATTTACCGACCCCATGACAGGCACTCCTTATATATATTGGGGAAACGGTTACATGGCAGGAGCCGAACTGAACAGCGATATGGTATCGGTAAAGAAAGAAACCATCAAGGTGTTGACTCCCAAAGGCGGAAGCCTGAAAGACTATGCCTACCGCGAAGCCCCGTATGTATTCTACCGGAAAGGTACCTATTACTTCTTATGGTCGGTAGACGATACCGGCTCGCCCAACTATCATGTGGCATACGGCACATCCGATTCGCCTCTCGGTCCGATAAAGGTAGCCAAAGACCCTATCGTAACCATTCAAGACCCGGCTAAAGAAATCTACGGACCGGCACATAACTCAGTCATACGCAAACCCGGCACCGATGAATGGTACATCGTCTACCACCGCATCAACAAGAATTATCTGGATAAAGACAAAGGTCCGGGCGTACACCGCGAAGTCTGCATCGACCGGCTTGAGTTCAATGAAGACGGAACCATCAAACGCGTGACATTAACCAAATAAGAATCTGAAACATGAAACATTTTATACAGCTTGCAGCATATTGTGCCTGCATGGGACTTGTGCCTGTACAGGCATCCGCACAAGTAGGACTAAGCCAACCCGACTCGATTTACCTGTTCTCGTATGCCACTACACCGGACGAAGGGCGAAGCGGACTGAAATTCGCCTGGAGCAGAGACGGAGAAGAATGGTTCAGCATCGGGAACGGACACGGATACGTCAAATGTGATTACGGAGCGTGGGGAAAAGAAAAACGGATGATAAAACCCGAACTGTACCGCGACGCACAAGGCGTATGGCATTGCATTTGGCAACTGAATGGCAATGGAAAAGAATTCGCGCATGCCGCTTCGGATGACCTGCTGAACTGGAAAAGACAAAGCTACTTTACTGATGCCCAATACAAGGAATATATCTCCGATGCGTGGAGCAAATATCCGCAACAGACCGCCAAGATAAATAACACGCCCGAAGAAGGTACATTGCAAAAAGTCGCTTGGTATGACGTAGAACGCCTGCAACGGTTTGCCGAAAGTTGCGAATACCGGAATCAGTTGTATAATGAGCAAACCGACCAAGACAAGACCCGTTTTGCCGACCTCAAACCTGTCAATTTAGAACTGACCGTACAACCTGAAAAGGAAAAAGCCATCAGCGATAAACTCATCGGTGTATTCTTCGAAGACATCAACTATGGAGCAGACGGAGGCTTATACGCCGAACTGGTACAAAACCGCGACTTCGAATATGTAGCAGGAGAAAACCATCGGGTAAAAGAATGGGGACCTACTTATGCCTGGTCTTTGAAAGGCGAAGGAGCGGAAATGAGCATACAAACCTCCTCTCCCATTCATCCAAACAACTCGCACTACTTATCCTTGAAAGTAAACCAAGCCGGAGCGGAACTGAGCAATACCGGATTTGACGGCATGGTCATTAAGGAAGGCGAGAAATACGATTTCTCATTCTTCGCCCGCACAGCCGGGAAAAGCGGAAAGGCAAAAATCAGCCTATACAGTCCTGACGGCTCTGTACTTGCCAACAAAACGGTAAGCATATCTTCTAAAGACTGGAAAAAAGTTTCTACAACCCTACAGGCAAAAGCCTCTGCCGATGCTGCCACATTGGGCATAAGCCTATTGACAGAAGGAGAATACGACTTGGACATGGTTTCACTCTTCCCTCAAAATACCTTCAAAGGGCATAAGAACGGACTCCGTCCCGACCTTGCACAAGCCATTGCAGACATCCGACCGCGCTTTGTACGTTTCCCCGGAGGTTGTGCTTCGCATGGACAAGGATTGGAAAACATCTATCGCTGGAAAAATACGGTAGGTCCATTAGAAACCCGCAAGCCCATGAAAAACATTTGGGGATACCATCAGACCATGGGAATAGGCTATTTCGAATACTTCCAGTTCTGCGAAGACATCGGTGCCGAACCTTTACCGGTAATCGCTGCAGGTGTGCCTTGCCAAAACTCGGCATGCATTCCGGGCAAATTGCTGAGCGGAGGACAACAGGGAGGTATTCCAATGGAAGAAATGGACGCATACATTCAAGACATCCTCGACTTGATTGACTATGCCAACGGTGACCCGAAGAAAAGCCAATGGGCTAAACTGCGTGCAGAATCGGGACACCCGAAACCGTTCAATATGAAATACATCGGAATAGGAAATGAAGACCTGATAACCGATGTTTTCGAAGAACGTTTCACCTTGATTTATGATGCCATTAAGAAACATCATCCCGAAATTACGGTTATCGGCACAGTAGGCCCGTTCTATGAAGGAACAGATTACGAAGAAGGCTGGAACTTGGCAGACCGCCTGAACGTGCCAATGGTCGACGAGCATTATTACAATACACCGGGCTGGTTTATCTACAATCAGAACTATTACGACAAATACGACCGCTCGAAATCGAAAGTCTATTTAGGCGAATATGCTGCCCACTTGCCCGGACGTCCCAATAATATTGAAACCGCATTGGCAGAAGCCCTGTATCTGACTGCTGTAGAAAGAAACGGCGACATGGTGTTGATGACTTCGTATGCACCGCTATTGGCGAAAGAAGGCTACACGCAATGGAACCCGGACCTGATTTACTTCAACAACAAAGAAGTAAAACCCTCGGTAGGATATTATACCCAATTGCTGTATGGTCAAAACTCAGGCGACCGTTACCTGCCTGCCGAAAGTAAAATTGATAACAACCGGAACGATGTACGCAGCCGAATCGCTTCTTCCATCGTGCGTGACAGCCAAACCGGAGATTTAATCATCAAGTTAGTTAATCTGCTTCCCGCAGCTGTCAACTCCCAACTGAATCTTCCGGCAGACGCCAAAGACAAGCAAGCCAAAGTAACCGTTCTCTCTGGAGACCCTGACGACCAGAATGCCAAACCGGTAGAAAAGGCATTAGAAGCCAGTGACAAGTTATCTTACACCCTACCGCCTTACTCATTCAGCGTAATTCGGTTCTCGGCAAAAGAATAACTAAAAAACACAGAGACACAAAGGCACAGAGTTTTATAATTTAAATATTTCCTCTGTCCCTTTGTGTCTCTGTGTTCAATTCATTTAATCCTATAAAGCCCTTCCCGCACAATACGATGCATACTGATAACTCGTATTCTCGTAATACATCGAGCTGTTATAATTATCTATCTTAGGAACTATCCACGAATTGTAGACCTCAATAAGTGCACTGATAATGTCTTTATGAGATTCTTCCGACACTTTCAACACTAACCGTTGCATCACTTTTCCTATATCCCAATGTGTCGGCACATTGTCTTCCGCTTTAGCCACATTGTCATATTTCCCGATGGATATATGATATTTATTTATTATTTCGCTTGTCACTTTATCAATATTCTCACAATGGTAAACCTCAGCCAAATCATAAAAATGTTCCAGCCCTGTATGTCCCAAAGCATTTACGATTATCTTACGCTCATTCTTCGTCTTTCGTGCTACATATTCAATCAAGCTGCACACGAAAAACAAATCATTCAGCTTGCGATCTTCCCTACCATTCATTCCTTTACCTCCTCATAACCTTTATAAGTAATACACTTTAAAGCATCCCATGTGCAGAAACTTATCTGATGCGTAGGATATTTAAATTTTGCCAATACCCAAAACTGCTCTCTCGTAAGAACACCATTCATAAAATCTGCCACATAATTATATATCTGATCATTTGCCATTGCACCTATCACAATATCATAGTTATGAGGCTTTCCGCTTCGGCAAGCAACTATAAAATCCAACCATTCATCTGTCATACCGTCGAATTGTAAAATCTTCAAAGCGTCATTCCTATGATAATCATACATATTCACTATTGGCGTATCATACCGCTTTGCCCATTTTACTGCTTGTCTCTTCAATTCTGTACAATAAAATCCTTCCCCGAAATCTTTCGTAAATTTACCTCTTACGATTTCGGGAGAAGGTATTGCCATATAGCTTCCGTGATATAACTCCATAACAAGAAATATTGTTAGAAATTTACTCCTAACGTAAAGAGCAACTGATGGCGGTCATGATTCACTTCTGCAGGCTGGTTACGTCCCACAATCGAATTGCCGTCATCCGAGAAACGATAGTCATCGAACATATAGAAATCCGATTTATAGAAATCATATTTATAAGCTACGTCGCAATAAAACAGATTTCCACGATAGCCTAAACCCAATGTCAATGTATTGCGGGCTTTCAAGTTATGATATTCAGGGTCTGTACGGGTCACATCGTAAACAATCTGATCCGCCGCATTCGTCGGCAAGCTCGGAACATAACGTGCCGAATTATCCTTAATCGGGGAAGTCATGTAATTGTATCCTGCACGGAAACTGAACTTCGGTGTCAATTTCGCCTCCATACCGACACGTACCGTATGCGTGCTCTTCAGATACTTGTCGACCGCTTCATTCGAAGAAGCCAGTTCATATCCGTCACGGTCTTTGTATTTCGATGCGCCGTAATTCGCATATTCATATTCCGCATCCAGCGCCAACACGGTACCCACAGTTGTACCCATGCTTACATTCACCTTCCAAGGCGTATTCAACAAATAATCCCATCCATACGCTCCCGAGGGAAAATACTCGCCCAAATTCTCGCTATAATCCTCAGGCATAGCCAATACATTGGTGCCTAATGTTGATGTATACGTGTCTGACAAGGCATACCATATCGGCGTATGTACTGCCAGACCTATACGGAAAGGAGAATACTCGAACGGACGGATAATGGTTCCGAATTTCAAATCAAATCCCGTACCTTCCGTATCAAACCAATTATTCAGTGTAAACCCTCCGTTATCCGCTTCGTAATCATCCACAATCGTTTCGGCATACGAAGAATAGCGATGATAATTCACATCATAAACACCTAAAGTCAAACCAAAATAAAAACGGTCTTTCACGTTAAAAGACACATTGAAGTCGTATGCATTGATGCCGCCTTCCTCGCGGCTGTAATATTGACCGTTCTGACCGTTCCAGCCCATCATATAAAACTCGCTGGTATCTCCAAAATCGCCCGAGCTGCTCACTAAACCTGTGCGTGCTCCCATCATACTCAGGAAAGGCGTATACAGAAAAGCGTCCGAACGGTATGGATTATCGTTATCAAGCAGGTCGTTGAAAGTTTCCTGCGAATAGACATCGCCGGAGTTCAACATCATATCTTGCATCTGCCAGCTCATCGAAGCACCGTTCAGATTGCCTCCCGACGAGAATTGGCGGTTGAAATTAGCCAGCTTATGATAGTTGAAACCGAAATTCAGGTAACGCAAGTCAGTACGGTTTCCGATTTTCATACTATATACAATGCCGATTTGGTCAAAAGAAGCCCGTGTACGGTCGTCTTTCATGACCGACCCGCCAAAATCGCTCTCCGTCATGTTCTTGTTAAATCCGAACGAGACAGAGACATCATTACTACGGAACATCCCGATACCTGCCGGATTCGTCCCCATAGTCGATATGTCTGCGCCCAAGGCACTCATCGCGCCTCCCATACCTACAAAACGCGCCGTTCCGTTCAGTTCTCCCGTGCCGAAACGGACGGCATCATATTGTGTTTGGGCAACAGCTGCAGAAGCAGCCATTGCCAATATTCCAAAAGAAATTATCTTTGCTTTCATCTTTGTTGCTTCCTTTATATACCTTTTATTACCTATAGCTTATCTTCTGCGACCTCCGCCACCCGAAGAACGGCTAACACCTCCACCGCTGCTACGGTTGAAACTTCCGCCCGAACTGCGGTTGAAGCTATTGCTCCGTGTCGTTGAATTACGGTTAAATGAATTGCTATTGTTGTAATTCACACTCCGGCGTGTACTGCTCGGACGGTTATACGAAGAACCTGTGCGGTCTACACTCCGGCTGGGACGCGTATATACGCCTTGCGAGCGTGAACCTGAACGCACAGTTCCAGCAGCATTGTTTCCACGTATGACCGCTCTTCCCGGACGAACGGACTGGCTTTCGCCACGCGTTCCGGAACCTTGCACGACTCTTCCGATAGAAGAACGCCGCACAGCACTGTTTCCTCTTGCCCGGCTTATGTTCCCATTCGTCACACGCGAAGCGCTTGTGGCATAACGCGAAGAATTACGCGTATACGAACCGCCCGAAGTCATATAACGTGTGGGGCGATAATCGGTAAATCCCCGATAGTGGTGATGATATCCGCCTCCCCAATACGGATGCGGATGATGCCACGGTCCCCAATAGCCGGCATACCAGCCGCCCCAGTAACCGCCATACCAATACGAAGAATACCAACCGCCATAATACCACGGCGAGTACCATCCCCAACCGTATCCCCAACGGGGACCGGCTATACTCCAGTTCCAGCGCCAATCCCACCAAAGCGGATTGGTATATGTCGGGAAGACATACGCATACAGTCCGTCATCGTACACATTCCAGTCCCACGACGGGAACGCGCCATACACCACATCCCAATACAGCGGGCTGCTGATGGGAATGGCATACGCCGGACTACGGAAACGGACGATACGCATGGCGTATTCGTAATCGTCCTGCGAGCCTTCGAAGCCGTTCACCCACTCGCCCCGCTCTCCATAGGGCTTCTCTTCTATGTATAAGGTATCGTTCTGCATGCTGAACGTATTCTCTCTCGATGTATACCGGCGGTTGTATTCATCAATGTCACGCGTTTTCCCCGTCACGTCCTTTACCACCACCGTTGTACCCGGAGAAACCGATGCCGTTGTAGTTGTAGTCGTTGTTGTCTGCCTCGTCACCTGACGCACCTCGGTTTTCGTTTCCGCCTTCTTTTCCTTCTTCGGAACAAAATAAAGGTCGTCATTCTGTGCCATAGCCAGCCACGGCATGCAAGCTGTCAACAACAAAATTCCTAATCTTGTTTTCATATCCATACCATTTTAATACCTACTATTATATAATGCCTTCTGCGGCAATACAAAGTTAACAAGATTCCTGCATTCCGCAAGTAGGAAATCCCTATTTCCCGATAGGAATTTCCCTATTTGTCATGCAACGATGCCCGACTACTGGCTCACATTGGCAACCCTCCGCATAACAAGCAAGGCGGAAAAACGCGCCTCGTAAAGCAGTTCGCCCTGATGTCGAGCCAACCCATAACGCACTTATTTCCAGCAGCATACAGCCGCATTCCGCAAGGCAACATAGTTTCACGTTTGTTTAAGCTAACTGAAACTGTTGTTTCAGCGAATTGAAACTAAAGTTTCAGCACCTTGAAACCAAGGTTTCAGCATGTAAAAACTCGCTGAGAATGCAAGTTTGTCTGCCGGAGCAACCTCATCTGTCTTAAAAACGACCGCACTTGCCCTCCCGCACAAGCAGGGACAGAAAGCCGCACGACCCGGTTGAAGAAAAATCTTCGCCATTATTTTTATGTTATCAAACATGGCGGAAACATTTTTGTAATACATGTTGCAATTTTACAGAAATATTTATATAACTTCGTTGTGTAAAGAAACGTTGCGATTTCGCAATGTTAAGTCAAACACTAAAATCTAATAATTTATGCAAAGCAAACAGACAACTAACAAATGGATGCAGAGAAAACTCGTTTCTCTCGCAGTTTTTCTCTTCGTGTGTACCTGTGCTTTTGCCCAAAACACAGTTACGGGAACGGTCAAAGACCAATCCGGAATGCCTTTAGTCGGGGTAAATGTAGTGGAAAAAGGAACAACCAACGGTAACATTACCGATGTAAACGGGAAATACTCCGTCAATGTAGAACGAGGCAAGACATTGGTGTTTTCCTACATCGGATTTATTTCGCAAGAAATCAAAGTCAATTCAAACACCATCAACGTAATGCTGGCAGAAGACGCACAGTCTTTGGAAGAAGTCGTCGTCATCGGTTACGGCAGCATGCAACGCAAGGATGTGACCAGTTCTATTACTTCGGTAAAGGCAGAAGACCTGAACGTAGGAGTCTACACCACTCCGGCCCAATTGCTGCAAGGAAAAGTGCCCGGTCTGACTATCGCCAACACCAGTGACCCGAACGGTTCGGCTTCTATCTCTTTGCGTGGTGCCTCTTCACTGCGCGCAGGCGAAGCCATGGAGCCTTACTATGTCATTGACGGCGTCCCGGGCGTAAGCCTGTCTTTGGTAGCGCCGGAAGACATCGAAAGCATCGATGTATTGCGTGACGCTTCGGCTACAGCCATTTACGGTTCAAAAGCTGCCAACGGCGTAATTATCGTCACTACCAAAAAAGGCAATAAGGAAGGGCGTACCAGCGTAAGTTATAGCGGTTATGTGGCATGGGACCATACGATGAAAACCCTGGACATGATGACTGCAGACCAACTATTGTCGTATGCAAGCGCAAACAACATCGACCTTTCACCTTATTATGACGCCAATAACCCAGCCAATACCAACTGGCAAGACGAAATACTCCGTACCGGATTCAGCCACAACCACAATGTATCTATCAACGGCGGGAATGAAAAAACGCAATACAGCGCATCTATCAGTTTTTTAGACCGCGAAGGGGTAGTATTAGGCACTGATATGGACCGGCTTACCGCACGTTCATTTGTACAGACCAAGACATTGAACGACCGTTTGGATATTTCTGTTAGTTTGAACGCAAGTGTACGCAACAGCACCAGCGGTCCGATTAGCAACGGAGGTGAAAGTGTTCAAGGAAGAAGCGTATTGGATGCCATGTATTATTACAGCCCGCTGGTTCCTGTCAAGAACGCCGACGGTTCATGGTACAGCAACTTGCAAATCTCGCAAAACTTCAATCCGGTTTCAATGGCAAACGAAGACATCCGCAAGACAAAAGAAAAGTTGTTGCAAGGCGTTGCCAAAGCGACCTTACATATCATTGACGGCCTGGATTGGAACTTAAACCTCTCTTATCAAAACCAGCAATACATCTACAGCAACTACAACAGCACCCAATCTCAGTTGGAAACATCCCGCCATGGCCAAGCAGAACGCATGGCTGTAGAAAACGTACGCAAACAAATGGAAACTTACATCAACTGGGACCATACCTTCGCCGACAAGCACAAAGTAGGAGTCATGTTGGGTTACTCTTGGGAACAAGCGGACAATAATGATGGCTTCGGTGCCAAAGTCTATAATTTCTACAACGATGACTTACTGTATTATAACATGTCAATGGCGAACAATGTTTCCATCAGCGACATTAGCGATGTAAACGACAATTACCTGCTCTCAACCTTGCGCATGATTTCGTTCTACGGACGTGTCAACTATAGCTTTAACAGCAAATACTTGCTGCAAGCGACTGTACGCCGTGACGGTTCCTCCGCATTCGGAGCCAATAACCGCTGGGGTACATTCCCCTCCGTATCCGCCGCATGGCGCATTATTGAAGAAGACTTTATGAAAGACCAAGACATTTTCGACGATTTAAAACTCCGCATCGGTTACGGTGTCAGCGGTAACTCGTTAGGGTTTGACGCTTTCTATGCACACCAAGTATATGGCTCGACCGGCTGGTTTAACTACGTAAACGCAAGCGGCACCTCTGCCGATTATCGCATTCTGGGCGCAACGCGCAACTCGAACCCAGACCTGAAATGGGAAAAAACCGGCATGTTCAACATCGGTATTGATTTTGGTTTCTTCAATAACCGCCTGACGGGTACAATCGAATACTATAACAAGAAAACCAGCGACCTGATTTACGATTATCCGGTTTCTACCAACCGGTATTCATACGGCTGGATGACCGCTAACGTAGGCGACATCAGCAACAAAGGTATCGAAATTACGTTAAATGCTGTTCCGGTACAAACCAAAGACTTCACTTGGAGTACTTCTATTAACCTTTCACACAACAAGAATGTCGTAGAAAAGCTTTCTAATGAAACATTCTCGGTAGACTATATCGACCAAGGCAATACAGATATCGCAGGTTATACCAACTCAAACGTACAGCGCATCATGGAAGGTTCTCCCATCGGACAATTTTATTTATGGGAATGGGCTGGTTATGACGAAAACGGAGGCTCTATATTCAATGACTATGATGCTGAAGGCAATCTAATCGGCACAACCGATGCTCCTACCGATGAAGACCGTCGCAAAGCCGGTTCCGCACAGCCGAAATTGGTTTACGGCTGGAACAATGAGCTGAACTGGAAAAACTGGTCACTGACCGCATTCTTCCAAGGTGTGGCAGGAAACAAGATTTTTAATGCTACACGCGCCTATTATAACAACACCGGTCAAATAGCCAATGGGAAAAACGCATTAGCAGAAGCCATAACCGGTCAAAATGCAAACGACTCCCGCGCCCATGCGCCTTCAGCCCGTTATCTTGAAAACGGTTCGTATTTCCGTTTGTCGACACTGACATTAGGCTACAACTTCGGCAAGCTGGGCAACTGGATAAATAACCTGAGACTCTACGCAACCTGCAACAATGTCTTCACCATTACCGGATATAAAGGCGTTGACCCTGAAATCAGCCTTGGAGGCTTGGCTCCCGGAATCGACTGGCGTAATGCCACGTATCCACGCACCCGTACATTTATGGTTGGTGTAAATGTGAATTTCTAACTTAAAAACAGACAGACTATTATGAAAACAAAACATATTCTTATTTCCGGCGCCCTTCTGGCACTTACAAGTGTCAGTTGTACTGACCTTGACGTAGATATCAAATCACAATATACCGAATTTCCCGATTCAGAAATCGCCTACGAAGCACAAATGAACAATGCATTTTATGCATTCCGTGCCGCTATCGGCAGACGTTTCGATGAAGGCGTTTCCTGTAACTCCGATGAATATACGGCGGTCAGTTTTGATACTGATTATTTGAACAACCGCGATATGGCAAATTTCTCGCTTCACATGATTGACCCGACCAACTCAGCTAGCCAATTGGACGTGTTCAATGAACTGCAAACAGGCATCACCAATTGCAACCGCATTATTTTTGACATGGGTGGTGAAGATGTTCCAGAAATTGCTCCGGTACGTGCAGCCCGTGCATTTTATACCTTCATGATTATGGAACATTGGGGCGACACACCTATCATTGACCACTTATTGGATGATAACGAAGCAATTGAACGTTCTCCGCGTGCCGATGTAGCCCGTTGGATTGAGTCGGAACTGCTCGCGGTCCGCGACAATTGTTATGAAAATGTAGACGCCTCTACATACGGAAAACCTACCCGCTGGATGGTAGATGCCTTATTGGCAAAGCTATATATCAACTGGAACGTATATACCCAAGATGTCACCAGTTCAAGCTGGTCGGCAAATGCGCCTAATGAAAAACTAAATGACTGCATCGCCGCTTGCGACCGTATCATTGCGTCAGGAAATTTCGATTTAAGCGATGATTACAAAACGAAGTTCATGTACACTAACGGTTCGCAAATCAAAGACTTTATCTATGCCATGCCTTTTGATGCTGTAACTACACAAGGTATGACTTTTGCCCGCTTCCGAACCTGGCGGCGCGGACAGAACAGCAATGGCTTTTACAGCATCGAAATGACTAATTCTGTAGGTGGCAATATGACTTTGACACCCGAGTTCGTTGAACTGTTCTGCTTGCCGGGCGACCGCCGGAATGATGTAATCGCCGGAAGTACGGGTGAAAATATCGGTATGGAAACATTTGATGTTTACCAATACGATAACAATACAGGAGAGCCGACGAGTGTACGCAACACGTATGGAGGTGAAAATGTAACCTTCACCAAATCCATTACTTTAAAAGAAGACCTTACCGCCGACCCTCCGGTAGTTCCGAATGCAGACTTAAACTGCGGCGCTGACTTAAAAGGATGGACACAAGGTTACCGCTCCATCAAATTCTTCCCGGATATCAACGACTATAATGTATACAGCCGCAATCAAGATAACGACTTCCCCATTTTCCGCTATGCGGATATCATCCTAATGAAATGTGAAGCCATCGTACGTGGCGGGACAGCGACAAACGGCGACACCCCCATGAGCTTGTTCAACCAAATCCGTGCGTATGTCAATGCTCCCCAAATTGTAGGAGACCCAAGCTTGCAAGAGATTTTGGACGAACGTGGCCGTGAGTTCTTGGATGAGCACTGGCGCCGCAACGACTTAATCCGCTTCGGCGACTTCGAACGCGACTGGGGATTCAAAAACGATTTCAACCCCAATGCCTCTAACCCGCAGTATCGCTTGTGGCCGTTAAGTATTAATGTATTGAACGCTAATACAAATTGGGAACAGAATCCGGGATATTAACCTGAACATTCATTTTTAAGTTTCCAAACCATAACCTTTGCCTTGTGCCGCATCCGCTGTCGCGATGACACCGGATGTAGCGCAAGGCTTTTCCATTCTTCACCTCATTTCTCCATATCAGAAAAACTCCCTCCATTCTTGTCCCAAAACAAAATAAATCAGTATATTTGCACACAAGCGATAAATATCAGGATATGAAAGATAATTTTATACGTTTCGACTGGGCAATGAAAAGGTTATTGCGTGACAAAAGCAATTATGTCGTGCTGGAAGGTTTTCTTTCTACATTGCTGAATGAAGACTTACGCATTTGCCGTTTCTTGGAAAGCGAATCAAACCAAACGGATGAAACAGATAAGTTTAACCGTGCCGATATTTTGGTTGAAGACAGCAAAGGCAAGCAGCTTATCATCAAAATCCAAAACTATCGCGAATTATACTATTATCACAAATTACTTTATGGTGCTTCTCACATCCTATCGCAATATACCAATTGGGAAGCAGATTATAGCAAAATATACAAGACTTATACTATCAATATTGTTTATTTCAGCATGGTTAAAAGTAAAGACTATGTATATCATGGGGAAATAGTCTTTCGTAGTTTACACGACTCAAACAACTTTCTAAAGCTATCCGCACGCCAACAAGAACTCTTTATAGGAAAAGATGCCGACGATATCTTTCCCGAATATTATGTGTTGCGCGTAAATGATTTCGATAAAGTAGCAAAAACTCCTCTTGACGAATGGATTAAATTCCTTAAGACTGGAGAAATAGATAAAGAAGCTACGGCGAAAGGACTTCCGGAAGCAAGAGAACGACTCCGCATTGACACCTTACCTGATGTAGAGAAACGTGCTTATTACCGAGATATGGAAGCCTTACGCTACCAACGCAGTGTTATCAAGACAGGCTGGGACGAAGGACATACGGAAGGCTTTAAAGAAGGAAGAGCGGAAGGAATGGCAGAAGGAAGAGCGGAAGGAAGAGAAGAAGGAAGAGCGGAAGGAGAAAAAAAGAAAGCAAAAGAAGTTGCAAAAAAGATGAAAGAGATAGGACTTTCCATAAAAGACATAGCCCAGTGTACACAACTTACGCAAGATGAAATAAAACAACTATAATTATATGTTCGTGCCAATAAACTTGCGTACTTACTTCTACCTTTTATATATAATAATATAGACATCATAACTTCAGGAAACGATTTAACAGGTTTGTAATAAGATTTGCATACAAACGAAAAGTGGACGCAATACCGCTGCAAAACCGCTATTTTACTTTTGCAACGAATTTAAATCCTATTAAACATTTATCGTATGCAAAGCAAACTTATTACAAACAAACACCTGCTAAGGAAAATCCTTTCCTTTGCATTTTTTCTTTTAGTAAGTACGTATGCATTTGCCCAAAACGCAGTAACCGGTACTGTTATAGACAACACCGGAATGCCTTTAATTGGGGTAAGTGTAGTTGAAAAAGGCACGACCAATGGCAGCGTTACCGACATCGACGGCAAATACACTGTGAATGTAGAAAAAGGTAAAACTTTGGTTTTCTCTTACATTGGCTACGTGACTCAAGAAGTAGAAGTCCAATCAAATACCATTAACATTACCTTGTCGGAAGACGCTCAGCTATTGGACGAAGTAGTAGTTATCGGTTATGGGTCGATGGAACGCAAGGACGTAACCAGCTCCATCACTACCGTAAAAGCCGAAGACCTGAATGTGGGTGTCTACACCACTCCGGCACAATTGCTGCAAGGAAAAGTGCCGGGTCTGACTATCGCCAACACCAGTGACCCGAACGGTTCGGCTTCTATCTCTTTGCGTGGTGCCTCTACACTTCGTACAGGCGAAGCTATGGAGCCTTATTACGTTATAGACGGTGTGCCGGGTGTAAGCCTTTCACTCATTGCGCCGGAAGACATTGAAAGCATCGATGTATTACGTGACGCTTCGGCTACCGCCATCTATGGTTCGAAAGCTGCCAACGGCGTAATCATCGTCACCACCAAGAAAGGCAATAAGGATGGACGTACCAACGTAAGTTACAGCGGATATGTAGCATGGGACAAGACTTTGAACACCTTGGACATGATGACTGCCGATGAAGTATTGGCATACGCGGACGCCAACGGAATCGATTTGTCAAGTTATTACGACGTAAACAATCCGGCAGACGTGAATTGGCAAGACGAAGTGCTCCGCACAGCTTTCAGCCACAATCACAATGTGGCGATTAACGGGGGAAACGAAAAGACCTCATACAACGCATCCATTAACTTCCTCGAACGTCAAGGAGTTGTACGCGGAACAGGAATGGACCGTCTGACCGCCCGTTCTTTCTTGCAGACCAAAGCATTCAACGACCGGTTAGACCTCTCGTTCAACGTAAACGCCAGCATTTCAAACAATGAAAGCGGTCCTACAGACAACGAAGGCAGAAGCGCATTGGATGCCATGAATTACTATTTGCCTCTGAATCCGATTTACAATGAAGACGGGACTTATTACGGAAGAACCACTTCGCAATATTACAATCCGGTATCTTTGATTAACGAAGACCGTTACAAGACAACACAAAAACTATTGCAAGGTGTAGCCAAAGCAACAGTACACATCATTGACGGTTTGGACTGGAACCTGAACCTATCTTATCAGAACGAACAATACATTTATAATAAGTATCATTCTTCTCAATCACAAATCGTTACTTACACTTCCCGTAACGGCGATGCTGAACGCAGCACTGTAGAAAACATCAAGAAACAAATGGAAACCTACATCAACTGGGACCATACGTTCAATGATGCGCACAAGGTAGGCGTTATGTTGGGTTACTCTTGGGAACAGTCAGACAATAACGACGGTTTCGGAATCCGGGCTTATAATTTCTATAATGATGACTTAAGCTACTACAATTTGGCATTGGCTAACAGCATGTCACAAGACGAAATCGTTGACCTGAACTCACAATTTCTGCTTTCTACCCTGCGCATGATTTCTTACTATGGACGTATCAACTATAGCTACAAAAGCAAATACCTGTTGCAAGCCACTATCCGCCGCGACGGTTCTTCCGCATTCGGTGCCAACAACCGTTGGGGTACTTTCCCCGCAGTATCTGCCGCATGGCGCATCATCGAAGAAGACTTCATGAAAGACCAAAATATATTCGATGACCTGAAATTCCGCATCGGTTATGGCGTGAGCGGTAACTCTTTGGGATTCGACGCTTTCTATGCACGCCAGGTATACGGTTCTACCGGTTGGTTCACCGGCTCTGACGGAAACAATTACCACGTGTTGGGTGCAACCCGAAATGCTAATCCGGATTTGAAATGGGAAAAGACCGGTATGTTCAATGTCGGTTTGGATTTCGGTTTCTTCAACAACCGCCTGACCGGTACCATCGAATACTATAATAAAAAGACAAGTGATTTAATTTACAGCTACGGAGTATCAACCCTGATTTATCCATACAGCGAAATGGTTGCCAATGTAGGCGACATCAGCAACAAAGGTATCGAAATCACCATCAATGCCGTACCGGTACAAACCAAAGATTTTACCTGGAGCACTTCGCTTAATCTATCACACAATAAAAACGAAGTCGTATCTATGTCTAATTCTGAATTCAGCGTAAACTTTATTGAAATGGCAGACCCGAATATCAACAGTTATTCGAACCAGCATGTACAACGCTTAATGGAAAGTGCTCCTATCGGACAATTCTACTTATGGGAATGGGCAGGATACGATGAGAATGGAATGTCCGTATTCAATGACTACGACGAAAACGGAAACCTGATTGGCGTAACCGATGCTCCGGATGACACCGACCGCCGTATGGCAGGTTCGGCACAACCGAAAATCACATTCGGGTGGAACAACGACCTGACTTGGAAAAACTGGTCATTAAGTATGTTCTTCCAAGGCGTAGCCGGAAACAAGATATTCAATGCCATCCGCGCAAGCTACAGCGACCCCACCTTGCTGAGAAGTTTCGGTAAAAATATTCTGGCAGAAGTTGCCACCGAGCAAAACTATAATGACTCTCGTGCACAAGCTCCTTCTACCCGTTATTTGGAAAACGGTTCTTACCTGCGTTTGTCTACCCTGACCTTAGGCTACAACTTCGGCAAATTGGGCAATTGGGTAAACAACATGCGTATCTACGCTACTTGCAATAACGTATTCACCATTACGGGTTACAAAGGCATCGACCCTGAAGTAAACTTAGGCGGTTTAACACCGGGCATGGATATGCGCAACAGCAATTATCCCCGTACACGCAGCTTTATGGTGGGTGTTAATATGAATTTCTAATCTAATCAAGGGAACAGAATTATATGAAAACAAAAAACATATTTACCGGTGCCATGCTGGCACTCGCAACTATCAGTTGTTCAGACTTGGATGTGGATATCAAATCCCAATATACGGATTATCCCATGGACTCTGACATGGCATTGGAAGCCAGAATAAGCAACGCTTATTACGCATTTCGTGATCCGTTGAACCGCCGCTACGATGAATTGCTTTCGCTTAGTTCAGACGAATATTCTGCGGTTTGCTTCGATGGCGGTTGGCTGGACGGGCGCCAATATTCAAACTGCTCCACCCACTCATGGAATGCTTCTGCCAATGATAACCAGTTGAATGTATGTAGCAGCTTATTGTCAGGAATAACCAATTGCAATATATTGCTGCGCGACCTGGAAGAAGGCGATACAGAACTTTCCGCTCCGGTCCGGGCTGCACGCGCCTTCTACACGTTCCTTTTCATGGACAACTTTGGCGACACCCCTATTGCCGATGATAACCTGACACAAGGTGCCACCCAAATAGACCGCTCTCCGCGTGCCGATGTAGCCCGCTGGATAGAATCGGAATTGCTTGCAGTGCGCGACGATTGCCCCAGCGAAGTAAACGAATCCACATACGGTACTCCGACTTGCTGGATGGTAGACGCCCTGCTTGCCAAACTTTATATCAACTGGAATGTCTACACACAAGACGTTACCAGTGCAAGCTGGAGTCCCGATGACGCCAATGAGAAACTGAACGACTGCATCACGGTTTGCGACCGTATCATCAACTCGGGAATGTTCGACCTGAGCGATGACTATAAGACAAAATTCATGTATACCAACGGGTCGCATATCAAAGATTTCATCTATGCCGTTCCTTACGAAGCGACTCTTAGCCAAGGCATGATGTATGCGCGTTACCGTACATGGCGTTACGGAGGTGCCAACGGTTTCTACACTACCGTACTGACCCCAAGTTGCGGTGGAAACTTTGCCATGAATCCTGAATTTGCCGAGCTATTCTGCCTCCCCGGTGACCGCCGTAATGATGTCGTCGTAGGCGATCCGGCACAAGATTCCATTTATGTTTACCAATATGACCCCGAAACCGGAGAAGTCACCGATGTTCCCCACATGTACGAAGGAAAACAAGTGGTATTCACTAAAAACATCACTCTCATCAGAGAAGATGGCGACCTTGATGTAGGCGCAAACGGAACCAGACAAGGATACCGTTCCATCAAGTTCTATCCGGATCCCGATGACTATAACCTCTATGAGCGCAATCAGGACAACGATATTCCTATCTTCCGTTATGCGGATATCATCCTGACAAAATGCGAAGCCATTACCCGTGGAGGAACAGCGACACAAGGGGATACCCCCATGAGCCTCTTCAACCAAATCCGTTCGTATGTAAACGCCCCACTGCTCACAGAAGCTCCATCCCTGCAAGACATCTTGGATGAACGTGGCCGTGAATTTCTGGATGAACACTGGCGCCGCAACGACTTGATCCGTTTTGGAGATTATGAACGTCCTTGGGGATTCAAATACATCAATCCGGACAACGCTCTATTGACCAACCGTATCTTCCCGTTGAGCCAAAGCGTATTGCAATCCAACACGAACTGGAACCAAAACGCCGGATATTGATACGCTTTAACACAGATTCTTTTTTGAGACTCTGATATATTGCCGAACCTTCGGCAAACATGAAACCCAAGAGTTTTGTCCTGTCCGAGGTTTCGGCGGACATGAAACTCTTGGGTTTTGCCTTTTCCGAGGTCACGCCGGGCATAAATGGCTTGGTATTTATAGCAGAACAAATTTGATTTGCAAAAAACATCAGAAGTCTTCGTTTCTTTTGTTCCCTTTCTGCATTAAAAATAGTATTTTTGTACAAATCAATTCAGAACCGCATGAAACTACAAAAACTGATGGGCATAGCCTTTGGCTTGTGCCTGAGCGGGACGCTATACGCCTCCGCTCAAACGCAACTGACCGACTATGTAGACCCGCGCATCGGGTCGGAAGGACTGGGACGGGTATTTATCGGTCCGTCTTGCCCTTATGGAATGGTCAAACCTTCTCCCGACTGCACTCCTTCACCCAATAGCGGCTGGCTGCCCATGCCCGAACGGGTGGACGGATTCTCGCAAGTACACGTAAGCGGAACCGGAGGAGGTCCCAAGTATGGGAATATTTTAGTGACGCCTTTCTGCAACGGAATGGACCAAACCCAACACTTGGATTATCGGGCTTACGAAAATATCCGGCTGGGATATTACGATACCCGATTTAAGCAGAGCGGCATCCGTACGGAAATCACCACCACGGAGCGGGCTTCGTTCTACCGCTTCACCTATCCCGCTGATTCCTTGAAATCATTGGCTATCGATGCCGGTTTCTTCTTGGGAGAAAGCCCCGTGCCCGATGCACGTGAAGCCCAGCAGTTCGTAGGCTCGGAAATAGAAATCCTGTCCGACCATGAAGTGAGCGGCTACACCCGTATCCGGGGAGGCTGGAACAACGGGCGTGCCTATACGGTCTACTTCTATGCCGAAACCGACAAGCCTTTCGTCCAAAGCCGCACGTGGAAAGGAAGCGACATCACCGATGAACGTTCCCAGTTCGACTCGTATGAGAAGACGGGTGCCTTGCTCCGCTTTGCCGAAGGAGACTCGGTAGTACAACTGAAAATAGGTATTTCCTTCCTGAGCAGCCAACGGGCAAAGCACAATGCCCGTACCTACATTCCCCACTGGTCTTTCGAGAAAGTACATAACGACTTGTTAGTCCAATGGGAAAAGCTGTTCAAGGCAATTGAAATCGCTCCCGATACTCCCGAAACGCAAAAGCGGATGTTCTATACCGCGCTCTACCACACGATGATTATGCCCGTAGACCGCACCGGAGAGAATCCGCTTTGGAACGACCCTGAGCCTTATTACGATGACTATTACGCCATTTGGGACACTTACCGCACCTCTACCCCACTCATCACACTTATCGACCCGCAACGCGAAACCGACATCGTGCGCTCGCTCATCACCATCTATAAACGGGATGGATACATGCCCGATGCACGAAGCGGAAACGCCAACGGACGTACGCAAGGAGGCTCGAATGCCGAAATCGTCATCGCCGACGCTTTTGTGAAAGGCTTGAAAGGCATCGACTATGAACTGGCGCTGAAAGCGATGTTGCAGGATGCTACCGTGCCTCCCGGAGGAAACCAGGAAGCGGAAGGACGGGGCGGACTGGTTCCCTACCTGGAATTAGGCTACATCCCGTATGGCATTCCACGCGCAGGAAACCGCACCGTGGAATACGCGTATTGCGATTATGCCATTGCTCTGGTAGCCAAAGGACTGGGAAAAGAAGACCTCTACCGACACTACCTGAAACAATCGGAGAATTGGAAAAACCTGTGGCGAAGCGATTACGAACACGAAGGGGCAAAAGGATTCATCATGCCGCGCGACAAGGAGGGAAACTGGCTCGACCAGATACCTTTCGGTAGCTCGAAAGTGCAGAAGCCTACGTACACCTACACACCGGTCACCTTCGAAGGACCGTGGTACACCCCGTGGTGGGACATGTTCTTCTACGAAGCCAGCTCGTGGGAATACTCGCTCAGCATCCCTCACGATGTGCCGGGGCTTATCGCACAATGCGGAGGGAAGGAGAAATTCGAAGAACGCCTCGACATCTTCTTCGACAAAGGCTTTTATAATGTGAACAACGAGCCTTCGTTTCTTACCCCCTGCCTGTATCACTGGATAGGGAAACCCTGGCGGAGCGATGACCGCATCCGCGAAATCATCACCACCCACTTTAACGACTCTCCGATGGGGCTTCCCGGAAACGATGATTCGGGAGCGATGTCTTCGTGGCTTGCTTTCCACATGACAGGACTTTATCCCAATGCCGGACAAGACTATTATCTGATACATGCCCCGATGCTGAAGGAAACCACCTTCCATCTGGAAGACGGAAAAGACTTTACCATCCGAGCAGAACGCCTCTCGGATGAGAACCGGTACATCCAGTCGGCTACTTTGAACGGGAAGGATTACCCTTACTCCGCCCTGCGCCATAAAGACCTCGTAGCAGGAGGAGAACTGGTTTTGAAGATGGGAAACAAACCCGGCAAATGGGGAACAGAATTAGGATTATAAACGAATATAGTTGCATCATGAAAAAGATATATCTTCTCTCCTTATTGATTATAGGTGCATGCTGCACCGGAAGTATATGCGCGCAAACCGCCCTGCCCGATACATTACTGTTCGTGTTCAAACTCCACGGACAGACCCGCAAATACGAAATGTTATTCCGCGAAAAGAACGACACGTTGCGCATCGACTGGCGCATCTTGCGGAACCTGCATTGGCAAAAAGGAAGCTACCTGATGGCTCCCGCATCGCAAGAAGCGGGAAACTCATTATGCTTCCTCCAGCCCGTAGACAAAGAAAACCGCCTGTTAGGCATAAACGAAACCGCCTACATGCTCTCACGCCAAGCCTACAAGGAACTGAAGACGACCGGGGCATTTCACTATAACCAGACGGTTTACAAGAAAGGAAACAAAAAAGGAGAAGCCTTGGGATGCCCGCTCATCTATTGCATAGACCAAACCGAAGGAGCAGAAATATGGATATTGGATAATGAGTCCCTGCCCTTGATATGGAAGATGCAGAACAATCCGCTGAACGTAAACTGGCAGGTAGAGCATCCTTCTGCTACATACAAGGACCCGATAGAGGTAGTGGTACACCGGGGCGCCAACCATTTGGCACCCGAAAACACGGTGGCTTCGGCATACGCAGCTTTGGAACACGGTGCCACGTGGATAGAGCTGGATGTACGGAAAAGCAAAGACGGAGTGCTGTATAACCTGCACGACGAGACCCTCGACCGCACCACCAACGGGCAAGGCGCATTAGCCGATATGAATTCTGACGAAGTGGACAAATTAGACGCAGGAAGTTGGTTTGGAAAAGAATATGCCGGCACACGTATCCCCCGCATCTCGGAAATGCTCGATTCGCTCTACGGAAAAGCAAATGTATTCTTCGATGTGAAACGCGGCACGCCCGTAAAAGACCTCGTAAGACTGGTCCGCCTGAAAGGATTCGCCACGAACAGTTTCTTCTGGTTCGCCGATGAAGGAATGCTGAAAGAGTTTGTCCGCCTTGCTCCGGAAATGAAAGTCAAAGTAAATGCGGATGACATCGCCCGCCTGCAATATTGGATGACGGTATGCCGCCCATCGTACGTAGAAATCAATCCCGAACAAATCACACCGGAATTCAAGGCGTTCTGCAAGGCTAACGGCATCCGCATTATGGCGGCTATCCAGAACGGTACAGAAGAAGCCTATCGCACCGCAATAGAAAAAGAGCCAGACTTGGTCAATCTGGACCAGCCTGAACTTTTCCAAAAAATACTCAATAAATAAAACGCCACCACAAAGTGCGCCAAACCATAAATGGCATATGAAGTGATTATGCTCTATCATCTTCATATGCCATTATATGTTTTAGGGACATTTACTAAGAAACTGTTTTGAGTTTATCGTGTGCTGATTTGGGATGAGTTTTTGAGGCATTTCCGTTTGTGTGATGAGGAAGATAGCGGGCTATCTGACGAAGAACAGGAGCGGAAAGGACAAAAAAATCGCCCAAAGCACACACGCAAACAAATACATTAAGGCAAGAAAACTTTTTGGAGAAATTCAAAACAGTTTCTAAATATTCCTAATTATCAACTATATCCCAATACACCACGTAACGCTGGCGATGCACATCGTAAAGGGGCAACACCGTCACGCCGTCTGCCGTGCGGAAGCGCAAACCGTCCTCCGAAATCCGCTGCACGCAGTTTTCGGGATGTCCGGCATCCCATATCAAGCCGGTGGGCAACCCTTCGGGGATATGGTAATCGTAGGTGTAATAGTCGTTATACTTCAACGGGTCCGAATCGGGGGCAGGCGGCAACATTCCTTCCGTACCCAAGGCTCCGGCAAGCACCACCGGACCGTAGAGCAGGGCGGCGCGGTGAGGATTATCAGGCGCGGACTCCAACGTCAGGTGCATCGGATAGGTCGCTTCGATGCGGTCGCCATCCTTCCACTCCCGTTCTATCGCGATATACGAGCCGGGCTGCTGGCGTACCTTCACCCGCTTGCCATTAACACGGACTTGCACATCTTTGCTCCATGAAGGATAGCGCAGACGGAACGTAGTGCGCACCGGCTCTGCCATTAGAGCCTGTCGTTTAAATTTTCCAATAAAGTAATATTCTATCAGGTCCTTTTGCGTTTGTTTCCGGTCTGTTTTCCCGATTTTATTCGTCAGATAGCCCGCTATCCTCCTCATAAAATCAGAAAAACATCCTCGAAAACAATTCACAAAATTAACCTGAGCAAAATTTAGAAACTGTTTTGAATTTCTCCAAAAAGTTTCTGAAACGATATGCTTTCCTCATAAATATACAAAACAAAGCAGAATAATTAACAAATAAACACTAAACAAAGCATTCCGCTTGCAAAATCTTGCTTTTTATAAACATTTCCCTTACATTTGTGAAATAAAAACAATTCATTAAACAAAAAGTCTTATGGTTTACGACATCGACATGCTAAGAACGTTTTACGCCTCGTATGCAAAACGGGTAAAAGCGGCTCAACAGGCAAGCGGCAAGCCTCTCACGCTTGCCGAAAAGATTTTATATACCCACTTGTATCATCCGGAGATACAACCCCGCTTCCGGCGAGGCGAAGATTATGCCACATTCCGCCCCGACCGCGTTGCCATGCAAGACGCCACGGCGCAAATGGCACTGCTGCAATTCATGAATGCAGGCAAAGAAACAACAGCCGTTCCTGCAACGGTACACTGCGACCATCTGATACAAGCCTACAAAGGTGTACAAACCGACCTTCCTGCCGCCTGCCAGGTGAACCGTGAAGTGTATGACTTCCTGCAAAGCGTGTCTGCCAAATATGGCATCGGATTCTGGAAACCGGGTGCCGGCATCATCCACCAGGTCGTATTGGAAAACTACGCTTTTCCCGGCGGCATGATGGTAGGCACCGATTCGCATACGCCCAATGCAGGCGGACTGGGCATGATAGCCATCGGAGTAGGCGGAGCTGATGCCGTAGACGTAATGACCGGCATGGAATGGGAACTGAAAATGCCCCGCCTCATCGGCGTGCACCTGAAAGGAAGCCTGAACGGATGGGCTGCCCCCAAAGACGTGATACTGAAACTTGCCGGCATCCTTACCGTAAAAGGAGCGACCAATGCCATCATCGAATATTTCGGCGAAGGGACCGCATCGATTTCGGCAACGGGGAAAGCCACTATCTGCAACATGGGCGCCGAAGTAGGCGCGACCACCTCCATCTTTCCTTACGACGAACAGATGAACGCTTACCTGTGTGCCACCGGCCGTGAAGAGATAGCCCGGCTGGCATCGGCGTGTGCCGATTGCCTGCAAGCCGACCCCGAAGTGCTGGCACAACCGGAAAAGTATTACGACCGCATCATCGAAATCGACCTGTCGGCATTGGAACCTTATATCAACGGGCCGTTTACACCTGATGCCGCCTGCCCCATTTCGGATTTTGCAGAAAAAGTAAAAGCAAACGGTTACCCACGCCGCATGGAAGTAGGATTAATCGGTTCGTGCACCAATTCGTCTTACCAAGACCTGAGCCGGGCAGCCTCACTGGCACGTCAGGTAAAGGAGAAAGCCCTCAAGATGGCTTCTCCCCTGATAATCAATCCCGGATCGGAACAAATCTATTGCACCGCCCGGCGCGACGGCATGATAAGCGCCTTCGAAGCCGTAGGCGGAACCATTATGACCAATGCCTGCGGCCCGTGCATCGGACAATGGAAACGGGTGACCGATGACCCGAACAGAGCCAACTCGATTGTCACATCGTTCAACCGGAACTTTGCCAAACGTGCCGACGGGAACCCGAATACGCACGCCTTCGTAGCTTCACCGGAGCTGGCTATGGCACTTACCATCGCCGGAGACTTGTGCTTCAACCCACTGACCGATACCCTTACCAATGAAAAGGGCGAACAGGTGAAACTGGATGCACCTGCCGGCGAAACTCTGCCCCGAAACGGATTCACCGTAGACGACAACGGATACATTGCCCCGCCTGCCGACGGCAAATCCATCGAAGTTTCCATACATCCCGATTCGGAACGCCTGCAAAAACTGGAACCATTCGCACCGTGGGACGGAAATGACCTTATCGACATGCCGCTCTTGATCAAGACAAAAGGGAAATGCACCACCGACCATATATCCATGGCAGGCCCGTGGCTACGGTTCCGCGGACATTTGGAAAATATCTCCAACAACCTGCTGATGGGAGCCGTAAACGCTTTCAACGGGAAAACGAACTGGGTATTGAACACCCTGACCGGAGAATACGAAGCCGTATCCGCCGTTGCCAAAAGCTATAAGGCAAAAGGGATTCCCTCCATCGTAGTAGCCGAAGAAAACTACGGAGAAGGCTCCAGCCGCGAACATGCCGCCATGGAGCCGCGTTTTCTCAACGTAAGAGTCGTTCTTGCCAAGAGTTTCGCCCGCATCCATGAAACGAACCTGAAAAAGCAAGGCATGCTGGCTCTGACATTCATCCATAAAGACGATTACGATAAAGTGCAGGAAAACGACCGCATCTCTGTCTTCGGATTAAGAGAGTTCACACCCGGAAAACCCCTGCAAATCAAGTTGAGGCATGCCGACGGAAGCGAAGATACTTTCGAAGCCGCACATACATATAATGAAATGCAGATAAAGTGGTTTAAAGCCGGAGCGGCATTGAATTTATAAACAATATCAGGGACCAGGGACTAGATACCAGTTGACTAGGTTTTAAATAGATTCTAAAAATCCGGTCTACCAGTACCTAAATTTAAAACAATAATCCATTATGAGCAAAGTACAAATGAAAGACGGCCGGCTGATTGTACCCGACTGTGTAACCATACCTTATATAGAAGGTGACGGAGTAGGCGCCGAAATCACTCCGGTATGCCAGAAAATTGTGAACGAAGCGGTCAGAGCCGCATACGGAGGCAAACGTTCCATCGAATGGATGGAAGTGCTTGCAGGAGGAAAAGCATTTGCCCAAACAGGCGAATGGCTCCCTCAAGCCACCCTTGATGTTTTCCGCGAATACCTGATAGGCATCAAAGGGCCGCTGACCACTCCCGTAGGCGGAGGCATCCGTTCGCTGAACGTAGCCCTGCGCCAGACCCTCGACCTTTATGTATGCCTGCGCCCGGTACGCTGGTTCAAGGGAGTCGTTTCCCCATTGAAAGAACCGCAAAAAGTAAACATGCACATTTTCCGCGAAAACACGGAAGACATCTATGCAGGCATCGAATGGGAACAGGGAACTCCCGAAGCCCAGAAGTTCTACACCTTCCTTCACGACGAGATGGGAGTAAGCAAAGTACGTTTCCCCGAGACCTCGTCCTTCGGCGTAAAACCGGTCTCCGCCGAAGGGAGCAAACGGCTGGTACGTTCCGCCATCCGGTATGCCTTGCAGCATCATCAGACTTCCGTCACACTGGTGCATAAAGGCAACATCATGAAATTTACCGAAGGCGGGTTCAAACGCTGGGGATATGAAGTGGCAGAGCAAGAGTTTCCCGACCAGACTTTCTCCATGAACCAATACAACCAGATAAAGAAAGACCTGGGAGAAGAATCGGCAAATGCCGCCCTTGCCGATGCCGCCAACACCGGAAAGGTCATCATCAAAGACTGCATAGCCGACGCGTTCCTGCAAAACACCCTGCTGAAGCCTGAAGAATATGCGGTAATAGCCACCTTGAACCTGAACGGCGACTATATATCCGACCAGCTTGCCGCCATGGTAGGAGGCATCGGAATCGCTCCCGGAGCCAACATCAACTACGCAACGGGGCATGCCATCTTCGAAGCCACCCACGGCACGGCTCCCGACATCGCCGGAAAAAACATCGTCAACCCTTGTTCGATGCTGCTCTCTTCGGTCATGATGCTGGAACATTTAGGCTGGGAAGAAGCCGCAACCCTCATCACGCAAGCCTTGGAGAAACTATTCGAAGCGGGAGAAGCGACCAACGACCTCGCCCGCTTCATGCCCAACGGAAAACCCTTGGGCACTATGGAATTCGGACAACGGGTGATTGATGCGCTAAGCAGTAACTGACTCTGATTCGTTTAAATAATCTGTCAGTTCAGCAACGCAGATTATTTACCTATCGGTTTAATCTGCGTTTCCAATAAATATCATTTAAATTTTGTACTACTCATGAAAAAAGAATACATCGTATACAAGCTTTCGGAATGCGCCAAGCAGGCTTGCCGCATCGACAATGAACTATTTACGAAATACAACGTGAAACGCGGGCTGCGCAACGAAGACGGGACCGGCGTGCTGGTAGGACTGACCAAGATAGGCAACGTAGTGGGATATGAACGTACGGAAGAAGGGCTGAAACCGATTCCCGGAAAACTCTTTTACCGGGGATACGACCTTGCCGACATCGTACATGCCCTGCTAAAGGAAAAACGCTTCGGATTCGAAGAAGTAGCATACCTGCTCCTTTCGGGAGAACTGCCCGACAACGAACAGCTGGATGCCTTCAAGGAACTGATAAACGACAACATGCCGCTCGACAAGAAGACAACCATGAACATCATCGACCTGGAAGGACAGAACATCATGAACATCCTCGCGCGCAGCGTGCTGGAAATGTACACGTTCGACCCCAACCCCGATGACATCTCGCGCGACAACCTGATGCGCCAGTCCATCGAACTCATCTCGAAGTTCCCTACCATCATCGCATACGCCTACAACATTTACCGGCACAGCATACACGGCCGTTCGCTCCACATCCGGCACCCGCATGAAAACCTGTCGATAGCCGAAAACTTCCTTTACATGATGAAAAAGGAATATACCCCTCTGGAAGCGCGGATGCTCGACCTGCTGCTGGTGCTTCAGGCAGAACACGGAGGAGGAAACAACTCCACCTTCACCGTACGTGTCACCAGCTCTACCCGCACCGACACCTATTCGAGCATTGCAGCCGGCATCGGCTCGCTGAAAGGCCCGCTACACGGCGGAGCCAATATCCAGATGGTAAAGATGTTCCACCACCTGAAAGAGGTCATCTCCGACTGGACCAACATCGACGAAATAGACACCTACCTGATACGGATGCTGCACAAAGAGGCATACGACGGGAGCGGACTGATTTACGGAATCGGCCATGCCGTATATACTATTTCCGACCCGCGTGCCGTGCTTCTGAAAGAACTTGCCAGCGAACTGGTAGCCGAAAAAGGGTGCGAAAAAGAATTTGCCTTCCTGGAATTGCTGGAACAACGCGCCATTGAATGTTTCAAGAAAGTAAAGGGCACAAAGAAACAAGTATGCTCGAACGTGGACTTCTATTCCGGCTTTATCTACGAAATGATTGGGCTGCCGATAGAAATCTACACACCGCTCTTTGCCATGGCGCGCATCGTAGGCTGGACCGCCCACCGCATCGAAGAACTGAACTTCGAAGGAAGACGCATCATCCGGCCGGCATACAAAAACGTATTGGAAGAAGTAACGTACACGCCGATAGGAGAAAGGTAAATCGCTATTCAGTTGACGAGTTGGCAAGGCTTTGTAATATGTAAACCTTGCCAACTTGTTTCCTTGTCAACTAATTCCGTGCATACCTCGCCTCTACCCCCACCCGGCGGCAATCGGCTCCCATGGGCGGGTTCTGCTTATACAGGCCGATAGTGACTTCCATGACATTAGGGAAATCGTCCAGCAGGCGGCGGGCTATCCGATAAACGACATGCTCCAGCAGACGGGAAGGAATTTCCATTTCCGCCTTTACCCGCTCGAACACCTCCGCATAACTGACAGTTCCCTCCAAGGCATCGGTCTCCGCCGCTTGCGAGAAATCGGTACGCAAACACAGGTCGACGGTAAACTCCGCACCTACACGCGTTTCTTGAGGAAACACACCATGACGGGCATAAAATTTCAACCCGTCCAGACGGATATACATCGCTTCCGCTTTCATACGCCTAAATCAGAGAATGCACCACACAAAATGTCCCCGAAGCCTTGCTCACCAGCTTGCCGTCGCAATAGATTTCACACTCGGCAAACTGCAAGTTCAACCCCGATTTCACGACGGTGCCTATCCCTACCAGCTCGTCGCCCCATGCCGCACGCAAGAACGAAGTCTTCAGCTCTGCCGTCAGCACATCCCGGTCGGTAGGCGTCATCGTATAAGCCGCAAATCCGGCTACCGTATCGGCAAATGCCGCCAACACCCCTCCGTGCACCACTCCGCTATACTGGCGCTGTTCGGGCTTCAACGGCATGCGCCCTACCACACGGCCTTCTTCTATCTCTTGAAAATCAATCTCCAAATGATTGACATACGGGTTCTTCTTCACCCGGTCCAACAAATGATGTTTTACTGTTTCTTCCATACCTCTTTTTTAAAGCACCACAGATTACACAGATTAAAATATAGTCAATCAGAAATAAAATGCGAAAAATCATTTGTCATGCTGAACGAAGTGAAGCATCTCGGATGCGCCCACGTGGATGTCTACGAGATCCTTCACGTTCGTTCAGGATGACAATACATCAAGATTTTTTCGCAAACCAATTTTGTTCTACTATAAATCAAGAATATAATTTTTATAAATCTGCGTAATCTGTGGTGAAAAGCAAAGTCATCCGCAACGCGAAGAACCACAAGTCTTGCAAATCAGGCAACCTTCCTGATAAACCAAGGTCTCATTGCCGCAATTCGGGCATTTCATGCCTTTGGCTTCCGTGCCGTCGAGCACATATTTCTTTAATGCACGCGACACACCGTTCTTCCACGTATTGATATTCTCACTATCGAGCTGGAGCGAATTGACCAACTTGATAACCTGTTCGATAGGCATCCGGTAGCGCAACACGCCTGAAATCAGTTTCGCATAATTCCAATACTCCTTGTTGAAGCGCTCGGACAATCCTTCAATCGTCATCTTATATCCACGCTTGTTCTCGAACTGGAAATCATAACGCTTCACGCCGTTCTCGTCATAATTCTTGATGATGCGGCCACGGACTACCGATTTCGGCAATACAATGCCCTCGTCATCATCTTGCAGACCGGTAAATATTTCGTAAGGATAACCGTCGAGCAGACCGACGAACGCCACCCATTTCTCCTTGTTGTTCTGGAAACGCACCACATCGGCTTCGAGCACACGCGGGCGGACTTCCGTTACCTGAGGAGGCTTGCAATGGCATTCTTCCTCTTTCTTGTCGTCTTTCTTCTTGGCAGAAAGCAACACGCCTGCACGCGAACCGTCGCGGTACACCGTACATCCCTTGCAGCCCGACCGCCATGCCTCTACATACAGGCGGTTCACCAACTCTTCGTCTACGTTGTTCGGCAAATTGATGGTCACGCTAATCGAATGGTCCACCCATTTCTGGATGCGTCCCTGCATCTTGACCTTCATCAGCCAGTCCACGTCGTTCGAAGTCGCTTTATAATAAGGAGATTTCGCCACCAGGTCGTCAATTTCCTCTTGCGTGTAATGCTTGTCAGGGTCATAACCGTTCACCTTCATCCACGCCAGGAACTTGTGATGGAACACCAGATATTCCTCGAAAGCGTCTCCCGTTTCGTCCACAAAGTCGATGCGCACGTTCTCGTCATTCGGATTCACCTTGCGCCGGCGCTTGTAAACCGGCATAAACACCGGCTCAATGCCCGAAGTGGTCTGCGTCATCAGGCTGGTGGTCCCCGTAGGAGCAATGGTCAGGCACGCGATGTTACGCCGGCCGTACTTCTTCATCTCCTCATAAAGCCCGGGGTCGGCTTCACGCAAGCGGTTCACGAACGGATTGTCCTTCTCGCGTTCCGTATCGTAAATCTCGAACGCGCCACGTTCCTTTGCCATAACAACCGAAGAACGGTATGCCTCCAACGCAATGGTTTTCTGCACCCGCTCGGCAAACTCGGTCGCCTCTTCCGTCCCGTAGCGCAATCCCAAAGCCGCCAGCATGTCGCCTTCGGCAGTGATGCCCACGCCCGTACGGCGTCCCATGCCCGACTTGCGGTAAATCTTTTCCCACAAATGGCGCTCCGTACCTTTCACTTCTTCGCTTTCGGGGTCGGAATCTATCTTTTCCATGATTTTCTCTATCTTTTCCAGCTCCAGGTCGATGATGTCGTCCATGATGCGCTGTGCCAAAGCCACGTGCTTCTTGAACAAATCAAAATCGAAATAAGCCTCCGGAGTAAACGGATTGACCACATACGAATACAGGTTGATGGCAAGCAGACGGCAAGAATCGTACGGGCACAGAGGGATTTCGCCGCACGGGTTGGTAGACACGGTGCGGAAACCCAAGTCGGCATAACAATCGGGCACCGACTCGCGGAGAATCGTGTCCCAGAACAACACGCCCGGCTCTGCCGACTTCCACGCGTTGTGCACGATTTTCTTCCACAAAGCCGAAGCGTCAATCTCTTTCTTCACCATCGGATGAGGCGAACCGATAGGGAACTGCTGCACATACGGGCGGTTTTCCACGGCAGCTTCCATAAACTCATCGTCCAGCTTCACCGACACATTGGCTCCCGTAACCTTTCCTTCGGTCATCTTGGCATCGATGAAAGCTTCCGAGTCGGGATGCTTGATAGATACCGTCATCATCAGCGCCCCGCGGCGTCCGTCTTGCGCCACCTCGCGCGTAGAGTTGGAATAACGCTCCATAAATGGCACCAGCCCGGTAGAAGTCAACGCCGAGTTCTTTACCGGCGAACCTTTCGGGCGGATGTGCGACAGGTCGTGCCCTACCCCTCCGCGGCGCTTCATCAGCTGTACCTGCTCCTCGTCGATGCGGATGATGGCCCCATACGAATCGGCGGATCCGTCCAGCCCGATTACGAAGCAGTTCGACAACGAAGCAATCTGATAGTCATTCCCAATGCCCGTCATCGGACTTCCCTGCGGAATAATGTACTTGAAATGATCGAACAAGCCGAACAGCTCCTGCGCGCTCAATCCGTTCGGATACTTGGCCTCGATGCGTGCCACTTCATTCGCAATGCGCCAATGCATGTCTTCGGGCGATTTCTCATAGATATGCCCGAAAGAATCCTTCACGGCATACTTGTTCACCCACACGCGGGCGGCAAGCTCGTCTCCTTTAAAATAATCCAACGAAGCATCGTATGCCTCGTCGTAACTGTACGTTTGTTTTTCCACGATAATATAGTGTTGAATTAGTGTATTTCCGGATAAAGTCCCGTTCGCCTTCAACGAACGATACAAAGCTAAAAATGTTTTTCCAATTTACAAAACAAAACAGCAAGAAGTTATGAACTATCCGGAAAGTTTTCCAAAACCAAAACACAACAAATTGATTTTCACAACATTATTAATAAACAAGAATTTCAAAAGTTTTCTTTTTTAAAAAACGTCCTTTTAACATAGTTTGTCGACAAAGGCTTCCAGCAATCCTTTTTTTTTCAGCCGAAAGAACATAAAACATACAGGTCTTAGAATTCCGCATGTTGCCAAATTGCCTGTAGGGGCGTATCGCATACGCCCGAAAGCGTCCACGTGGATAAGTTGGTGCACCCAGGCGTATGCGATACGCCCCTACATTGGCATTTTAAGGATATCTATAAACATAAAATATATTAAACCGATTAAACCTCTTCCCGCCCCGCCTGTCTGAATAGTAAACGCGCGGAACAGCCCGTTTTCCGTTTTTCACCCGGTACCGGAAAACGAATCGGGCCAACTAAAAACTTAAAAACTCAAAAACTTAAAAGAACATGAAAACAATGCATTTATACCTCGTAATGGGTGCGCTGATATGCACCACCTCACTCTTTGCCCAAGTTCCCGAACGCAAAAGAGAACGCCTTACCGACGAACAACGCATCGAACGCCAGGCCATGCGCATGAACAAAGAGCTGCTGCTCGACGATGAAACCTCCGCCAAGTTCCTCCCGCTTTACAAGGAATACCTGCAGGCGCTGGCGGAATGCCGTCCCGCCGCTCCCGATTCCGCCAGCCGCCCGCGCAAAAGCGAGCTGACCGATGAAGAGCTGGACCAACGGATGCAGGCTTGCTTCGAGTGCCAGAAGAAACGCGTCGAGACTAAAGAAACCTATTACGCCAAGTTCAAGAAAATCCTCACCATGCGCCAAGTGGAAAAGATTTTCGCCCCGCGTCCCAAACATCCTCGCCGCACGCCCGGCAAGAAAGCCCCTGCAGGCGCTCCCCTGCCCCCACATTTGCTTGTCAGATGACCTTGGTTGAAACAAGGTTATCTCCAGCCGGACGGGATAAGGTAGTTTGAAACCACCTTATCTCTCCAAACATTATGTATATCTTAGCTTTACGCCACAAAGGTACGGAAAAATTTTGAATTATACAAGTGCCTCGCGCACCTGCCCGCGCGACGCGGAGCAACTATTTCCGAAGGCACGCGCATATATATGGAACAGGTTATGCAAACAGACGCGTTTTTCTTGCGCAACAACCCTTGCAAACGTGACAATTGTGACAATTGTGACAAATGACAATAATGTTTTCAGAAAACGGAAGAAAGAAGAGAAAAGTTATATATTTATATTATATATATTATATATATTTATATATAATATATATAAATTTTAGTCACACTTTTTCCTTGGCGGATAGAAAATCATTTTCAGTTATTGTCATTTGTCACAATTGTCACACTGTCACAAAAAAAGCTTCGTTTTATAGTAAAACAAAATTGGTTTGCGAAAAAATGGAATGGAACACAGAGACACAAAGACACAGAGCTTTATTTTTTTGAGAGAACAGAGTTCACAGAGTAAAAGTCTGGCTCTATGGTCTTTACCTTCTCTATATATTTATTTCTCCGTGCCTCTGTGCCTCTGTGTTCAACATAAAGGATTAACGGATTTTTCGCAATCCATTTCTGATTGACTATAATCAGCACAACTTCTTTCATTCGCTTACATATTTTTACAACAACCCACTCAAAAGCCCTTGCAGAATTAAAAATAAAAACGTATCTTTGCAAATGTTATCTTTGCTTTACAATAAACTTTAAACATACGACAACCATGTATACCATACAAGCAAACCAGTCCGGCACACGGACGTTGGAGATATCGGAAGAACACTTGCAGACCATCGAGAAATACGCGCTGTTCCAGCACCTGATAGACAGCAACGGAATCGTAGACGAATCGGTGCTCGACAAACTGAAGCTGAACGTGCGCTCGCTCATCGCCTCGATGGAAGGAGACAGCAAAGACCTGCTCGACCTGTGCATCGACGTGATTTACCACAACAACATGAAGGCGCTGGGACTGTTCAACCTTATCCAGCTCTACATCAAATGGGAGCACGAAAAAGAAGGAAGCCTCAGCCCCGATGTGCTGAACGAACCGCTGAACTGAAAAGGTTTTCACCACAGATTACACAGATTAATCTAAATGAATTCCGCATTTTACCAAATAGCTTGTAGGGGGAGCGCCATCCGAATGTAGAGACGTCACATTGTGGCGTCTTCCCGCCACAGGGCTAACATGGTATGTTTCTAACGCACACGCATTTGCGGATGTATGCGGCAATTTTTCGCAATTCATTTCTGACTAACTAAAAATCACAATAGAAAGACATTGATTTTGAGGAACTATCAACTGACCGACTGGTTGCCCACGACCAAGAAAGAAGTGGAACTGAGAGGCTGGGACGGACTGGACGTCATCCTGTTCAGCGGCGACGCCTATATCGACCACCCCTCGTTCGGAGCCGCCGTTATCGGGCGCATCTTGGAAGCGGAAGGGCTGAAGGTGGCAATCGTGCCCCAACCCAACTGGCGCGACGACCTGCGCGACTTCAAGAAACTGGGCAAGCCACGGCTTTTCTTCGGCGTAAGCGCAGGAAGCATGGACAGCATGGTCAACAAATACACCGCCAACAAACGCTTGCGGAGCGAAGACGCCTATACGCCCGACGGACGCCACGACATGCGCCCCGAATACCCGAGCATCGTCTACACCCGCATCCTGAAAGAGCTGTACCCCGACGTGCCCGTCGTGCTGGGAGGTATCGAAGCCTCGCTCCGCCGCCTGACGCATTACGACTACTGGCAGGACAAAGTGCGCCCGTCTATCCTGATTGACTCGAAAGCCGACCTGCTGATATACGGCATGGGCGAAAAACCCATCGTGGAACTGTGCCGGCGCATGGAAGCTGTGCCTGTATTGCCTACCGATATTCCACAAACAGCATACCTTGTCCCCAGCAAGGACTTCCGCCCTACGGAAACCGACATGCGCCTCTTCTCGCACGAAGAATGCCTTGCCGACAAGCGCAAGCAAGCACAGAACTTCCGCCACATCGAGGAAGAATCGAACAAATACGAAGCGGCACGTATCTGGCAAGAGACAGGCGGCCGGACGGTGGTGGTCAACCCGCCTTATCCGCCCCTGACGCAAGGCGAACTGGACCGTTCGTTCGACCTGCCCTACACGCGCCTGCCCCACCCCAAATACAAAGGGAAACGCATCCCGGCGTATGATATGATTAAGTTTTCGGTGAACCTCCACCGCGGCTGCTTCGGAGGATGCGCCTTCTGCACCATCTCGGCACATCAGGGCAAGTTCATCGTGAGCCGGAGCAAGGAGAGCATCCTGAAAGAAGTGAAAGCCATTACCGAGATGCCCGACTTCAAGGGATACCTGAGCGACCTGGGAGGCCCCTCGGCAAATATGTACGCCATGCACGGCACGGACGAGACCCTCTGCCGGAAATGCAAGCGCCCCTCGTGCGTGCATCCGAAAATCTGCCCGAACCTGAACACCGACCACCGCCCGCTGCTGGACATCTACCGCAGCGTGGACGCGATGCCGGGCATCAAGAAAAGCTTTATCGGAAGCGGCGTGCGCTACGACCTGCTCCTGCACAAAAGCAAAGACCCCGCCATAAATCGGAGTACCGCCGAATACACCCGCGAACTCATCGTGAAACATGTAAGCGGACGCCTGAAGGTAGCACCCGAACATACAAGCCTGCGGGTATTGGACATCATGCGCAAGCCCCCGTTCGAGCAATTCTACGAATTCAAACGCATCTTCGACCGCCTGAACCGCGAATTGAACCTGCGCCAACAGCTCATCCCCTACTTCATCAGCAGCCACCCCGGATGCACCGAAGAAGACATGGCGGAACTGGCGGTCATCACCAAACGGCTGGACTTCCACCTGGAACAAGTGCAAGACTTCACGCCCACCCCCATGACCGTAGCCACGGAAACATGGTACACGGGCATACATCCCTATACGCTGGAGCCGGTCTTCTCGGCAAAGACGCAAAAGGAAAAGCTCGCCCAGCGCATGTTCTTTTTCTGGTACAAGCCCGAAGAACGCCCGCACATCATCCGCGAGCTAAGGCGCATCGGACGAAGCGACCTGATACAGAAGCTCTATTGAAATGGAATGGAACACAGAGACACAAAGACACAGAGTCTATTTAGAAGCTGTTTTGAATTTATCGTGCGTCACGGCGTGACGTAAAATACACATGTTAATGCCGCTTAAAGTATAATTTAATTCCTCCGTGTCTCTGTGCCTCTGTGTTCAATATAAAAGCTATCAATGAAACTGCTCGATAAGCGAGGTGATATTCGCCGTAAACAGGCGGACCGATATCGCCAGCAGGATAATCCCGAAGAATTTGCGGATGATGTAAATGCCTCCCTTTCCCAGCAGCCGCTCCACACGGTCGGTCATCTTCAGCACCAGATACACCCATCCCATGTTGAGGAACAAAGCAACCAGAATGTTAACGGTAGCATACTCCGCACGGAGGGAGAGCAACGTAGTGAACGAACCTGCCCCCGCCAATAGCGGGAAAACCAACGGCACAAGGGTAGCCTCCTTGATCGGCCCTGTATTCTTGAAAATCTCAATATCCAGAATCATTTCGAGCGACATCAGGAAAATCACAAACGCACCCGCCACCGCAAACGAAGCGATGTCGACCTGAAAGAGCTTCAGCATCATGTCGCCGGCAAAAAAGAAGCCTACCAGCAACGCCGTAGCAATCAAGGTCGCCTGCCAGGCATTGACCGCACGCCCTTTTTGCTTCAAATCCAGTATAATAGGCACCGCCCCGATAATGTCAATCACCGCAAACAAGACGATAAACGCGCTGATGCATTCTTGTAAATCCAATCTTCCCATAGTCCGTCAATTTAATTTTTGTTCACAAAAATAATAGAAAGAAACGAGATAGCGAAAGAAACTTCGGGAAAAGCTACGATTAAAAAAGGTGAAAGACACACCACATATCAGAATATTGTTTACCTTTGTCTGTTAAAATGATAACTTAATAAAGTTAAAGCCAGATGGAAGAAAACAGTATGTACGACAAGCTTTTATTGCTTCCTTTGTTCCAAGGCCTCTGCAAAGAAGACTTTACAAACATATTGGAAAAAGTAAAACTGCATTTTCAGAAATACCCTACAGGACATTATATCGCCAGACAAGACGACGCATGCAACAGCCTTACCTTCGTCTTGCAAGGCAAAGTGCTGTCCGAATCGACAGACAAGACACACCATTACACGCTTTACGAAACCCTGGACGCCCCGCATGTCATCGAGCCTTATTCGCTATTCGGCATGCATCCGCAATACAACGCTTCCTATTCCGCTTTGAGCAGCACCCACATCGTCACAATCGACAAATCGTATGTGCTGGCGGAATTAAGCAAATACACCATTTTCCAGCTCAACTTCGTGAACCTGCTCTGCAACCGCACCCAGACGTTCTACCGCCGCATGTGGAACACACACATCGGCAACACGCAGGAAAAAATCATCAACTTCCTGCTCCTGCGGTGTGCCACAACCTCCGGCTATAAAAAGCTTCACGCCCGGATGGAAGACCTCGCCAACCTGCTCGACGACACACGCATCAACATCTCGAAAGTGTTGAACGACTGGAAACAACAAGGACTGGTATCACTCAGCCGGAGGGAAATCGAGATTCCGGACATGAACGCCCTGCTCACGCATAACCAATCTACAGACAATATATAATTCTTATGGAAAATCCTTTCTTATTACCTTATACGACCCCACACGGGACGGTCCCTTTCGACAAAATCACCTTGCCCGACTATGAGCCTGCCATCCGCGAAGGCATGCGCCGGGAAGACGAAGAAATCGAAGCCATTATCAACAACCCGGAAGAACCCACGTTCGGCAATACCATCGTGGCACTGGAACAGTCGGGCGGATTGCTCGACCGGGTCACAACGGTCATGTTCAACCTGATGAGCGCCGAGACCTGCGATGAACTGGACGCCATCGCCGAAAAGCTCATGCCCGAACTCTCGGAGCACAGCAACAACATCGGACTGAACGAAAAACTTTTCCAACGCGTCAAGCACGTATATGAGCAACGCGGACAACTGGACCTCACGCCCGAAGAACGCCAGTTGCTAGAGAAGACCTACGACGGATTCGTGCGGAACGGAGCCAACCTTTCGGATGCCGGAAAAGCCGAGTTCCGCAAGCTGAGCATGGAGCTGAGCACGCTCACCCTGCGCTTCTCGCAAAACCACCTGAAGGAAACCAACAGCTACGAACTGGACCTGACACAAGAAGAAGACGTAGACGGACTTCCGGAAAGCGCCCTCGAAGCCGCGGCACAGACGGCACAAGAAAAAGGGAAGACGGGATGGACTTTCACCCTGCACGCCCCCAGCTTCGTGCCCTTTATGAAATACAGCGCCCGCAGGGACTTACGGAAAAAACTTTACCTTGCCTACAACACCCAATGTACGCACGAGAACGGGCAAAACAACCTCGGCATCGTGAAGCAACTGGTGAACGTGCGCATGCAAATCGCCCAGCTCTTGGGTTACACCGACTTTGCCGACTACGTATTGCGCAAACGCATGGCGGAGAACAGCCGGAACGTCTACCGCCTCCTCGACCAATTGCTGGAAGCCTATACCCCCACCGCACGCAAGGAAGTGGAAGAAACAGAAGCCCTGGCACGCGAGACCGAAGGAGCGGATTTCAAACTGATGCCCTGGGATTTCGCGTATTACGCCAACAAGCTCCGCCAAAGGAAATACGCCCTCGACGAAGAAGCGCTCCGCCCTTACTTCGAGCTAAGCCACGTAATCAAAGGCGTATTCGGGCTTGCCACCCGCCTGTACGGAATCACCTTCAAAGAGAATCCGGACATTCCGGTCTATCACCCCGATGTCAAAGCCTACGAAGTATACGATAAAGACGGAAGCTACCTGGCGGTGCTCTACGCCGACTTCCACCCGCGTGCCGGAAAGAAATCGGGCGCCTGGATGACCAGCTACAAAGAGCAATGGAAAGAAGCCGACGGAACCAATAGCCGCCCGCATGTATCGGTCACGATGAACTTTACGAAACCTACTCCCGACAAGCCGGCATTGCTGACCTTCCAGGAAGTGACCACGTTCTTGCACGAATTCGGGCATGCCCTGCATGGCATGTTCGCCGACACGCGCTTCAAAAGCATGAGCGGCACCAATGTTTATTGGGATTTTGTGGAACTTCCTTCGCAAATTATGGAAAACTTTGCCATTGAAAAGGAATTTCTTCATACCTTTGCAACGCATTATCAAACAGGAGAAAACCTTCCGGACGAATGGATTAGGCGGATTGTAGACGCTTCCAACTTCAACGTGGCATACGCCTGCCTCCGCCAAGTAAGCTTCGGGCTGCTCGACATGGCATGGTACACCCGCCGCACACTTTTCGAAGGAGATGTACGCGCCTACGAACAAGAAGCGTGGAAACGTGCCCAAACCCTGCCTACGGTGCCCGACACCTGCATGAGTGTCCAGTTCGGCCACATCATGTCGGGAGGATATGCCGCCGGATACTACAGTTACAAATGGGCGGAAGTGCTGGATGCCGACGCGTTCTCGGTATTCAAGGAAAAAGGGATTTTCAATGCGGAAACAGCCCAATCGTTCCGCGAGAACATCCTGTCAAAAGGCGGGACAGAACACCCGATGACGCTATACAAGCGTTTCCGGGGACAAGAGCCTACAATAGACGCATTGCTGAAACGGAATGGAATCATATAAAAAGGAAACAACATGAAAAAATACATCTCATACATCGGAATATGCCTGGCAATCCTGCTGAGCGGATGCAATCAAGAAGATGATGTCTTCGAGATTTTCGCCAGCGGACAAACCTGGCACTGGATTGGTTCGTACGACACCAATAATTGGGAAGATGATAATAAGTCCACCTCCTCCCTTACCCGAAGCGAGCTGGCACAAATCACCCAAGACAAGGAAAAATACGTGATCCGTTTCTCGAAAGACGGGACGGTGGAAGGGCAGGGAAACGCGTTTACCTTTACCGGCACGTGGAGCGCAAACGGAAAAGACCGGAGCTTCTCGATACGCGTCAACGCCAATGGTACGCCCAGCGGACTCGACAAGACGTTTTTCGATGAAATCAGCAATGCCAAGTTCTATCGGGGAGACTCAAGGAATTTCATCAAACTTTTCGACATGGACAAAAAACATTTCATCCAGTTCTGCCCGGTAGATTTATTCAGGAACTAATTAGATATATATGGAAGCAAACGATAACAAACAAGAAATATTAGACAAACGCTACATGCGCATGGCCACTATCTGGGCCGAAAACTCCTATTGCACCCGAAGGAAAGTAGGAGCCTTGATCGTAAAAGACAAAATGATTATTTCCGACGGATATAACGGGACTCCGGCAGGATTTGAGAACGTATGCGAAGACGAAAACGGACTGACCAAGCCCTACGTACTGCATGCCGAAGCCAATGCCATCACCAAAATAGCGCGCTCGAACAACAGCAGCGAAGGAGCTACCCTCTATGTAACCGCCTCCCCTTGCATCGAATGTGCCAAACTTATCATCCAGGCAGGCATCAAGCGCGTGGTATATGCGGAGAAATACCGCCTGGAAGACGGGCTCGACCTCTTGAAACGTGCGAATATCGAAGTGGCATTTTTAAACCTTAATGAATAAAAACGTATGACGAACAATAACAAAAACCGGCTTATGCCCCTCCTGCTCGCCGTGTGCGTGGTGGTGGGAATCTTGATTGGGACATTCTATGCCAATCACTTTTCGGGCAATAAATTAGGCATCATCAATACTTCATCGAACAAGCTGAATGCCCTTTTGCGCATCATTGACGACCAATATGTAGATACGGTCAACATGTATAACCTGGTGGAGGAAGCCATGCCCCAGATTCTGGGCGAACTGGACCCTCACTCGGCTTATATCCCCGCCAAAGACCTCGAAGCGGTCAACTCAGACCTGAAAGGAAGCTTTAGCGGAGTAGGCATCCAATTCACCATTCAGGACGATACCATCCACGTGAACAGCGTCATCCCCGGAGGACCTTCGGAGAAAGTAGGCATGCTCGCCGGAGACCGCATCATCGAAGTGGATGATTCGGTATTTGTAGGAAAGATAGTCACAAACGAAGAAGCCATGCGCCGCCTGAAAGGAGAAAAAGGAAGCACCGTCAAGCTGGGCGTGTACCGTCCGGGAGAACAGGAAATCCTGCATTTCTCCGTCGTGCGGGGGGATATTCCGGTGAAAAGCATCGATGCGGCATACATGATTAACGAACGCTTCGGATACATCAAAGTAAACAAATTCGGAGAAACGACCTATCCCGAACTGCTCGTAGCCCTTGCCAAGCTGAACCAGGCGAATTACCAGGGCTTGATTATCGACTTGCGCGGGAACACAGGAGGATACATGGCTGCGGCTATCCAAATGATTAATGAATTCCTTCCGGGAAACAGCCTGATAGTGTATACCGAAGGACGTAAATCACCGCGGGAAAACTATACCTCCAACGGAACCGGAAGCAGCCAGAACATTCCGCTGGTGGTATTAATGGACGAAGGGTCGGCATCGGCAAGCGAAATCTTCGCGGGTGCTATCCAAGACAATGACCGGGGAACGATTATCGGACGCCGCTCGTTCGGGAAAGGATTGGTACAGCAACCCATTGAGTTCAGCGACGGTTCGGCTATCCGCCTGACCATAGCCCGTTATTATACCCCTTCGGGACGCTGCATCCAAAAACCTTACCAAAAAGGAAACGACTCGGAATATGAAATGGACCTGATTACCCGTTACGAGCACGGCGAATTCTTCTCGGCGGACAGTATCAAGCAAAACACGGAAGAAATATATTACACCCGCCTGGGACGTACGGTATACGGAGGCGGAGGCATCATGCCCGATATCTTCGTACCGCAAGACACAACGGGAATCACCTCTTACTTCCGCATGGCGGCTTCGCGCGGGCTTATCATCCGCTATACCTTAGACTATACGGACAAGAACCGGAGCACGCTTCAACAATACTCCACCCCCGATAGCATGGCGGATTACCTGAAGACGCAAAAATTGCTGGAAAAATTCGCTTCGTATGCCGAAAAGAAAGGCTTGAAGCGCCGGAACATCTTGATGTATAAATCCAAAAAGCTCTTCGATGAAAACCTGTACGGAAACATCATCTACAACATGCTGGGCATCGAAGCCTACATCGAGTATAGCAACCATACAGACAAGACCGTACAAAAAGCCCTCGAAGTGCTGGAAAAAGGAGAATCATTCCCGAAAGCTCCGGAAGAAAAAGAATCTTAATCGAATGTGCGAATGAATAAAATGTGCGAATGTGCTAATAAATAATGTGCTAATAAGGATAAATATTAACACATTAACACATTGGCACATTGACACATTGGCACATTAGCACATTAACTCATGCAAACCAAAGCGCAAATCCGGGCAGAAATAACCCGAAAGAAAAAACAACATACACAGGAAGAACTCGGACTGCTCTCTGCCCAAGTATGGAACCAGCTGGAAAATCACCCCCTTTTCCAGTCTGCCCGTACGGTATTGCTCTATTATTCCCTGCCCGATGAAGTACAGACTCACGCATTCGTAGAGAAATGGAGCAAAAAGAAAACAATCATTCTTCCCGTTGTAAAAGGAAACGAACTCGAACTACGGGAATATACCGGAAAAGCCAACTTGAAACCGGGGAATTTCCATATCGAAGAACCTGTGGGAAAAGCGATAACCAATCCGGATGCGATAAACCTTGCCCTTATCCCCGGCGTTTCGTTCGACCGCCAAGGAAATCGGTTGGGACGGGGCAAAGGATATTACGACCGCCTCTTGCAAAAAGACTCTCTATACAAAATAGGTATATGCTTCCAGTTCCAACTTCGTGAAACACCGCTTCCTGCCGATGATTGGGATAAGCCCATGGACGAAGTATGGACCGAAAACGGAAGAATGTACTGACCCGCTTTTACCGGAACACAATATTCACAATAACCTGCGCCCCCACGTGAGTATTCAGGTTACGTATCAAGAGCGTCCGGCTCATCGAAAGCTCCTGACGCAAGACCGAAGAAGACAAATGCACATACAACACCTGATTCTTGATATACAGGTTCTGCGTATAACGGGCTATAACCGGACCTACTACATCTTTCCACGCCTCCACCAGCCGATATTCATTAAGAGGCGTTTCCAGACCTTCCTGCCTGAGCAAACGCCGAATCACATCGCCCACCTGCTCGGTATTGTTCCGCTTCATGCCTCACCCTCCTTTTCACGCATTGAAACACATCCGCCCTCAACTTCAAACAAGTTATAATCCTCGCCCACTTCACTTAATATCTTATCCAAATGCTCACGGTTGGTATCCGTAATAAAGATTTGCCCGAAATTATCTCCAGCCACCAGCTTCACGATTTGCTCCACCCGTGAGGCGTCCAGCTTGTCGAAAATATCATCCAGCAAGACAATCGGCACCGTCCGGTTCCCCGCACGCTTCAAAAAATCAAACTGTGCCAATTTCAATGCTATCAAATACGTCTTGTTCTGCCCTTGCGAACCTTCCCGTTTCATCGGGAAACCGCCCAACTCCATAATCAAGTCATCCTTGTGTATCCCTTTGGTCGAATATCCCAAGATACGGTCCCGCTGGCGGCTTTCTTTCAGGAGCTGCAGAAGATTTCCATGAGCCGCATGCGATTCGTACATCAGGCTCACCTGTTCCCTTCCCTGCGAAATATAGGCATAATACGATTGGAATACCGGAATAAACTCGTCCACAAAATCCTTCCGCTTCTGAAAAACAAGTTTCCCCGTTGAAGCCATCGCCTCCTCCCACAAAGCCATCAATTCTTCTTCCGGCTCGATTTCAGCCTTCAGCAAGGCATTCCGTTGTTGCAAGGCTTTGTTATACCGGATCAATGCATCGAGATATTCCCGGTCGAATTGCGAAATCACCACGTCCATAAACCGCCTCCGTTCTTCGCTTCCCCCGGCTATCAGCCACGAATCGGCGGGCGAAACCATCACCAGCGGTATCAGTCCGATATGGTCCGACAAGCGCGAATATTCTTTCTTGTTCCGCTTGAACTGCTTTTTCTGCCTGCGTTTCAATCCGCAATACACTTCTTCCGGCTCGCCGCCATCCGTCTCGTAAAAGCCTTGTATCACAAAGAAATCCCTTTCATGTAGAATATTCTGCGAATCAATCGGATTGGTCGCGCTCTTGCAAAAAGACAAATAATACACCGCATCCATCAGGTTGGTCTTCCCCATTCCGTTCTTCCCGATAATGCAATTCAGCTTTTTCGAAAAAGCAAGTTCCACCTGCTCCAGATTCTTATAATTCAATATAGAAATACGCTTCAACCACATAAGTATTCTTCTTTTAAGCCACAAAAATACGAATAAAAGGAAGATTGATAAAAAAACATGCCCGCAAATTTCGTTTATAAACAGAAATAAACTACTTTTGCTGACCGAAAATGGATTTCACGAAAATAATAAAAAAACAATAAGAAAAATGTCAAAACAAAAACAAACTCACGATCCGTTGAATGTAGACGAAGCGCTGAACACTTCCGAAGCATTCTTATTAAAGTACAAAAACCTGTTTATAGGTGTGGTAGTAGCTATTGTCGTTATCGTATGCGGCATTGTAGGTTACAATCATTTCATCGGAGAGCCGAATGAGCTGAAAGCATCCGAAGCCCTCTTCAAAGGAGAACAATATTTCGGGAACAATGAATTCGAATTGGCACTGAACGGGGACAGCCTGGGATATACCGGCTTCCTGAAAATCGCGGATGAATTCAGCGGTACAGATGCAGGAAACCTTGCCAACGCTTATTGCGGACTCTGCTATGCACAATTGGGCAAATACGAAGAAGCGACAACCTACCTCGATAAATTCAGTGCAGACGATTACATGGTAGCTCCCGCTATTCTGGGCACAATGGGCAACTGCTATGCACAAATGGGACAATTGGACAAAGCAGCCGCTACATTATTGAAAGCGGCAGACAAGGCAAACAGCACTACCCTCAGCCCGATATTCCTGCTCCAAGCCGGACAAATCCTGGAAAAGCAAGGCAAGAATGCCGAAGCTGTAGATGCTTACAAACAAATCAAAACCAAATACGCGACATCATACCAAGCTATGACCATCGATAAGTACATCGAACGCGCATCTATTAAATAATTCTTAATCAAACGCAGAGGCGCAAAAACGCAAAGGAAATAATCCTCGATGTTTTTGCGCCTCTGCATTTAATCACTATCAATTATTAACTACCATACATGTCTACAGCCTACCATAACTTATCCGATTACGATACCCATTCCGTGCCTGACGCATCCGCCATGCGCTTCGGTATCGTTGTATCTGAATGGAACCAACACATTACCGGTTCCCTCCTGAACGGAGCTTTAAACACATTAAAGAAACACGGAGCCAAAGACGAAAACATCTTGGTAAAAACCGTACCGGGAAGCTTCGAACTGACATACGGTTCTGCCCAATTAATTAAAAGTGGAAAAGTAGATGCCGTGATTGCCTTAGGATGCGTCATACGCGGAGATACCCCTCACTTTGATTATGTATGCATGGGAGCTACCCAAGGTATTACTTACCTGAACGCTACAAGCGACATTCCGGTCATCTATGGCCTGATTACCACCAACAATATGCAGCAAGCCGAAGAACGTGCAGGCGGGAAATTGGGAAATAAAGGAGACGAATGCGCAGTAGATGCAATAAAAATGATTGATTTTACTTGCAAATTAAAAAAATAGTAGTACCTTTGCAGCGCAATTGAAAAAATGAAGAATATCTTTCAGTCTTGCGAAGCAAGTATTCTTCATTTAAAAAGGGCAAATACCAGAGTGGCCAAATGGGGCAGACTGTAAATCTGCTGGCTTACGCCTTCGGTGGTTCGAATCCATCTTTGCCCACCCCAATTGCAATGCGGAAGTAGCTCAGTCGATAGAGCATTAGCCTTCCAAGCTGAGGGTCGCGGGTTTGAGTCCCGTCTTCCGCTCTAAAAAAATAAAAAGGGCAAGTACCAGAGTGGCCAAATGGGGCAGACTGTAAATCTGCTGGCTTACGCCTTCGGTGGTTCGAATCCATCCTTGCCCACCCCAATTGCAATGCGGAAGTAGCTCAGTCGATAGAGCATTAGCCTTCCAAGCTGAGGGTCGCGGGTTTGAGTCCCGTCTTCCGCTCTGAAAGCCGTCTCAAAATTTGAGGCGGCTTTTTCTTTGCGAACACCCAAGCATTGATTATACTTAATGCGAGTCAGGAGTTAAACGTAGTTAAGTTTCACAGGAGTTATCACTTCGTTCAGGAGTTATACTTCACGCAGTATTTATTTGTGCATTTTGTATATGCCACGTAGTAGAGACGATGTGCACATCGTCTCTACAGAAACAATGCAAGAGGTATTGGCATCTAACTCCCAGCCCGTCCAGCGGGCGATAACTCCATCTAACTCCCTTTTAACTCCCGATTCGCATACTTAAATGAATATCCTCAAAACAAAAAAGAAGCTGATAGAATATTACTTTATTGGAAAATTTAAACGAACTCTAAAAACAACCGGAATCTCTTCAACCAAACATGCTGTATATTATGAAGCGGAAAGAAACGCTGCAAATGTAGTAAAAAGATTTAATACTAAGGAATTTACGGTCAAAAAAATTTTTTCAAGCTTCGTGATTTAGTTTTTCAAAAAGCTGCATTTGTTTGACTAATTTCGGAAATATATCTCATTGCTTGTTGATTCTCAGCGTGTTATAAAATCCTCCGTTTCATAATATAAAACAAAGGTAAAGCGGTGAACTTAAAAAGATTTAATTGATTAAATATCAAGCATTTGTGATATGGAAGCAAAAACATTAAAGCGCATTGCGCTTTTCACTTCTCGTCACATAACAACGGCAAGTCATTGTTGCTGAGTTTTTACTCCGGAATACTGCCGCTAAACCTAAAGAATGCTGTAAGACAAGCCCGAAAACTTCCTAAAAAAGTTTGCAAAGCGTGGTGATTCAAATTCGGAGAGGTATCGGTTAGCCGTCATGCGATTGTCATGAGGGTAACGTAAGGAATGCCTTGTTCATTTACAATTTACGATTGGGCTGTGTTGTAAATGGGGATTAACCACCGTAAATAGTACTTTGTAAATCGCAAATCCATCATGTTGTCCGACAAACTCAACAACGTAGATTACCGATGGTTCCTTGTCCGCACAAAACCCGGGCACGAACCGGAATTGTGCGCACGCATTGAACGTGAAAAGGACAAGCTCCGGAACATACTGGAAGTCTATTACCCCACACATACCAAAGTCTACGTGCGCCTGGGTGACAATGAACAGCGCCTGCCTCTTTTCGATGGCTATGTATTCGTGCTTGCCACCCAAAGTGCGTTAGTTGAGTTCCTTCGAGACAACTGTTCCGACGCTTATATCCGCTACAACCGCAAGCGTACGGAAGAGGAGAAAGCCACACCCTGCACCATACCCGAATCGCAGATGCGCGCTTTCCGTGACTATAACGAGAATTACGCCGACAAGGTGATTGTATTGGAGCGTCCTTACTCGGACTATGCCTTCAATGCGAAAGAGGGCGAGGCAAATGAGATTGTACGCGTGGTCGACGGTCCGCTTGCCGGCCAAGAAGGCTACATCTGCCGCTTCCACCGCAAAAAGGGACTGGTGTTCCGCGTGCAAGGCATGGTGCCGGGCAGCTGGTTGACCGTCACCTATCCCAATGCCTCCGACCTGCACGTCGTCCGTCTCCACAATGCCGAGGGCGACCGCCTGTCTATAGGCACGGAAAAAGGGCGTGCCGTTGACCTGCTTGTCGGAATCCTGCAGGCTTGCGGCTACGGAGAACGCACGCAGCCCATGCTTTATGAATTGATGGAACGCCTTGCTGTCGATTTGTCATTGACCAATCTCTGTCGGGAACTGGACAAGAAAGGTGCGAAAACATTGGGCAGCCGTCTTGCCAGACTGACTACCAAGGAAGCTGAACTCCTGATAAACCTTGCCCGCTACGAACATGACACTCCCGGATATGTGAAGGAAAACTGGCAAAAGATTCTCCTGCGTTCGTTCCTGACGCCTACATCCGGCACAGAGTTGGAAGAAGGCAAGAACGAGGTGGAACTTCAACATAAGAATTTTACGGAAATCATCCGCAGGGTGGACATCACCGAAGAGGTTTACTATCCCAGCAGGCAGGAAGACGGACAAATAACCACTACGTATTATGCCCACATAGCCTCTCTCCCCCCTCTCTCCCGTGGAGAGAGGGCTGTGACAGAACAATCTAACCCCTCTCCCCTCATGGGGAGAGCCGGAGAGGGGCTGGAGGGGCAGGGCTTTATCTTCTTCGCCAACTGGAACGATTTTCTCCGCGAATATTTCCTAACGGCAGGAAAAGCTAACGAGAAGTTGGTGTCGGGCGGTGTGCAGACAATCCGTAACGAAGCTACAAATACGGAAAAACTTATCGAGTCTTTCCGCAACTATGCCCCAACATTATATAAGGTATTGACGGATGCGGATTCAGCCGTAAAAGCCGTTCAGGATTTTAAGGTCGGCAAAGATACGTTGAACGTCTTTGCTATCCGGTCTTCTGTTCAAGAAAAAGACGCGGCAAAGGACAAGCTGATACAGACTTGCGTCCGCATCTGCAAGGAAATCAATACCACCAACCACCTTGCCGTATGGCGCAGGTATCTGCGGACGGTGTGGCTGCACTATTAAGAGCTGACAACGTACTACAGTAAATCAATTATTAATGCCAATCAGGAGTTAAAAGGGAGTTATAGGTAGTTATCGCCCGTCAATGCGGGCTGGGAGTTAGATGCCAATGCCTCTTGCATTGTTTCTGTAGAGACGATGTGCACATCGTCTCTACTACGTGGCATATACAAAATGCACAAATAAATACTGCGTGAAGTATAACTCCTGAACGAAGTGATAACTCCGGTGAAACATAACTACGTTTAACTCCTGATTCGCATTATTAATTGTTAATTATCAACTGAGATACCCCCTCTGCATAAACACTAGGAAAATACACAAATCCTAACAGAAAGTGGATAACAGACAAGAAAAAATACAGACGGCAGCCGTTACCCTTTCCCCTCATGGGGAGAGCTGGAGAGGGGCTGGAGAGGAACTGGAAGGTTTCGGCTTCATCGCCTACGCCAACTCCCGCGTTGAGAAACTGAGGGATGAGGGACGGTATGACGCGGCCAACAAGCTGAAAATGTATCTCAGGAGATTCATCGCCTATTTGGGCAAGAACGAAGTGCCTTTCAAGGACTTCGACGCCTTGTTGATGCGCAACTACCACACGTGGCTAAAGAATCAGGAGCTGGGACGCAACACCATTTCCCTTTATATCCGGAATTTGAAGCGAGTCTATAAGCTTGCCGTCAATGACGGCCTTGCCGCCGACAGCAATCCCTTCGAAGGCATGGACGTGAGCTACCGCGTCAAGAAAGAGAAGAACGGCCTGACGCTTGCGGAAGTAAAACGTATGCGCGACTTGGACTTAAGCGGTGAACATCCGTCAATCGTCTTCGCCCGCGACATCTTCCTGTTTTCCGTCTATGCCCGCGGCATGAGAAGCGATGACATTCTCCGCCTGACAAAAGGGAACATCCGGAACGGACAGCTCACCTACCGCCAGCATCTTACCGGCAAGGAAATCTCCATTCCCTGGGAACCGGTACTGCAAGAAATAGCGGACCGCTACAGGCAGAAAGGCACGCTCCTCCTCTTCCCCATCATCACGGCAAAAGACCCGCGCGAACAATGGAGACAGTATGACAGCCTCCTGCACCGCATCAATTACAGCCTGAAGAAATTGGGCGAGATGATGGAGCTTGGTTATCCGCTGAACCTCACCGTCGCAAGGCATTCGTGGGAAAGCATGACCAAGAGCGTAAGCATAAGCGACCTGTTGTAACCATACTACACTTCCTACCCGGTTGAAATAAGAAGATAACAGTCTCTATGCTAAAGGACATTCCACAAACTCTGACATGCCCTGTATGTCGGTCGCAGATTCCTTTCACCCTCAGCGGACTGCTGCTTGGCGAACGATTCACCTGTCCCGGATGCCCGGCTATCGTATCATTGTCTACGGAAAGCCGGCAGACGGTACAATCCGTAACGGATGAATTCGACCGCATTTTACATCGTCAGACATTTATGGAAAATGATTTGCCCTCAGTAGCTCAAAAATTTACCGGTCTTCCTTGGGAAGAACTCATTGGCAGTTCCTTAAACACAGCGGAAAATGCTGAAGCAGCCTTGGCTATGTATATGACCCGCTTCTTGAAAGAGCATGGTCTTGAAGATTCTTTTGAATCCATCCTGATAGAGATGAGACTTGAGCATCCTCATGTTGAAGCCTCGGATGCGGATAGAACATCGGAAGACAAGCGTTCCGATGCCTCATTCAGCCTCCCCCTGTCGACTGTTATTCCACTCGGCTCATCAGGGATTGAAACACGACCCTTTTCAAAATGAAACAAGATTCACAAAAAGAGATGCGCAAGCAGATGTTCGACCGGATGGAAGCCGAATTGCAGAAAACCTGCAAGCCGGAAGAACGGATGTTTGCCTTGCATCCTGACGAAGACCATATCATCGTTTCTCACGCCTTGTTTCTGATGATGAGCAAGCCTTTAGCGGTCAAATTGCCAACTTTGAAAGGTCTTTACCTGTTGCGCAAGTTGGAGAAAGAGATGCTGGCGGCATACTTGACTGAGTCTGACGGGTTCCCCGAACTGCTGCGTTATTGCAACCTTCTGTACGAAGTCTTTCCTTACGAACTGGCAGCGGCGGCACGCAATGCAGCCATTGCATCCAAAGTCAGGAAACTGCAGGCAATCGGAATGGTTGCCGCAGGATATGGCGGCGACATGGAGGACGACACGGTGGATGACATTCTTGATGACATGGACTTTGACCGCAACAGCAAGGTGCGCAGCCACGTGATTGAACGGATGATGCCACAACTGAACCAGTTGGTGGAACAAGAGAAGATATATTAAAAAGTATGATAATATGACGACAGCTTTCACGGCACAGCCGTTTTGCAACGTTTACCGGTGAAAACCGTGACGGCTGCCGTCATTTCCAGAGAGAGTCAGCGTTTAGCGAGGTTGCAAGTCATGGTACTCGTTCGCCACATCAAAACAAGGGCATTCCTTTTGCGGGTCCAAGTCCCTATGTCCCACAATCAGGGCGTCGGGATATCTCCGGTGAAGCTGCTCCAGCAGGTTGCGCAAGGCAATGCGTTGGGCATCCGTCCGAGTGTCGGCAGGCTTTCCGTCCTTAGACAGTCCGCCGATGTAACAAACTCCAATCGAATGCCGGTTATGGTTCTTGCAATGTGCCCCGACCATTTCTTCGGGCCTGCCCGGTTCAATAGTCCCGTCCGTAGGAATGACGTAATGGTAACCGCAGCCTATCCAGCCCAGCGAGCGGTGGTAGCTGTCGATGTCTGCCATCCGAAGGGCACTGCCTGCCCTATTGGCAGAACAGTGCACGATAATCAGTGTAATGGTTCTCATAGGCCGCTGGCTATCGCTCCTCCGGCAGCACCGGTTATCAACAACTCAATGAACTTGACGATGTAAAGCAAAATGTTTTTCCAGTTTGTTTTCATACGTTTAGTGGTTAAATGAATAATAAGGATGAATAATCGCATGGCAATTTATTGTTGCAGGGCAGATTCGTTATCCGCCCTGCAAGGTTAAATTAAAGAATCCGCGTTTCAGAAAGACCTGGGAAAGGAAAGAATCATACGCCGGGTTCTTCCGGAACAGAAGCAGGCTTCCGTTTCGCCGCTTCCAGGTCCACAGTAGTTTCACCGGATTTCTCGGCTTTCAGTGTAGCCTTCTGTGCCAGGCGGCTTGCTACCGGAGCAAATTCGGCACGCGAGCGCAGGTTTTCGAAGTCCTCGCCGGGAGTAAACACGATATTTACCGTCTTGATGTTGGATGCAGTAAATTCTTCCATCGAATCGGCAGGCTCGCAAGTGAGGGAAATGCCGAAGGTGCCCAGTTCACCGAACTGCACTTTGCAGCCGTTCAGCAGCATCTCGACCAGACAGGCACACGTGTCGCTCACCACGCCTTTCACCGTACCGCGGGTAAACACCCCGTTGTGATCGGCGATGTGTTTCACGAACTCGTCAAAAGTCATCGTTTTGGTTACCTGGTTTTTGGCGTATGCCATTTCAGCTGCTTCTTCGTCCAACGGGTTTCTCCATAAATAGGTAGAGTAATTAATCATACTTTAAACTGTTTTTAAGGGTTAAACTTATGTTTGCTTGTCATCAGGGAACGTCAAACTTAAATGTCCCGGGAGTGAATTATTCATTCATCATTTTTCGTTCTTCATTTCTGATGACAATGCAAAGGTACTGCACCGGAAAGGCGAAATCAATTCGGTTGACAAGCGTTGACAAACCATTGACAACCGGTTGAGAAAACAAAGGTTCTAAGCTATCCATTATTAATGCGAATCAGGAGTTAAACGTAGCTATGTTTCACAGGAGTTATCACTTCGTTCAGAAGTTATACTTCACGCAGTATTTATTTGTGCATTTTGTATATGCCACGTAGTAAAGACGATGTGCACATCGTCTCTACAGAAACAATGCAAGAGGCATTGGCATCTAACTCCCAGCCCGTCAAGCGGGCGATAACTCCATCTAATTCCCTTTTATAGCCAATCAGAAATAAGAAGCTGTTTTGAATTTCTCCAAAAAGTTTTTCTTGGCTTGATGTATCCGTTTTCGTGTGTGCTTTGGGCGATTTTTTGGTCCTTTTCGCTCCTGTTCTTCGTCAGATAGCCCGCTATCTTCCTCATCACACAAACGAAAATGCCTCAAAAACTCATCCCAAATCAGCGCACGATAAATTCAAAACAGCTTCTAAAATGCGAAAATCATTTGTCATGCTGAGTGCCCATTTCCAATGGAAACTCCATTCGATTATGACAATACATCAAGAATTTTTTCGCAAATCAATTTTGTTCTACTATAACCCATTGGCATTATTAATTTTGAATATCCGCAAACATCCCATGTAGGGGCGTATCGCATACGCCCGAATGTGTCCACTTATCCATGCGGATGCCTTCAGGGCGTATGCGATACGCCCCTACAGTCAATTAGGTAAAATGCGGATATTCATTTTATTAATTATTAACTGTTAATTATTAATTGCTGTCGTGTCCGACATAACCATAAACATAAACGGAGGAAACAACCAGATCCTCCCCAACGCTACGGAAGCCGTGCAGAATTTCTACGGCAGCTACTTTCCGGAACATCCGCTTCCCGACAAGTCCGCTCAGGAAACGGAACCTCCCGAAGCGCAGAAGCTTGCCCTATATATAAATAAGGAGAACCTCGGCCGCTATCTCTCCCTCATCGGCGAGTGCCGGTCGGCTACCGAGCTGGCACGTGTCGTGGTGGAGATGGTGGAACAAGAGCCCAGACTCTTCCCCGAAGAAATGGTGAAAGAACGCTTCATCAGCCTCCTGCTGCCTTTTGCTTCCAAGCTTGAAAAAGGCAAGACCGTCGACAACATCCGTGCCCGCATCAACGACGCATGGATGAACCGTCCCAAGAAACGTCCCTGAACCTGTCTGAAAAGACCGCCCTGTCATGAACCCGATACTCATTCCAAGAGGACAAGTCACCGGGAAACTTTACGCATTTCCGGCATTTCACTTGAAACTCTTGGCCAATGAAAAAAAGCGCGTTCATAAAGAAAATAGCGGAAGCAGTCATCGAATCCATCCGGGAAGAGCATTTTGAGATACCTTATCTCAGGCAGATAGCCGCCGCTCAGGAATACCTGAATGCAAACCGCAACGCCGACCTCTCGCACGTGAAGTGCCTTCTCCGCTGGATAATGCCCAAGGAGTACCACGATGAGATAGACAAGCTCCACGAACGGGAAGACCCCCAGTTTGTCTGCATCATCAACGGCGGCCAGAACCTCATCGCTCCGAACGCGCAGCAGGCGGAACAGAACATACAGGATAGTACACCCGAAAAATGAATATATACTGCATCGGCAGTTGAATATATACTGCAACCGCTGATGAATATATACTGCAACTGCTGATGAATATATACTGCAACCGCTGATGCAGTATATATCCTTTAAAAAAGCAGTACGAATGTCCTCATTTTGCCCAAATGCCTTGTAGGGGGCAGGGTTTGCCTGCCCAAAAACATCCACGTGGATTAGTTAACGCATTCGGGCGCATACAATACGCCCCTACATGGGATGTTTGCAGAGCTAAATAATTGTCCGTTTGTCCATTGTTAATTGCGCAAGTTTTTTGCCATCTGAGAATTAATTGCTAACTTTGTAGACAGAGGACAAAGAACTTGCTTTGTCCTATCAGAATCAACAAGACAAGGAGGAACGTCTTATGAAAGAATACAAACCAATAGAAAAAGAGACCACGGGCATGGTCAGCGAACCAGGGCTTTCATACAGCAGTCCTAATGCGGTAAAGCCACCTGTGTCAGAGTTTTCTGATCAAATAATGGACATGCTTTTACAGCAACCCACCCAAGTCAAACTGTTGATTATTAACAAACTTGCCGGAAGTTTGCTTGTGGACAAAGAAACGGGAACGATGCATGAAAATCCGGAGGTTTGCAGCCGCAAGGAAATTGAAGCGAAGTTGGACAATCTTCATGTGAAAGGGCATTTACGCCGATTATTTGGAGCAGCTCCTTTCATTGATGAGAATGATGACTGGAAAAAAGAAAAAGAGGCTTATTTAAGGGAAAAATACGGAATATAAGATGAAATTATTCTTAGACACCAATGTAGTGGTAGATGCTGTGAAATTCCGTGAACCTTTCGTACATGCAATTGTCCCGATATTCGAAATGGCTGACGATGGTATCCACCAACTGATAATTTCAGATTTAACCTTTGCCAATGTGGCATACCTTACAAAAAAAGGAATGCCGTTGGGCGAATGGTACGGACTATTGGATGAGTTGCGTTCCAATGTACAAATTGCAACCACAGGAGAAACAAGTATTGATGCGGCTTTATTATTGAGAGCTAAAGATTTTGAAGATGCCCTGCAATATTTCTCGGCAAAGCAAGCCGCGGCAGACTGCATCATCACCCGCAACAAAAAAGACTTTTATTTTTCGGATATTCCGGTATATACTCCGGAAGAATTCTTGCTTAAGTAGCATACTTACTCGTTCTTAGAAGCTGTTTTGAATTTATCGTGCGATGATTTGGGATGAGTTTTTGAGGCATTTTCGCTTGTGTGATGAGGAAGATAGCGGGCTATCTGACGAAGAACAGGAGCGAAAAGGACCAAAAAATCGCCCAAAGCACACACGAAAACGGAAACATCAAGCCCCAAAAAACTTTTTGGAGAAATTCAAAACAGCTTCTTACATCTAAATTTTATTTTAGGCCTACCGTCTGTAATGTAGGGGATGTCTGAATCGAACGCTTACGAACCGTTTCCCCGCGAAGGTATCTTCATAAAAACAAGGGCAGGATGTCAACTCACAAACTCATAAACTCACAAACTTAAAATGAGTTATATCCGTCAGCGTATGAACAACACATCACGTACTGACATCGAATTGACTCCGCTAAAAGCGGAAATCGAAGCCATATTCAATGAAAGCAACATAGATGATGATTGTGACACTATTGCAAGCCTGCTTTCACCCTATCAGAAAGCGGTTCGTGAATCGTTAAGCCAAGGCAACTACGCCGAAGCCGTAACCGTCCTGCTTGAAGTACTCGAAAGCCTCGCTTACCACTTCGTGGGAGACGAACATTACAACTATTTCGATGACATGTACAGTCCCGACTATGTTTGCCAAGACATGATGGAGGCAATTATCAGCTCTATCAAGAATGGGAATTTTCCCGATGCTGAGTTACAGCGTTTGAAAGACGGAATGGAGAAATTGATGCATACAGAGACATACGAAGATTATGGTGTGCCGTATGCATTGGATGTGTGGGAGAAGTTTCTGGCTTAAATGTTATTCATTGTTCACTATTAACTATTCATTTTTTTATGGTAACTACGACTATGAAAACTTATGCCCTCAACCATCGGCATAAGTACTAACAAATTGTAAAAATCAACCGGATTTTAATTTTATTTTAGGCGTACCGCTTGTAATGCAAGGGGTACGTCTGAATTGGACGTTTACTTCTTATATGCATATATATCCAAAAGCTCATGCAGAAATGGTGCCCGCAATTGTTGGCATTATTAATAGGTGGAATACAACATATTGCGAAACGTATTAAATAAATATATAGGCATAGGCGTTTAAGTCGCACTACGCAATTTATTGGTTTGCAGTCTAAAAGGTTCTGAATTAGCCATCCGTCTGATAAGCACATCGAATATTGTGTCCATGTTATTGCGTCTATTGTATCGAAAATGATACTCGTCAAGATAGCCTTGGAGCTGCGCTTTTGAACAGTGATGATGTATTCCCCTCAACCATCCCTTGATATTCATAATGTGTATATGTATATCGGGAAATGACGATCCATCTTCGGATTTCCTTTGTGTTAGCTTTGGATAGTCGGATTTTATTGGCAAATAGCCGTTCCACTCGTCAGTGACGATTTCAGCCTCTTTGGATATGTGATCGATGAACAATGGTTTCAGGGATTCTGCCGAGGCATTTTCTATGGCTCGCGCATACGCTCTGCCGACGCCCTTGCCGGGCAATATCTCAAGTGCGACTTGAACTAGGCGCTTTTTCCCTTTGGAACGACCACGTTTCTGTTCTTCCTCTCCGCCAATATAGAATTCATCGACATGGACTTGACCATTAAGCGGATACTTGCATGAGCTTTTCATTGCATACTGTATCTTTCGCTTGAATTCCCAACAAGTCTTCTGCCGTAATTCGTACTCTTCCGACAATTCCAAAGAAGACATCCCTTTCTTTTTAGTGCTGATTTTGAATGCTATATGGAACGCGATAAGCAAAGGAAATTTCAATTTGTCAAACATTGTGCCTGCTGTCGGACTCTCATCATGCTTGCACTTGGTGCAACGTCTCGAATATGGTTTTGTCCCTTTACAGTAGTGGGTGTGACCACATCTTTTACAAATGTAGCCATTCTCCCATTTAATATCCGCCAGATACTTGTAACATTCGTCATCTGACACAAAACGCTGGTAGAATTTAATTGAGTTCACGCCTTTGAATTGATTTCTGGTTCCCATGCTACAAAGGTAGCGATTCTATCTCAATTGGTGCGGCTTAAACGCCTATACCTATAAATATATTTCAAAAAACAAAAATCATGAGAATTTGTGCAATTATGCCCATTAAACTTCACAACGAACGTTGTCCGGGCAAAAATACGAGAATGTTGGGAAATAAACCACTATTGCAGCATGAATTAGACAATCTTAAAGCAACAAATTTATGCGATAAGATATGCGTTTTTTGTAGTGATGAAAGCGTGACCCACTATTTACCGCAAGGAGTGAATTTTATAAAACGATCACCAGAACTTGATTTGCCAACCTCAAACTTCACGCAAATCTTCACTGCTTTCATGGAAATAGAAAAGGCCGACATTTATGTATATGCACATGCAACCGCTCCTTTCATTACAAAAGAAACAATGAAGCTGTGCATTGAAGCAGTGAAATCGGGAGAATATGACTCCGCTTTCTGTGCCGTGAAACTTCAGGATTATCTTTGGCAAAACGGCGAACCTTTAAATTTTGATGCTACAAATGTGCCAAGGACACAAGATTTGACTCCAATATATCAAGAAACATCTGGTGTATATGTATTCACGAAAGAAGTGTTCCTGAACTATCATCGTAGAATCGGGCATAAACCATTCATCAAAGAAGTATCCTTTAAGGAAGCTATAGACATAGATATGCCGGAAGACTTTGAATTGGCTGAAATATTCGATAAGATAAATCTCTAACATAAAAATACAATGGGAAAAATTAATGTTTTAGATGTCACTCTCAGAGACGGAGGGTGTGTTAACAACTTCAATTTCGGACAAGTATATATGGAAAAGATACTTGCTGCACAGGAAGCATCTGGCGTGAATGTCATAGAAATGGGTTATCTCGATGAGAATAAGGGAACCCAATCCGGACGTACGCAGTGGATTTCCATTCCTGCAATCAGTGACACCTTGTTGAAAGAAAAGAAAGCGGGTATAAAATATGTTGCCATGATGGATTATGGGAAATATTCGGTAGAAAAATTCCCTTCAAGGACTGAAAACTATATAGACGGCATACGGGTCGCTTTTCATAAAAAAAACATGCACGACATCGTGACCATAGGGAAACAGATTATGGAGAAAGGATACGAACTGTATATCCAACCCATGATTACACTCCGCTATAGCGATGCCGAGCTTTTGGAATTGATTGAGCTTGTCAACACCGAATTGCCGCAGGCTTCAGGCTTCTACGTTGTTGACAGTTTTGGAGAAATGCGACCTAATGACATGAGCAGGATGCTCAATCTTGTTGACCACAATCTCATACCTTCGATGTTGTTGGGCTTTCATTCTCATAACAATCTTCAGATGTCCTATTCCAACGCTTGTGCCATGCTCCAATTCCCGACTAACAGAGATTTAATGCTGGACACCTCGATTATGGGTATGGGAAAAGGAGCCGGGAACTTGAATACAGAGCTTTTGTTAGAGCATCTCAACCTTTATTATGGAGGTCATTACCACATAGCCCCTTTGCTGGAAGTGATAGACAAGGTGATAAACCAGTTGCATTCTGAGTTTTATTGGGGGTATGCGCCCGAATATTACCTATCGTCCGCCAATCATTGTACGCCCAGTTATGCGAGCCATTTTTATAACAAGCACATGCTTCCGATAGACCAGGTTGCCGAATTGTTGAGCCTCATTAAAGAAGAAAAGAAAATCTCCTTTGACAAGGAATATGCAGAAGAACTATATAGAGCTTACAACGAAAGCAAGACGGTTGATGATTCAAATGTGGTAAAGGAATTGAAGACTGCTTTTGAGGGGAAAGAGGTACTTATTATTGCTCCTGGTAAGAGCCTGTTAGCATATTCTTCTCAGATTGATGTAATCAAAGACAGGGAGAATGTTGTTTCCATTGGTCTTAATCTGACTGGTGAGACTAAAGTTGATTATTTACTTACAACAAGGAAAGATGTCTTTGACAATTCTATAAATAATGGCATCCCTATCATCACTACTTCTAATGTTTCTAAAGGTGCGAGAGGTAATGTTAAAATATTGAACTACAAGAATTGGATTGAAATCGATGATCGCACACACGACTCTTCATTTGTAATCGCAGCAAACCTATTGAAAGCCTGTGGGGTTAGGAGCATCTATCTTGCAGGTTTGGACGGATTCTCGGTAAATATCAATGAGAACTATTATGACCCGAATTTACGTCGGCCTGTAAACGAGGAACAAGCAGACAGAAGAAACAGGTATTATAAAAACTTTGTTTCAAAACTGCGCTTAGAAAGTATTGATGTAAAATTTGTCACGCCATCCCGTTATGAATAAAAGAATCAAATGTTTGGTAATGGATGTCGATGGAACGTTGACAGACGGCAAGATTTATATGGGAGCCAATGGTGAAATGATGAAGGCTTTCGATATAAAGGACGGTTATGGAATCCACGACATCTTATTACCCAATGGTATTATTCCGATAATCATTACAGGACGATGTTCTGAAATTGTAGAGAGACGCTGTAAGGAACTTGGCATATCTGAAATACATCAAGGAATTAAGAACAAAAAAGAACACCTCATGACATATTGCAAAGAGCATAATGTCATGTTAAGAGAATGCGCTTACATAGGTGACGATTTGAATGATCTTCCATGTATTCGACTCATAAAAGAAAACCATGGAATTGTTGGGTGTCCTGCCGATGCGGTCAAAGAAGTACAAGACATCACAGATTTCCAATCACGGTTCTCTGGTGGGAATGGTGCTGTCAGGGAGTTTATAGAATGGCTTTTTTGTTGAACATATTTTAAATACGCATAAACGTATTTAACGACTTAGTTTGTTATGGCAGAGTTAGTAGAAGTATTAAGAAAAAAGTGTTGAGCATGTTTGCAAGCTGGAGAGTAAAGTCTATAGAGGAAAGTTTATATATCCAGTTTATATATCCAGAGGTAAAGTATAGATTTGTGGTTAAATAACTTTGAATAATATAGAGTCTGTTTCTATGGGCAAATATCGCCGTCTTGGCAAAAATACGCTGCTCGTGTTCATAGGCAATGCAGGGGCTAAATTGATCAGCCTGTTGATGCTTCCGTTCTATACACGGTGGCTCAGTGTTGAAGACTATGGATCAACGGATATTATTACAGTGTATGTGACATTCCTGACAGGATTTGTCAGTTGCAACATTGCGGAATCCATATTCATTTTTCCAAAAGGAGCTGATAGAGATCGGCAGGAAATTTATTTTTCTTCGGCATCATTCTTTTTATTCCTGATGCTTGGACTGACTGCCCTCATTTTTGGCGTTGCCAGTGTTGTATTTAAACGATGTGACATACATAACAGTTTCTCAGATAATTTATGGTTGATTTATGGGATGCTTGCAGGTATGATAGTTCAACAATTTGCACAGCAGTTTACACGCAGCATAGATAAAATACAAGTCTACAGCATAACGGGCATTGTTCTCACTGGCTTTACAGCATTATTTGCATTTATGCTGATACCCAAGTGGGGAGTGGACGGATATGTTTGGAGCATGATTGGTGCATACCTGTTATCGGCTTTATATTCCATTACATTTTCAAGAGGTTATACATATTGGTCATGCCATCGGTTTTCGATAAATGCATGCAAAGAAATGTTAAAGTATTCCATCCCGTTAATTCCTAATGGTATTATGTGGTGGCTGGTCAGTGCCCTAAACCGTCCGTTAATGGAAGCTCATTTAGGTATGTATGCAATCGGCATATTTGCTGTTGCTAATAAATTCCCAGGCATTCTGAGTATGCTGTTCACGGTGTTTGTCACTTCTTGGCAGATTTCAGTATTGGAGGAATTTGGAAAGAAGGGATATGAAGTGTTTTTCAACCGAGTATTCCGGTCAGTTGTCACAGGACTGTTGATAGTATCGCTACTCATCACACTGTGTAGCAAATTGCTAGTCAGTCTTTTCACATCTGATGACTTTTTTGAGGCATGGCAATATATTCCTCTTTTAGTGTTGGGCACCGTGTTTTCCTGTGTGTCAAGCATGGCTGGCAGTAATTTCTCTGCTACACGCACAAGCAAATACTTCTTCTATTCCAGTGTGTGGGGAGCGGTTGCAGCTGTTTTATTCAATTTCATACTCATCCCTTCTTTGGCTATATGGGGAGTTGCACTGTCAGTAATGCTCTCTTTTGTGGTGATGGCACTGTCTCGTATCTGGTACGGATGGAAATATGTTCAAATCACCAACGTCTGGAAATACATATGGATGCTCGTTCTCACAGGATTGTATATTGTTGCCGCAAGCCTTCAGGTAACGCCCTATTGGTTCAACCTGATTGGTTTTGTATCAGTTGTGGGTATCTTTGCGTTCATTAATAAAGACTTATTACTGTTAGTTCAAACAAAATTCAAACTTAGAAAATGAAAATATTAATCAAACAAATTGCTAAATTTTTCGTCCAATCATTGAAGTTTACGCTCTTTTTGCTACGGGTCGTCTGGCACAGAGCTTATATCAATCCTATAAAGAGACAATACCACGGCACTGTAGCTGTATTGGCCAATGGGCCTTCCTTAAAAGGAGTGATTCCCACCCTACAGACCGATCCGGTTTTTCAAGGAGTGGACTACATCGTCATGAATTACTTCGCGTTCGAAGACATCTTCTTCAAAATCAAACCGATACATTATTGTCTGGCTGACCCGATGTTTTTCAAAGAAACTCACCGAAAACAGGAAGCACAACATCTCTTCGCCGTGCTGCAAAAGAACGTGGATTGGGATTTAAATATCTATATTCCATCTGTATATTTAAATGCATTCAAAGCGTTCAGTCATTTGTCCAACCCTCACCTCCATATTGTTCCGCTCAACTATCTAGAGTATAAAGGTTTCGAACGATTCCGTTTTTTCTTTTACAGAAAAGGGATGGCCATACCACGCATAGAAACCGTAGCACAAATGTGTATATATGTAGGCATTAATTCTGGGTATTCCACGGTTCGTGTATATGGAGTGGATCATAATTTTTTCGAAACTCTTTGTGTGGATGAGAACAATCATTTATGCAATCGCGATACTCATTTTTATGATAAGAAGGAGGTATCTCTTAAACCCTTGAAGAGAAATGACAATGGAAAATATTGGAAAGTCAGTGAATATATTGCTTATTGGGGAAGACTGTTTGAAAGTCATGATATATTGGCTGACTATTCAAAATACAGCAATGTCACTATTTTAAATTGCACCAAAAGTTCCTTTATAGACAGTTATGAAAGAGAATCATAAACAGTAAACATAATCACCCTAAAACAAGTAACACAATTAGACAAAATGGGAGGAATTCCGTCTTCTGGCTAAGAGGTTGCGAGGGATACCGATACGATGAAGACATCAAAAAATTCTTGCTGGAAACAAAATGGTGAAACAATCCCGAGGAATGGTTTAAAGAGCATTGGCAATTGATTACCAATATGGGTAGGCTTAAAGAATATTATTAAAAAAATACGATAAAATATGAGATTGAAGTCTTTGTTACCAATAGTATCATTAGTAATTATTAACAAATTGGGGGGGGGGTAAAACGCAGGTTTTATAGTTGGACTGCAAAACATTATCTATTGTATCATCAGGTAAAGTTTGACCCCAAGGAATGTTATTTCAACGGACGCACCTATTTGAACTTAGGTAAAGGATGCAAAGTCTCAATCGGTGACGATTTTATCGCCAATTCCGGCATCATGGCAGCTATCGACTGCGGCAATGGCTGTAAGATTTGTGTACGGGACAACGCCACATTGACAATAGGCGAACACTCTGGCATGACCAATACCATCATCCAATGCTATGAACGTATACAGATAGGTCATCACGTTAATATAGGTGCTGGATGCCTGATTATGGATACAAATTTCCATTCTACAGATTGGCATAAAAGACTAGACAGGCAAAAAGATATCGAGAACCCTCGTAATGCGCCCATAACTATTGGTGACGTGGTATTCATCGGTGCACGTTCCATCATTTGTAAAGGCGTCACCATAGGAGATCATGCCATGATTGCGGCTGGAAGTGTTGTCGTAGACGATGTACCTGCCAATGAGGTCTGGGGAGGAAATCCGGCTAAGTTCATCAAAAAGATATAAGCATTTATTTGAGTGTCTATTCATATTAATAAAATTTGGTGACTATCCTCAAATAGCCCATAACTATCCGAATCCCCTATGACATTGGCAGAGAATCGCTATTTAATGGGGAAAAGAAGTTGAGAAGATTAGTAAAAGATTAAGTAATAGATATTGAAATAAAAACGTTGTGATTTCACTGATTGTATTTTTTCTGATGCTTGTGCTCTACAAGCGTCACAGAGCTTGGTCGCTCTTTTTGTTTTTCATTTGTCTGGGTAATGGATGCAGTATATTCCCTTATGGTGAAGGCACATTTAAGATAGATGATATGTCTCTAGCATTCATACTGCTAATTTGCGGTTATCATGTAGCCATACGAGACTGGTCGTTTTTCTCGCTCGACAGACTGGCCAAGCGTGTATGGTGGATGCTTGCTTTCATAATGGCCGTGACATTGTTTTCCATTATCTATTATGAGGTACCCTATGTTTATGTTATTAGAATGGCTAGATTTCATTTATTTGTGCTTGCCTATTTTATAATCAGAGACCAGAGTTATACAGATCTTGTAAAAACATTCCGTATGTTGGGCACGCTGACATTCGTTACGGCTATATTGTTTATATTTCAATTACCGCTTAACCAAAGTCTGCTGCTTAATACCAAAGATGTTGTTGCCAGTGCAGACTATGGTGGATTTTCACGATTTACCAATATGCCGCCCTACGCAAATATGTTTCTGTTTCTCAGTGTATTCACGGGTAAGACCTTTGTTTTGTGGCGTTTTAAGCAGAAACTACTAGTGCCAGGTACGTATGTGTTGATGCGATTGGCAACAATGGGGCGTACAAGCATCTTGATTACCATGGCTTCGCTACTTTTGGGTATATGTTGGAAACGAAAAGAATATTTCAAATGGGTGGTTCTTGGCTTCATACTACTTACTCCAGTTTTGGTCATTGTGCAGACTTCATTTCAAAATCGCGGAACAGGTGGCGACATAGAAGGCATATTTAGAGGCGAATATAAAAATTATGCCACCGGTTATAAGGGACAAGGTGAGGAAACCACCTTGCTCTATCGTGTGGCTTGGTTTTATGAGCGAGCAACTTATCTCTCAGAACGTCCCTTGCCTGAGCAACTGATGGGCCTGCCTTACATTCCTGATGACGAACCGATCATGAGAAAATATTGCCGATTTGCCGTGAACAGTTACGATGGTACAAACGACAGTCAGGTGCTTCGATCGTATGACATTGCTTGGGGTAATTGTGTCACCCAGTTTGGCATATTGGGCACTATTATTCTGCTCTGTCTTTGGGGATATATAGGTCTCTACTTTTATCGCTACCGCAATCACCCTTTGGCTTTCGCTTCACTTATCCTCTTTATCAGCTTTTTTGTCGGTTCTATTGCCGGAATGAGTTTTACACAACTCAAGGATATTGTTATCTACTACGCACTCTTTGTACTGCTGCAAAAGACTATGGCTGTGGAGAGAAGAAAACGAATCAGATAAAGGTCACTGTAAACATTATTTCAAATATCTATTATGAATCAATTGATGTTATTACTCATCGTTCTTTTTGTGGCCATATTCTATAGGCTACTAATCTTGTTGTTGACTTCACCGCTGTTATGGTTGTACTCTCATGAGGCGCGTCGTGTAAAAGGGAAATTTTGCAAAGGACGGAACTTGTTTGAAAAAGCCCGTAACTATATCTGTGCTTCGAGTAATGGTTATGTAGAGCGCTTGGCTTTGAAATGGATCAGTGAAATACCATCTCATCATATACGTAACTTCTTCTATCGGCATATCTACCTGATAGATATGGCAGATAAGGTGGTGATTTATACAGGTGCTGAAATTCGTAATCCTACATCGTTGAAAATCGGCCGTGGAAGTATCATTGGCGACAATGCTATACTAGATGCACGAGAGGGTATAGAAATTGGTAAAAATGTTTGCTTTGCTTCGGGTGTGCATATTTGGACTCTTCAGCACGACTATCGTGATCCTTATTTTGCATGTAATCCCGAACATTGCGGTCCTGTAAAGATTGAAGATCGAGCATGGATTGATCCGCGTACCATTATCTTACACGATGTGACTATCGGAGAAGGTGCTGTGATTGCTGCAGGAGCCGTAGTAACCAAGGATGTACCCCCCTACACACTTGTGGGGGGGGGTGCCGGCAAAGGTGATAGGAAAACGTCCAAAGGAGCTTAAATATGAGTTTAACGGGAGTCACCCAATATTCTTATAATTCATGGGAGATTGCGATAAAATGTTATGAAAGTTCATACATGTCTAACTTAAACCAAACTTCATCAAACTAAGAAACTATTAACCAAATTGGTATAACCGAAACAACAATATTTCATTATGAAAGTCAGTTTACTAACACTTTTTACACCTACGCGCGAAAATGTTCGTGGACCTTCAGCCTTGCCTTATTATTTACTGAAACATCGGAATTCAGACATTGATGTCGAAGTATTTTCTTTCAATTTGAATAAGATTGAGGTAGATCAGATCCGACAAGTAGAGCAATCACTGAATTTGCGCATACATGTTTGGCGATTGCCTCGCTGGTACTCCTTTCTGGTAAGATATGACCTGACAATGGCAAGAGTGTTTTTCAATTACCCTTTATTTTGTTATATCCAACCCTCCGATAAGCAACTAAAACAGTTGACGGCTAACCGACCGGATGTGATTTGGCATTATTGGGACACTTTTATTGGGTTAAGTAAACGTTTGCCTCAGTTTAAGCATGTTATAACTGGTCCCGATAGCCCTTCATTAACTTACTATCGCCAGATAGTTGACCTATACAGTTTCAGGAGCCTTATTTTCTATTTAGGATTAGCAAAGGTCACTTATTCTACAGTTAAACAGATGAGATATCCTGTAGGTAGCAATGTTATTTATCATGTGGTAGGTAGAGAAGATCTTGAGGTAGTAAGAAAGGTTGCGCCCGATAAAAAATACTTCTTCTTGTATCATCCGCATTATGAATTGGCAGATCATGTTACAATAGATTTCTCAAAACCGGTTTTGCAGATTCTGTTTGCCGGTGCATATGATGAACGTACAATTTCTGCCATGGATGAAATAGTCTCAGTTTTGACCCGTATGGACGACCATCTTAAAAAATCATTCAGTTTTACTTTTATAGGAGCAGGATGGGAGAAATGCTGTAATGTGTTGAAAGAATCCGGTTGTGATGCTATTTCTGTACGTTGGGTGGAAAATTATGTGGAAAGCATAGCTAAATATGACATATTCCTCTATCCGATAGAAGTAGGTGCAGGTACAAAAGGTAAAACGTTGGATGCTATTGCCAATGGTTTGTTGACTATAGGTACTAATGTAGCCTTAGAAAATATAGCTGTTCGAGATAAAGAATCGTGTATTATTTATAGATATGCCGATCAATTGCCTGGTATATTAGAGGATATTCTTGCACAACCATCTCATTATGAATCCATGGCTCGTTTGGGCATGGAGAAGGTACGAAAGTATCATGAACCACATCGCTGTTCCACAGCGTTTTTTGATTTGGTGCGCAAATTTATACAGGGACTAGTGTAAGCAGATTTGCTAATTGGGTACTTCTAATTTGTATTCGAATATTTAAATAAACAATGAAAGTAAGTATTATAACCGTCAACTTCAACAATGCGATGGGGTTGAAGGCCACGCTTGAAAGTGTATCATGTCAGTCTTACAGAGATTATGAGGTCATAGTGATAGATGGAGCCAGTACGGATGAAAGTGTGGATGTGATTAAAAGCTACATACCTCGCATCGCTGATTTAAGCTATGTGTCTGAAAAAGACTCAGGTATCTACAATGCTATGAACAAGGGTATAAGAATGAGCAGCGGCGACTATCTTAATTTCATGAACTCCGGTGACATATTTTGCAATGAACTGGCATTGGAACAAATAACCCCTTTTCTACAACAGGAAAAGGCTATTGTGACCGGCATTGGCTATGCCGAAAACTACAAGATAAGACCGCCCAAGCCGACAGAATTATCGCTGACTTTCTTCCTTAAAAACAGTATGAATCATCAGGCTGCGTTTATAAAGGCAGCAGTGATGAAGCGATATATGTATAATGAAAATTACAAAATCGTGAGTGATACGGAGTTTTTCTTTAAGGCATTGGTGCTTGATAATTGCTCTTATCTTGACGTATCAGTCAATGTCTGTGCCTGCGAGAAGGCAGGGGCAAGTGGCAATCTTAATGAGTCGCTGCAAGAGCGCTACAGGGCAATTAAAGCACTTCTGCCCGAGCGGATGTCGCCGGATGCCGACTTTATCATCAAATATGATAATCCTATTATACGTTGTATTGGGAATGTTCTTTATAACAAATTCTTTAGATTGCTTTATGATAAAATTATTAGGCGAGGACGAAGGATATGAATCAAGCCGTAATTTTACTGACATGAATAGAATTTATATCTTTGATATCTGTGGTACTCTCTATCGTTCAAACACAACTTTTGATTTCCTTGAATATTTCTTGAAAGATACAAACATTTATTATCGCTATTATAATATTCTGCGAAAAACAATTGTTTGGCGCCTTTTTAACAAGATTGCTGTTAAATTGTTGCGTATGGATATGACAAGAATCATAGCCTTGTGTTTTCTTAAAGGTTATACTTATGATGAACTAAAAGATGCTGCACAATCTTTTTATAATGAATATCTCATTCCTCATCAAAACGTAAAGGTTATTGATTCACTAAAATCATTGTCGTTGGATCCCCACAATAAAATTATTATCGTATCTGCAACGCTCGATTTTATTGCAGATATCATATCCAGACATGTACCTTGCCAAAGTTGTTACAGTTCTCAGCTTGCATATCAAAATGGCGTATGCCAAGGAAAATTATCTGTTGACTTGTTAGGGCGTAAAGTTGAAAAAATATTTGCTGACTTTGAAAGATATTTTGAAGGTGTTTATACCGATGATTTATCGGATATGACTTTGCTGGAAAAAGCTAAAGAGAAAAATATTATAGTATATCCTAAAACAAAGGAAAAATGGGAACGACTATTGAAGAAAAAAGGCTGGAATGCAAACATCATAGCATGTTAATGTTTTATATCCCGTTCGTTTATGCTATTAAAACCAGATTTTTACGACGTAGCAAATTAGGTGTGTTAGTATGGGGAACAGAGTATTTAATCCCTGTGTTATTGGCTATGTATTTAGCCAATCAAGAAGCGTTCTTTACAATACAAACTCTACTCTCGCTTGTTGGGGTTTATAACTTTTATGAAATAGGTTATATCCAAAATGATTGTGAGACAATAAAGAAAGAAAAGCACCCTACATTAAGAATCAGTCCTTCAGGATTGGCATACTACGAAAAATATAAAGTCATTATTTATGGGTTTAGGTTAGTAATAGGAGTGCTCCTGTCCTGCATTTTTATTTATTGGAATGTTTCTTATGTTGTCATACTGTCCTTTTGGTCTATAATACCTATATATATGTTATACAATGGAATTCGCGGAAGAATTAATTTATATTTTATTGTAGTCTTGACAGCTTATCGATATTGTATGCCATTATTTTTATTTACTTCAACTTATAGTCAAAATTGGGGAATTAGCATTTTGGTATTATTCCTATCTTATCCTATTATTAAATTGATAGAAATATGTTCAGGAGGAAAAGGGTTGCCGCAAGAGCGTTGGACCAAATTTTTTATGAGCCATTATGACAAACGTTTTTCATTCCGCATCAAATACTATGTTACATTGAGTATTGGAATATGTTTATTTCTATTGTATTTAGGAACGTCTATACAGTTTTGCATTATTCCTTTTTACTTTTTCTTGTTAAGGTTGGGGCAAGTAAACATGCCGAAATTAGGGGCAAGGTAAAATAAGAATATGTATTTATGATTTCTAAAATTTTGTAAGCAGTCAAATTGAAAGGAATAACTTTGCTGCGAACTAAAAAAAGATTATGTATAGCAGTGAAGATCTTGAAAGGTTTTACTTTCAGTACCAGAGCGAGGCATTGCCTCATGGAGAATCTCTCCAATCGTTTTGTGTCAAGAACAAAGTCCCATAACATTTTCTAGAAGGCAAAGCATGGAAACGAAAGAACTCCTGATAGAATTGCGCAGTCTGTTGGTCAGTGAACTGTCAAAGGATTCAGAATTCAGAAGCCAATATTATACAGGAGCCCTTAATTACCTGAACCGGTCCTGAAAAGAGATCTTTGCTTACTTGAATGACGGTGAACTCCCGATTGACAATAATCTTGCGGAGCGGACCATTCGAAAGCTGACAACTCAACGCAACAATTCACTTCATTATGGCAGTGATGCGGGTGCTGAGATGGCCGCCACTTATCATAGTGTAATAGGAACGGCAAAGCTTCATGGCTGTTCTGGCATATCCCACGTGACAAACAAACTCTCGGTTCAAATTGTAACTTTTATTACAAAAATCATATGATTAATGTCTCAGTTATTACTGTGGGTATGAATCATCTTTCATATCTCAGGTCATTATTATCTTCTATTTTCGGTAATAACAAGCCCAAAGTTTCTTTTGAGATGATTTATGTGGATAATTGTTCTACGGATGGAAGTGTAGAATATATCAAGAAATATTATCCGCAAATAAAGATTATCGTCAATCAAAAACCTTTAGGATTTGGAGAAAACAACAATAAAGGTGTCTTGGCTTCTACTGGTAAATATATAGCTATTATCAATCCGGACATAATTTTACAACCGGATAGTTTAGATAAGCTCTATCAATATGCCAATAATTATCCAGAAATAGGGATGGTCGTACCTAAATTACTGAATCCTGATGGTTCTATACAATATTCTGTACGAGGATTTATTTCATTAAGTACGTTATGGGCGAGAATCATAACAAAAGGGAAAGATAATGCCGTTAACAGGAATGTAGAAAATTATTTATGCAAGCATTTGGATTTTGGTAAAACACAAGCGGTAGACTGGGCTATTGGTGCTGCAATGTTTCTGTCAAGAGAAATGTTTGCTGAATTAGGAGGTTTTGATTTGGATTATTTTCTGTATATGGAAGATGAAGATATTTGTTTACGAACATGGAAAATGAATAGACCTGTTATTTATTATCCAGATGCTGTAATGATACACAATCATTTAAGAGGTAGTTCTAAATTTAGTAAAAAGACATTGTTGCATTTAAGTAGCATAAAGACTTTTTTTCAAAAACATGGATTACATATTAAAAGTTACAAAGAATCATTTGATGGAATTTTATAAGTTTCATCAATTGAAGAAGCTATTGTCGGCTGGTTTGAGGATAATGACAAGCAATGTTTAGAATAACTCCTATAAAAATCAAAAAGATAGATTTCATATACAATGAGAAAAGTAGCATTAATCACCGGTATCACAGGTCAGGACGGTTCCTACCTTGCCGAGTTTTTATTAGAAAAAGGATATGACGTACACGGCACCATCCGTCGTTCATCGGTGGACTGTCGCGAACGTATCGCCCATCTGGAAGGACAGCCGCATTTCCACCTGCATTATGCGGACTTGGGAGATTCGATGAGCCTGATTCAGGTGATGAACAAGGTGCGTCCTACGGAGGTATATAACCTTGCCGCTCAAAGCCATGTGCAGGTCAGCTTTGACTCCCCAGAATTTACCGCTGATGTAGACGCTACGGGAGTGCTTCGTATCCTGGAAGCCATCCGCCAGTGTGGTCTTGCTGATACCTGCCGCATGTATCAGGCTTCCACTTCGGAACTGTATGGCAAAGTGGAGGAAGTGCCGCAGAACGAGAATACGCCTTTCCATCCTTACAGCCCGTATGCCGTGGCAAAACTATACGGTTATTGGATTGTGAAGGAATATCGTGAGGCATATAACATTGTTCTGCTGTTCGGGCATTCTGTTCAACCACGAGAGTGAACGGCGCGGGGAGACATTCGTGACACGCAAGATTACGCTTGCCGCCGCACGCATCAAGCAGGGCAAGCAGGAGAAACTGTATTTGGGTAACCTGTCTTCACTTCGTGACTGGGGATATGCCAAGGATTACGTGGAATGTATGTGGCTTATCCTGCAGCATGACAAGCCTGAGGATTTCGTCATCGCCACGGGTAAGCAGCACAGTGTACGTGAATTCTGTTACGAGGCATTCAAGCATGTAGGCATCGAACTGGAGTTCCAAGGTGAAGGCATTGACGAGAAAGGCATAGACAAGGCTACCGGCAAGGTGTTGGTAGAGGTTTCGCCTGATTTCTTCCGTCCGACGGATGTGGTGAACTTATGGGGAGACCCGACTAAGGCGAAGGCTGAATTGGGTTGGAACCCGGAAAAGACTACATTTAAAGAATTGGTAAAACTCATGGTAGATGCTGATATGGCAAAGGTAGCCGCTGAGGATGCCGGACAGAAAGTGCGCACCAACCTTGCCGAATATTTGGAGAAAGGAATCGTAAAATAAGGTGACGAGGTATCAATCATGTTAAAAAAATCATCGAAAATATATGTGGCGGGACACCATGGACTGGTGGGTTCCGCCATCTGGAACAACCTCTTGCAGAGAGGATATACAAACCTTGTAGGACGCAGTCATAAAGAACTGGATTTATTGGATGGTACTGCCGTAAAGCGTTTCTTCGATGAGGAACAGCCTGACGCCGTGGTATTGGCAGCGGCACATGTCGGCGGCATCATGGCAAACCTGCAATACCGTGCGGACTTCATCTACCAGAACCTGCAAATACAGCAGAACGTTATCGGCGAGAGCTTCCGCCACCATGTGAAGAAGCTGCTGTTCTTGGGAAGCACTTGCATCTATCCGCGTGAGGCTCCCCAGCCGATGAAGGAAGAAGTGCTGCTCACTTCTCCTTTGGAATACACCAACGAGCCGTATGCCATCGCCAAGATAGCCGGACTGAAAATGTGCGAGAGCTTCAACCTGCAATATGGCACGAACTACATTGCCGTAATGCCTACCAACCTGTATGGGCCGAATGACAACTTCCACTTGGAGAACAGCCACGTGCTTCCGGCAATGATACGCAAGGTCTATCTTGCCAAATGCCTGAACGAAGGGAACTGGGAAGCCGTGCGCAAGGACATCGACTTGCGCCCGGTGGAAGGCGTGAACGGCAGTAACACCAGCGAAGAGATACTGGAAAAGTTGGCCAAGTTCGGCATCACGCCCGAAGCTGTCATATTATGGGGAACAGGCAAGCCCCTGCGTGAGTTCCTGTGGAGTGAAGAAATGGCAGATGCCAGTGTACATGTATTGTTGAACGTAGACTTCAAAGACACCTATAAAGAGGGTGATAAGGAAATCCGCAACTGTCACATTAACGTAGGCACAGGAAAAGAACTGAGCATAAAAGAACTTGCCGAAAAGATTGTGAAAGAAATCGGCTTCAAGGGAGAACTGCGCTGGGATGCCACAAAACCGGACGGAACGATGCGTAAGCTGACGGATGTAACCAAACTGCATAATTTAGGATGGCATCACAAAGTGGAGATAGACGAAGGCATCCATCGTCTGTATGAATGGTATTTGAAAGGGATTTGCATCAATCACCAATAAGCGTCCAAAACTGACGTATTGCCCGTTCAGATAGATGTGCCTACCTTCGCACTGTCAATATAAAAAGTTTGGTGATATGTACAGTAGTGTAGATTTCAAAAGGCTTTTTATCCGTTACAAGAGTGAGAAATGGAACAAATCCATAAGTCACTGTGCTGTAAAAGTGAAAACTTTAGAAACTTCTCCACACGCAAATTTGTGAATCTTCCCAAGTTTTCCTATCTTTGAGACATGAAAAGAAGAGAAAGATACATGGCCCATTTCGTGAACCCGTTTACGGATATCGGCTTCAAGATCATCTTCGGGCAACCTGCCAGCAAGGAACTGCTCATTACCTTGCTGAACGAGCTGCTTGCGGGGGAGCATCACATTGAAGACCTGACGTTCATCGACAAGGAAGACAATTCGGACAACGTAAACGACAGGGGAATCATCTTCGACCTGTATTGCCTGACTTCGGGCGGGGAATACATCATCGTGGAGATGCAGAACCGGTGGCACAGCAATTTTCTGGACCGTACGCTGTATTATGTATGCCGTGCCATCAGCCGGTTGATAGAACGTCCCATAACGGATGAAGTGGAATTGCCGTCTGGAGGAAAAGACAGTGTGTCGGACACGGTAAGTGAAGCACCCCTCCGCTACGGTGACCGCTACAAACTCTCAACCGTATACGGAATATTCCTGATGAACTTCAAGGAAGGGAAGTTAGAGCCGAAATTCCGTACGGACACGGTGGTAGCAGACCGTGAGAACGGGCGGACGGTGAATCCGCACTTCCGGCAGATATACTTGCAGTTCCCTTACTTCACCAAGCAGCTGGAGGAATGCGAGACATTGTATGACAAACTAATCTATGCACTGAAGAATATGAACGAATGGAACAGAATGCCGGATGCGCTGAAGGAACAGGTGTTCAAGCATCTGGAACGGCTGGCTGCCGTAGCGAACCTGTCGGAAGCGAACCGTGTGGCTTATGATAAGGCAGTAGACCGTTTCTATGTGAGCCGTATTTACGAGGAGGACATGCAGGACCGAGTGGAGAACGCGATGCGGGAAGGAAGAGAAAAAGGAATGCGGGAAGGAAGAGAAGAAGGTATAAAAGAAGGAAGAGAAGAAGGTATAAAAGAAGGAATGGCTAAAAGTAAACTGGAGGATGCACAAAACTTGAAACGTTTAGGCGTTTCTACAGATATCATAGCGAAAGCTACCGGACTTAGTCCAAAAGAAATAGCAAAGCTTTAGTTCCTATGTTTGTAATGTGCTAACGAAAGATAGCCACATTACAAACATAGGAACTAAGTGATAAAAAACGGTCTCTTAGAAGCTGTTTTGAATTTATCGTGCGATGATTTGGGATGAGTTTTTGAGGCATTTCCGCTTCTGTGATGAGGAAGATAGCGGGCTATCTGACGAAGAACAGGAGCGAAAAGGACCAAAAAATCGCCCAAAGCACACACGAAAACGAATACATCAAGCCAAGAAAAACTTTTTGGAGAAATTCAAAACAGCTTCTACTTATCAACATTATTTTTTTCTCAAATCATTAGGATAGATAAAAGAATAATTGTATTTTTGCACCGCAATTAAAAAAACGCACCCGTAGTTCAATGGATAGAATATCGGATTCCGGTTCCGACGATTGGGGTTCGACTCCCCACGGGTGTACGACTACCGGGTCATAAACGGATAAAAACCCACTAAAGAAGTTACTTTAGTGGGTTTTTTGTATCCGTACTTTTGTTATCACCCCCAAAAACGCCCTCTACAGCCTTGCCGGATTTGTAATTCATCATCAAAAAGGATTTGCAATTCCGAAGAGACAAGACTATAAATACCTATAAGCTCAAACACCTATTATGTGAATGTCTATCAGGAAACAAAGGAGGAAACAGATTGTCATTTTTCCTATAAAAAAGTTTTATCATTTTACATTCTGATGTAAGCATTCTAAGAAATACACATTGCATGCCCTATAGTTTGATTGTAATTTTGCCCCACATAACAATCAAACCGAATAGCAATGAACAGAACTGGATTTGAAGAATTAGAAATGCAGGTGCAACAAAGCGGCCTGTCATTGAAGTCGTACCTACGACAGATAGGAGTGAGTTATTCCACCTATCACTATTGGCAAAAGAAATACTCTGCCGAGAAAGACAGTATCAAACAAGAGCTGGCTCCGATCAATATCAAACGGCCAACAGCAGAATTGTCCTTGGATGAACAGGCTCCTTACGGCGTGTCCTTGTTGTTTCCCAACGGGCTCCGTGCCCACTTTGGAAGCGGCTCAGAGAAGCTGTTGATGGAAGTGTTGAACCAAAGTCTGCAGGAGGGCCATGTTTAACTTGAACGACACGATGCGCTACTTCCTGTGTCCCGGCAGGACGGACATGCGCAAGGGCATCAGTTCGCTGTGCGGGGTGGTGCATGAAAAGATGAAAAGTGAGGTGAAGAACGGCGATGTCTTCATCTTCATCGGCTCCAACCGCAGGCTTATGAAGCTGCTTCATGCGGAAGACGGCGGCATGGTGATGTACGTCAAACGGCTGGAGGCCGGACGCTTCAAACTGCCGGAATACGACCCGGAATCAGACAGTTATCCCATGGAATGGCGTGACCTGGTAATGATGGTCGAGGGCATTCAGGAAAGCCCGGGGCAGAGGCTCCGGCGGCTCAGGGCAGAGCGTAAGGAGTACCATGTATGACATGTCTTTTATTGAAAAAAGTGCTGGTATTATTGTATAATCCATTAATAATTAGTATCTTTACATCAGTAAAAAAGAGACAGGCAATGGATGAAAAAGCTATATTACTCAAGACGATAGAAGGGCTGAATGCCTCTATTGCTTCATTGTCTGCCACTAATAAAAAACAGGCTGAGCAGAATGAAAAACTGCAGGCGCGCATCAAGGAGCTGACGGCTCAGGTCGCATGGCTGAACCGTCAGCTCTTTGGGCGTAAATCGGAGAAGCTTCGCGCATATGACCCTAATATCCCCGATCTTTTTGCAGACGAGTTTGCCGGACTCCAACATCAGGCGGAAGAAAAGCGCGACGAAGCCGTTGGGAAGATTGAAAAGGAATCGGCGGAAGTACGGAAGCAGAATCGTCAGAACCGAAAAATGATAGAGGACTTACCCGTACTGGAGACCGAGACAATAGAACCGACAGGTGTTGACCTGTCTTTATACCGTAGAATAGGCGAAGAGATAACAAAAGTCGTCAAACACAAGCCGGGCATGCTTTACGTCAAGGAAATCATCCGTCCCAAATATGCACTCAAGGACAGCACCATGCTTCCTCCGGCTGGACAGAAAGGAGTGGAGATTGCCCCCATGCCGCTGATGCCTGTTGACAAGTGCATCGCTGATACCAGCCTGCTTGCCGAGATACTGCTTCAGAAGTATGAATACCACGTCCCGTTCTACCGTCAGATACGGCAATACAGGCATCTCGGGCTGAAAGGCCTTACGGAAAGCACGCTGGACGGATGGTTCAAGAAGACGGTAGAACTGCTGAAGCCCCTGTATGAGTCGCTTAAGAAAGAGGTCTTCTCTTGCGACTATGTGCAGGCGGACGAGACCACCATCCCGGTCATCAACAGAGGAAAGCACAAGGCGGAAAAGGAATACCTCTGGATGGTCAGGTCTGTCATGGAAAAACTGGTCATCTTCCATTATGACATGGGATCCCGGGCCGGATCAGTCATCGAATCACTGGCAAGCCAATACCGCTTCAAAGGATACCTTCAATGCGACGGTTTTGCAGGCTATGAGACAGCCTTCAAGACCAACCCCGACGTGCGGCTGGTCAATTGCATGGCGCATATCCGCCGTGATTTTGAGCATGCCTTGGGTGAAAACAAAAAGGAAGCCGAATATGGGCTGGCCCAGATACAGTACATGTACAGGATTGAGCACTGCTGCGATAAGGCGGGCTTGTCGTTCGACGGACGCAAAGCGAAACGCCGGGAACTGACACGCCCAATCATGGAGGCCATGAAGACGTGGATGGAAACGGAAGGCATCAAATACAGTCCCCAATCGCTAATCGGCAAAGCTGTCTCGTATGCCTATACCCGATGGGACAACATGATGAGATGCCTGGAGGACGGACGCCTGCTTTTGGACAACAACCTGGCGGAAAATGCCATCCGGCCAATTGCTTTGGGGCGCAAGAACTATCTCTTCTGCGGTAATCACGAGGCTGCCGTTAACATGTCTGTAATCTGTTCCCTGCTGGCCACCTGCAAGGCACACGATGTGAACCCAAGGGATTACCTGAAGGATATCATTGCCCAAATGCCGTATCATAAGAAGTCCGCTGATGAGGAACTGCTTAACCTTCTTCCGCACAAATGGAAACTGCAACATCCGGAGAGCCTGTTGACCAAACAAACTGTAGAATCCGCCAACTAACCACAACGTCAACATACAGGTTCAACAAAACTATAGCGACTGTCACTATGAATCCAATAGTAACAGTCGCTATCATTATATAGATATTTAATGACTGTAGTTTATCGAATGCTTACATTCTGATAATATCTTTTGAAAATCCATTGCATTTTTGCAAAATATTTCTACCTTTGCATAACTTTATAAACAACTAATAACGAAAGGCTATGAGCTATCTAATAAAACCAACCAATTACAAGCCCTTGCTCGACATGAAACAAACCGAGTTGGGTATCAAACAGATAAAAGATTTTTTCCAACAAAACTTATCTTCGGAACTGCGGTTGCGAAGAGTAACTGCCCCTCTTTTCGTTTTAAAAGGAATGGGTATCAACGATGACCTGAACGGTGTAGAACGTCCGGTAACCTTCCCTATCAAAGACCTTGCCGACCAACAGGCGGAAGTGGTGCATTCGCTTGCCAAATGGAAACGAGTTACTCTTGCAGATTATCATGTGGAACCGGGATATGGCATCTATACGGACATGAATGCTATCCGCGCCGACGAGGAATTGGGCAATCTGCATTCCTTGTATGTAGACCAATGGGACTGGGAGCGGGTCATCACACCCGAACAACGCACCATAGAGTTTTTGAAAAGCATCGTAACCCGCATCTATTCTGCCATGCGCCGCACAGAATATATGATTTGCGAAGCTTATCCGCAAATCACGTCATTCCTTGCGCATGACATCCATTTCATCCATGCACAAGAGTTGCTGGATATGTATCCGGACAAGACACCGAAGGAACGTGAAAACCTCATCACTGAAAAATACGGTTCTGTATTCATCATCGGCATCGGATGCAAACTAAGCGACGGCATGCCTCACGATTTACGCGCACCGGACTATGATGACTATACAACCATTGACCCTAAGACCGGATTGCCCGGTCTGAACGGTGACCTGCTGGTATGGGACTGTGTATTGGGACGTGCCCTCGAATTGTCTTCGATGGGTATCCGTGTGGACAAGGCAGCTATGCTGAAACAGCTGGAACTGGCAGGCAAAGAAGAACGCACCAAGCTCTATTTCCACAGACGTCTGCTTGAAGGTTCGTTACCGCTTAGCATTGGCGGCGGTATCGGCCAGTCACGCCTCTGCATGCTTTATCTGAAGAAAGCACATATTGGCGAAATACAGGCAAGCATCTGGCCCGAAGAAATGCGGAAAGAATGCGCTGAATTGGGAATGCAGTTAATATAACAATTCATCATCACAGAAGACACAGAGGCACACGGAGTTTTTCGTTTTTATTTTCAAAAAACTCTGTATGCCTCTGTGTCTTCTGTGATGAATTTTATATCTTTACCAGCAAAATCAAAACAAGAAAAGACCATGAATGTACAGATAGAAGAATCGTGGAAGCAAGTGCTGGCTCCCGAATTCGAGAAAGACTATTTCGTCCGGCTGACTGATTTCGTACGCCAAGAATACCACAATACGACCGTTTATCCGCCGGGAAAGCTGATATTCAACGCCTTCAATCTTTGTCCTTATAATAAAGTAAAAGCCGTAATCATCGGACAAGACCCTTATCACGGTCCCGGACAAGCGCACGGACTGTGCTTTTCGGTCAATGACGGCGTGCCGTTTCCACCCTCACTGCAGAATATCTTCAAAGAAATACACGACGATTTGGGGACCCCGATTCCTGCCAGCGGAAACCTTACCCGTTGGGCGCAACAGGGCGTGCTGCTGCTCAACGCCACACTCACCGTCCGTGCTCATCAAGCCGGTTCGCACCAAAACAAGGGGTGGGAAGAGTTTACGGATGCAGCTATCCGCGCTTTAGCAACCAACCGGGAACATCTGGTATTTATCTTATGGGGCTCGTATGCGCAGAAAAAAGGAGCATTTATCGACCGGAACAAGCATCTCGTACTGACTTCGGTCCACCCCTCTCCCCTATCCGCCTACCACGGCTTTTTCGGGAACAGACACTTCAGCCGCACCAATGAATACCTGATGCAGCACGGGGAAACACCGATTAACTGGTGATTTCAATTGTCAATTGCTTAGTACCACGTCACCTGGCTACCCGTATTGCTTCGCTGGTCCCATTTCAAGGCATCGGTCAACATGCTGGAGTTGGCACGGATGGAGAAATTATACGATGTGAACGGACCGAATACCAGACCGCAACTCATATTAAAGCAGTGCAGGTCGCGGGTGATATTAACCGTGGTCATAGACATTTCTTTCGATGTAAAATCATACCCGCTCGAATACGTAACGTTCCAACGGCTGCCGATTTTCACATTTCCTGAAATATTCAATGAATGCGTAAGCGCATACGGATAACGCATCTTCTTGATGTTAATCTTCGCACTGGTATTTTCGCGGATGCTATAACTGTAACTCAAGCTCAAGCTCCACGGCATCTTGAAAGCCAGATACCCGTCGGGATCAAGCGTCGCATTTTCTGTCTTCCGGTTGGGAGAAGGCTGGCTATCGGTACTTTCTTCCTCTTCATCTCCGTCTTCTTCCTCCGAATCTCCCTTCTTCTTGTCTTTCTCCTTATCTTTATCATCCCCTTTGCCGAACAGTTTCTTGAATGTATCATTATTCAAGGTATAAGAGAACGAGCCGCTATATCCTTGGAAACGTCCGAAACGCCCGTACGACCATTCGGTGCGGTCGCTGGTCACTACATTTCCGTTTTCGTCAAACTTATAGGCATACGTGGCAAAAGTAGCGTTCATATTAAAGGTATAACTCTTGGTCAGCTTCAAACGGGCGCTCATCGTCAAATTACTCCAACGTCTTTGGGCGATATCGTACGACAAGTTTGCCGTCAGATTATCAATCAAGCTGATTTTCTTATACCCCGTAGTGTCTTTGTCTGAAGCCATTTTCATCTCCAAGTTATTCTGAAGCGAAAAGGCGACGGTTTGCGACACGCCTTGTCCCGGCACACCATACGGCATGCCCTCGAAAGGAGAATATTCCGTAGTACGGACTTCCCCGTTCTCGTCCGTATAAGTATATGTTTCATAATAGCCGAACTTCGATCTTCCAAAGTCAGGCGTATATGTATAACTTACGCTTGGCGTTAACACGTGACGGATGGTAATATCTTTGCTTTTCCAAAACAACGGCTTATACATACCGTACAGTTTCGTGTTCATCGACACTGCCATGTTGTAATCGTACACCCGATGAAAACCGTTGATGGTATCACGCACTTCTTCTTGCGCCTGTTCGTCGTAACTACGCATAATTTTCTTGGTATACCAACGCTCCGTATAATTGAATGAAGGCGTAATGTTGATATAGTTAAATAAGGTAAAGTTCGCCTCAACCGGAATATTGTGGCGCATACCGGTCTCCCATTGCGAGAACGGGGTCTTGAACAGCAAGTTATCCTTGGTATCCACACTGTTGGTCAAGGCACCCGTATACTGGAACGAAATCTTTTCGTACCAGCGTTCGTTACCTGCCGCTTTCTTACGCTTGAACGGATAGATACGGCTCAACGAAATGTTTACGTCGGGCAAAGTCATGGTCAGCGATGAGTCGCGCGTGTTCTGCGTAATATTGAACGTACTCGATATATTCAATCCGATATCGGGAAAGTTACGCGAATAGCTGATACTGGACGCTTTTGTATTATTGCTATACGAAGAAGGGTCGTACAACGTACTCAAGCTGGACCGGTCGTAACTGCTGGTCGCAAAGTTCACGCTTGCCGAGAACGAACTGTTCGGGTTTGCCTTGGCATCCTGCCGGTGGCTCCATTGGATACGGAAGTCTTTCGAAACGGCATAGTCGGGCATATTCTTCTCGCCCGTCTTTGTTACCAGATAACTGGCATTGAAACTGCCGCTATACTTGTATCGCTTGCTATAATTCGAAGCCACCGAAAGCCCCCAGGAACCTTTGGTATAGATTTCGCCCAATAATTTCAAATCCATCTTGTCGCTAATGGCAAAATAATATCCTCCGTCACGCAAATAGAAACCACGGTTCATCTCGTCACCGTATGTCGGCATGATGAAACCAGAAGAATAAGTGCTGTTGAAAGGGAAGAAACCGAACGGAACGGCTATGGGCAAAGGCACATCCTCTACCACCAGCTGCGCCGGTCCAAAGACTACATCTTTCTTAGGACGCACCTTTGCCATCGAAAGTTTCAAGTAAAAGTGCGGATGTTCATGATTGTCACAAGTCGTGTACTTTCCTTGTGTCATGTAAATATCATTGTCCGGACCTTTCTTGGCGTTCATGCTAGTCACATACCCTTCTCCCTGTTGGGTAATGATATCGTTGATAAAACCTTTCTTGGTCTTGAAATTATAACGCATGGTTTTCGACTCATACGGTGTCTCGCCGTCTTTGAATATCGGAGTGCCCGAAGCGACTCCAGCCGTATCCATTACCCCTTCGGCAAATACGGTACTGCTATCCATATTCATGGAAATCTTGGCAGAAGTCAGCTCAATATTCTGATAATTCACCTTACCATTCCCATACAAATGAGCATATCCCCCTTTGGTAAAAACAATAGAATCGCTCGCTTCATACACGACCGGAGCATCCAAAGGCTGTTTATCTGAGCTGTCTGAAGCCAGCGAATCGGACATAAGGCTATCTGTTGCCAACGAATCGGGCAACAATGAATCCGATGGCAGGGAATCCGTACGGAGCCCTGCATTGTCCTTTCTCGCCCGTTTTCCTTTAACACGCTGAGCCTCGGCATATAACGAAAAACAGCAGCTCATAAAAAACAAAGACAAGAACAAATATGTTGTTTTCCTAAATGACGTCATTCATTCTTTTTTTACACAATGCGTTGCAAAAGTAAACATTCTCCCGTAAATACACGCAGATGCTTCTGTTTTTAATGTATTTTTAAGACTATAAAAAAAGCTCGCACCAACGGTCGAAATGCTGCACGCCATTGCCTCCATGCTTTTCCACACTCTTCCGTGCCTTTTCGATGCTTTTCTCTTTATCCAGTTTGGTCTTCGAGAAAAACTTGTCGGCAAAGCAAATAATCTCTTCTTCCAAACTGACCGGCACCATATCCCGGTGGGGAACAGGCAAGCCTTGCTCCTCGATATCCTGCAACGAAAGCCCTGCCCCTGTATGCCGTTCGCACACCAGCGCATGGCGCGGGAAACCTTCTTTCCTCACCAAATCTGCCCCCAAATAACCGTGGCAAATATAAGGATGCGTCCCGAAGCATTGGATATCCGGAGCGTCGGTCAGGAAAATGCCGATGTCATGAAGCATCGCAGCCTCTTCGATAAAAGTCAAGTCCAAGTCCAGTTCGGGATGTTTCTTTGCCAACGCAAGTGCCTTATCCGTAACCGAACGGCTATGCACCAACAAAATGCGTTTCAATTCATTTTCTTCAGGATAGAATTTATCAATCAATGTCAATGGATTCATAATCTAATATATTGATGTATTATTTCATTGTCTCTAACTCCAATAAATATCTTTTAGCCTCAAGTCCGCCTCCATATCCGGTTAAGGAACGGTCACTTCCTATAATCCGATGGCAGGGGATAAATATGGAAATGGCATTGGCACCATTCGCATTAGCCACAGCGCGTACCGCTTTGGGACACCCGATACGCATTGCCAGTTCTCCGTAAGAACACGTCTGCCCGTATGGAATTTCCTGCAAAGCACGCCATACACGCATTTGGAAAGCTGTACCTATTGTCAGCAGGGGGATATCGAAAGCAACCCGTTCGCGCCGAAAATAAGCTTCTAATTGCCCGATTGCTTCCTGAAGCACATCCGATGCACCCTCTTCATAACCGGCTTTCAGCCCAGTCTGCAATCTCTGGTCTACCCTGCCCGGATGTTTCTCTTTTACCCAATTACACAAACACAACTTATCTCCCAAAGAGCCAAGCACCAGCTCGCCACACGGAGAGAGATAATGTTGTATCCGGATTTTCTGATTTCTTGCCATAAGCCTCACACCTCTTAATCATTATTTTTAACCGGTTTAATATCCGGAAGGAATACTGCAATCACCCCCAACAAAGGCAATAAGGTGCTGACACTGAAAATAAATTCAATGCTGGTCATATCGGCAAGCCAGCCGAAGAATGCCGAACCTATCCCTCCTAAACCAAACATTAATCCGAAGAAGATGCCTGATACCATGCCTACCTTATCCGGCTTCAAGTCGGTAGCATATACCAGAATAGCCGAGAAAGCAGATGCGATAATCAAACCGCTGACTCCTGCCATCACAAGCGTCCAAAACAAGTTCAGATAAGGAAGTGCCAACGTAAACGGAGCGGCACCAAGGATAGAGAACAATATGACATACTTCCGCCCGTAACGGTCACCGAAATACCCGCCCAACAACGTTCCAATGGCTAATGCCGCCAGAAAAGCAAAAAGACAGAATTGGGACTGTTGCACCGTAACCCCAAATTTCTCTATCAAGTAAAAAGTAAAATAGCTCGTCATACACGAAGTGAAAAAGTATTTCGAGAAAAGCATGATGACCAAAATTCCCATAGCCTTACGGATTGCCCCTTCGGACAAACCGTGTGTAGCCGTCCGCACAACACAATGAAAGCGTTTCATGCGAACCAGCAGCAAGCTATACCAATAGCCTACTCGCACCAGAATCATCGAAGCAAGCAGAGCAGCCGTGGCAAACCATCCCACCGCATGTTGTCCATAAGGAATAATAATCAATGCGGCAAGCAACGGGCCAATAGCACTTCCGCCGTTTCCTCCTACTTGAAAAATAGACTGAGCCAAGCTCTTCTTACCGCCCGAAGCCATTTGAGCCACACGCGAAGCCTCCGGATGGAATACCGAAGAACCGCAACCGATTACCGCTACCGACAATAGGATAATCCAATAGTTAGGAGCAAAAGCCAGCATCAGCAAACCACACAACGTAAAACCCATCCCCATAGCCAACGAATAAGGTTGAGGATGACGGTCGGCATATTGTCCGACAAAAGGCTGGAAAACCGAAGAAGTCAACTGAAAAATCAATGTAATAATACCGATTTGCGCAAAAGTAAAGCCGAAACTATCTTTCAACAACGGATACATGGCAGGGATTACCGACTGAATCATATCGTTCAGCAAATGGCAAAAGCCCATTGAAAACAAAATAGCGTATGCGGTACCCTCCCCTACTTGCGGGTGACCTTTTAGCTTACTCAAAATATACCTAACCATTTTACCACTGAATTTGCAAGTGCAAAAGTACGCTTTTCCAAGCAACGGACAAACAAAAAGAAACAGAATTATTCCGCAATTCTATATAAGAGCCTGTTTAGAAGCTGTTTTGAATTTATCGTGCGCTGATTTGGGATGAGTTTTTGAGGCATTTTCGCTTCTGTGATGAGGAAGATAGCGGGCTATCTGACGAATTCCACTTCAATCCTCATCTTGCAATCCGGTTCGCCTTGTAAAATGGAATGGCAGAGTTTCACCTGAAAATCCCGCCCTTTCCAAAGGCTTTGCAGAGAGTAGAGGACACTCTGACGGGAACATTCACAGAGTAAAGGCGTTGTGACATTGCCTTTCTTGCACAAATGGCAAGTACATTCCAAAAAGGTAAGGTAATAGATACGCCCTTTCTCTACGACCTCGCCTTTTACTCCCGGCAATCTATTCGCCAGCTGAAAGAAAACATCCATGTCCCCTTCAGCATCCTCATAGAGTTTTCTGTAAATGGAAAGTGTGCCGCCGTCCACACAGTTCTTGCCACATTCCGAGAAGAAAGCACTCCGCTGCTCCGGCGAGAGGCTGGCTATGCCTTTCTCAAATTCTTTGAACCAATCTGATAGTTCCATATTTATTTCCTTTTGATGGTCTGACATTTACGTTGGGTCATTTCTTTGGCAAAAGCCTGTTCGCCATGTTCCTTGATGTAACGGATGCAGGCGGCACGGTCGGAGTTGAACAGAAAGGCGAACACCTTACCTATCCAATTGGAAAACACCTTGCATTCCTTTACATCATGCGGACATTCGGCGCAGGTATTGAACTTGTTTTCTTGACAACACGAACGGATTTTACACCAGGCCGCCTTTTCATTGCGTTTGCATCCGGGGCATTTCCCAATCAAGAACTTGCGGCAAGCTCCGCAATAAAGACCGCAAGCGGCGATGCTTTGAGTATCGGGTACGATAGGTTTCATAAATATCAGATGTTGAAGTGAGAAAATTCGCCGTTAATCCAGAAAGTGGCTTCCTTGCCAATGAAATGAAGAAGCACATAATTCGGGTCGTTCGGTCCGCCGGGGAAATGATAAGCAAACCAGTCTTGCCACATTTCCTTGCGGATGGCATCGTCCGTGATAACCTCTACTGTTCCGCGTAGGGCAACCCCGTCTCCGTAATGGTCATAGCAAAGACCCGCCTTGTTGTTCGCCTTAAAATCATTGACCTTTACAGAGTCGGCACTTGTCGCCATCCATACCTCATGAAAACCCTTTGCTTCAATCTTGGACATCTGCACAGGCCGGGGATAACCGTTGGTGTCAATGGAAGCGACCGTCACGTTTTCGCATTGGGCAAGCAAATGGGTTGCTTTTTCCGCCAGTGTCCGTTCATCTTTTTCTTTCCACCGTTTCAGGCGCGGAAAGTATTGAAGCATCTGTTCTTTGGCCTGTATGGGAGTTAAGTTACATCCAGCCTGTGCATTCCATTGGTCTAAGAATTGCAGGCAGAACTCTATCATTTGCCCCATCGTGAAATCCTGGGTAAACGCACCGTTCTTGTAACAATACATGCAATAATCCTCGCTACGGCTTCCATCGGCATGGATTCCTCTGTTCTCATCGTTCAAGGGCATGCCGCAACTTTGACAAAATTGTTGTTCCATATATATCCTATTCGATGCCTATCTGTTCCTTCATAGGCGGTTATAATCCGAAATTTTCATGTTTTCAACCGACAAGATAAACATACCACTTTTTCTTTTCCTGTATGTTTTGGATAGAGTCTCCTCAATCCGATTACAAATATAGAGATTTTTACGATAATCCGCCGGTCTCCGAAGTTTTTTCCATAAATATCTTTATCTTTGCCTCACTCTTATCCAACACGTATGCACATGAAACATTCTATCAAATACCACCTTCTGGCCGCTTGGCTAATCCTGACAAGCCTTACGCACGGATATGCACAAATCCGTACGGGAGCCGAACAAACCGAGCAGTATTTTCCGCTGATTGAAGGGAAACGCGTGGCACTTACGGTCAACCAGACTTCTTTAATCGGAGAAAAACATCTGCTTGACTCCTTATATAATATAGGTATAGACATCACCCGCATCTTTGCACCCGAACACGGATTGCGGGGAGAAGCAGATGCAGGTGCAACCGTCAAAGACGGAAAAGACACACGTACCGGCATTCAGATAGCTTCGCTCTATGGGAAAAACAAAAAGCCTGCGCCTCACCAATTGGCAGATACAGACATCGTCCTATTCGACATCCAGGATGTGGGCGCACGTTTTTTCACCTACATCAGCACCTTATATTATATCATGCAAGCTTGCGCCGAAAACGGGAACGAACTGATTGTGCTGGACCGCCCGAATCCGTGCGACTATGTGGAAGGTCCGGTATTGGAACCGGAATATAAAAGTTTCGTAGGGATGCTTCCCATACCGGTATTGCACGGATGTACCGTAGGCGAGATAGCCCGCATGATAAATGGAGAAGGATGGTTAGGAAACGGATTGCAATGCAAGCTGAAAGTAATCCCCGTATCAGGCTGGAAACACGGACAACCGTACTCCCTTCCTGTAAAACCCTCTCCCAACCTTCCCAATGACCAGGCAATCGCCCTTTATGCTTCGCTTTGTCCTTTCGAAGGCACATCGGTCAGCATAGGACGAGGCACATCATTTCCCTTTCAGGTCATCGGAAGCCCCTATACCAATGAATACGGTTTCCGTTTCATGCCCCGTCCCCTAAAAGGCTCGGACATGAATCCCCTGCACAAGAACACTTATTGCTATGGAAAAGACTTACGTGATGTATGTCCCCCGAAAGGATTTTCATTAGCATACGTCCTGGAATTCTATCAACTCTATCAGACTAACGGGAAAAAGTTCTTCACCCGCCCTCATTGGTTCGACCTGCTCATGGGCACCAGTCAGGTAAGACAAGGCATTATCAAAGGAAAGAGCGAAGCCGAATTACGGGAAGAATGGGAACCGGCACTCCGAAAATACAAAAACATCCGAGAAAAATACCTGCTTTATCCGCATCAAAAATCATATTCGCATTCCCTCATAAATTCATCGGCCATGTAAAGATTGCTATACAGATACAGCCAGGTACGCTTGTCATGCAAATCCGCACAGGTCTGGCTTTCATAAAACAAATGCAAAGCCCGTACCGGACTTATATCCAAACGATTGGCAAACTCCGCCGCAATGATCCCAATGCGGTAGCTCATAATGATTTCTTGTATTTCGGGCGACTTCACAGGGTCATCCGACTGATTCTGTCCGCTCATATACATAATAAGTAAGTGTACAAAATTAAATGATACGATTAGAAACATCTAAACGCCGGGCTGTCCCCTTCACACACGAAGCGGCAAAAGCCAAAAGAATTTCGGTATCTGATAGTTCTATCTGCTGTAACATAAAACTTTTTTCTTCATTCACTTAAATGCTAAGATATATTTTATTGCAAAATTCATAGCTTTAAAATTATACGATATCCGTAATAACCAATGTGAGAAACAAGCTTCTCCCCTACATTGGTTATTACGGACGCTTATTTTGTTTAGCTACCTATCATTAATCAAAACTCCAGCGACTTTCATATTGCGAAAGTTCAGAATCATCTTCATAATGGCTATCTATAACACAACCATTTACATCGGTTTGAATTGGAACTGAATTACTTTCAACCATTCTTCCACTATAATCTATATATTTCATTACAAGTCTGTTAGGTACATCATAATTAGTATAATTAACTCCCCAAGAACCGCCAAAAGAAAAATCATCCCTAACCACAATCACTTCACCATTTGTAACTTCATTAGAACCATTGCCTATAGTTGTTTTACACCAAAATGTTCCTCTTACAAAACAATTCATATCTATCAAAAAAGAATGTTCGTCTTCCATCGAATGCGAATCACAACCACGAATATCACATCTATATATAATCATTGCCGGTTTGGTATCATACTTCAAATCTATATCTTTGACAACATCCGTAACACAAGTGATTGTATCTCCGTACTCGTCAAGTTTCTTGAATGCCATTGATACTTGCCATCGTCCGTCTTTGGGCCGGGCTATATAGTTTTCATAATCTATTAAAAGCTCCTCACGCTTAAAGAGCTTGCTAATGATATTTCTACCCAACCACTGATAGGAAGACCTTGCAACTTCTTTACCGTCTTTATATAAAATAGCCTCTGTTCCTACTATGCCTTTCCGTTGGTTTTCGTTTTCATAAATAGGATATAATGCGGCTTCACACGATGCCTCATCTCTTCCGTTCATTCGATACGAATCTGAATACTTGGGATATTCGATAGTAAAGTCTATATGACAAGTATCTTGTTTCGCATTAATTTTCGTAACAGGCGAGGCTTCCACTTTCCCAAACAACGGCAATTCCACAATAGGACAAACATAATAATCTTTCTTAGAATTAACATTATCAAATGTAGTACTCAACAATGTTTGCGATTCGTTTTCATATTGATATTCAAACAAATCCACATCATCCTTTAGTGTCTTTTTATCTTTATCCATCAATCTCATGCCAAGCTGAACAGGAAATAATAAATCCCTGCTGACATCATACTCTGCCAAAATTTGATTGCCACTCTTCCATAACGCATTCTTTTCTTTAAATTTAGGAAATAAATAATATTCCTTTTTACCAAAAAATCCTTCATATTCAAATGAAGGAAGCTCTTCGTCATCCACACCTACCTCTATATTATCTTCCTTAAATATACTAATTTGGACTCCTGCGTTTACTGCAATTTTGCAAGCTGCGATAGATATTTCATTATCTTTCAATTTTTCATACAAATTTTCCTCTGTACCATCATATGATAATTTTGCTGCAAGCGATGGTCCTGCTGCTATTTTAAAATTACAAGCCACATTCTCATTATTAAAAAATGCCATACTAAAATCAGCAGAAAGACCCATATCAATTAATCCATCTACAGAAAATTTATTCACAGTAGTCTTATTGTCTTTATCATCCTTCTTATTTACGCTAAGCCCTCCTATACCATGTTCATAAAGATAAACAGCTTCCCATTCATAATCTGCATATTGAGAAAAATCTAATTCCATTTTTCCCTCGTATTTCATAAAAGCAGATAAAACAATAGCAGGATGTAAAATGATATGAATAGCCGCTCCTTGCAGTGATAACATAAAAGGTTTTGCCAATTCAAATTTCTTTAACTCTTTGGTATACTCTCCTGTTAATTCTCCTTTTAGATTAATTTTATTACCAAAAGATGTCCTAAGCCCCATGGCAATTTTAATATAAGATTCTTTTAAGGCTTGTTTATCTATATCTATTAAACATAACAGATTAGCCCCCATTGCAAGCCCTCCATCAACACTACCAGACAAACTGCCAGATATTGAACCGACCTCCCATCCACCTTCTATATTAGGCACAATTGGGAAATCTGTATGCCAACGACATTCTAGTCCTGTATATCCTTGAGGATGCCATGGTGAAAATACAAACTCTGTAGACCTGCTATTTTGTTGACTTTCCTCATCAGACGTTAAAGCAATCGTTTCATTGATATACAATTTATCGAAAGCCTCCTCTAAGGATACCGTTTCTGTAATCACTTCATATCCGCTGGATGACTTTACTACATCTTTTACCTTACCTAAGAATCCTAAAGGGAATTTTTCCGAGACATTACCATATAACAAGACCTGACCAACCTCCGGTAATTCAGTCTCATCTATTGAAGTTTCCAAATTCAAAGTAGTACCTGTAACTGGATTAGTGACATATTTGTCTATACTATCAGTTAACAGAATGGTGTTTTCTGCTAAAACAACATTATCAGTCGTACTGGGATTGTCTGGGTCGACCGGAGTATCTGGTTGTTCAGGTTCTTCTTTAGGTGGCAACTCTACTTCTGGAGAATCCGAAGAACAAGCATTAAAAGTCAAAAGCGACAAAAAAGCAACTGCAATTAAAAAGTACTTTTTCATACTAGTATTGGATTATGGATGTCCTCCCAGCCCCACAAGGACCATTATTAAACCACGAAACGTGGAACTGCAATGCTACCACGTCTTAGATGAAGGTCCTGAGAAAACCTAAATGAGCAGATGTAGTAATAGCAGCCCACGCTATAGCGTGAGAACCACTATGCTATCCTTGCTTATTTGAAAATTTCTCAAACTTCAAATATAAGATAAGCATAACGCCTCTATTAAAAAATGTGCAAAATAAAAATCAGCTTCCATTTTGGCTAATGAACGCAGCGAATGATCCCGTATACCACATATTTTCGATCTCCTTCATATTCGTATGACAAATGATTTTTCGCATTGCATATCTAATTGACTAAATAAAATCACCAAACACATTTTCTCCAGTCAACTTCATAAGCCTCCCCACGATAAACCGGTGGCTTTACATACTATTCTTCCGAACGCCAAACGAACATTCACTCCACCGTTAAAACAAAAAAAACGGATTTATTCCCCATTACCCACAAAAATTACTAAAACCTTGAACTTTGCAGATGCATGGACAGATTATAAATCCGCTTTTTATAACTACCGAATAACAAATTCAGCAGAATAAAAAATTATAAAATTTAGAAGCTGTTTTGAGAAGCTGTTTTGAATTTCTCCAAAAAGTTTTTCTTGGCTTGATGTATCCGTTTTCGTGTGTGCTTTGGGCGATTTTTTGGTCCTTTCCGCTACTGTTCTTCGTCAGATAGCCCGCTATCTTCCCCATCACAGAAGCGAAAATGCCTCAAAAACTCATCCCAAATCATCGCACGATAAATTCAAAACAGCTTCTTACTACTAATATTCATAAGAAGCTCCAGTTTGTGTTACATGAATAACTCCACTCATCACAGTTCTTCCATCTTCTGATTTCAAAGTCAATTTAATATCTAGAGTACCACTTAAATATGGCAGCCCTTCTGCAAAACCATCTCTTAATTCTTTAAGCAATTCTCTAAAAATATAAGTTGCCTCTTCCGTTTCATAGCCTCTCATATTTGTGTCAATAGATGCCAATCCAGATTTAATATTATTTAGCTCTGCAGCAGTCAATCCCCCTCCGGACACATCAAATTCAATATAAAAATTATTAATGCCAGATACAGGGCTATCATCGTCATCACTACAGCTAAACATACAAACACTCGTTACTAACATGAGTAACACCATTGATAAATACTTCATTGCTTTCATATTCTTTTATGTTTTTAAATTACTTCAACAAAGGTAAAGTAAATATAAAACATTAACGGTAAACTAGCGATGCAGGATTGACACAGCTGTGATGCAAATATTGCAACAAAATTCAAGGTCAATCTGTATTTTCTTCTGAATCAGACAAATGTATATCCGCAGACAATTCGGAAAAGAAATCACGATTCAAAATAAGCGAAATTCGAGCAAGCAAATGCGTATCAATACTTTCTTTTTGAAATAAACGGTAGACATTGGAACGGTCACAAGCTAATTTACGTGCAAACCAACTGACACTACGCTCTTGTTTTTCTAATTCTTCTTTAATCAGACTGCCTATAGACTTCATACCTCTACAAATCAGGTCCTCCAGTTCACAAAGACCACCATCACCCCTGAAGCGTGAACTGCAATGCTACCTCGTCTTTGAATGAAAATCTTAAGAAACCCATGCGAACAGATGTAATAGCAGTAGCCCACGCTATAGCATGAGAACCACTATGCTACCCTTGTTCGCATTGAAAATTTTCTAAATCTTCATTCGCAAGAGATAAGCATAACGCCTCTTATTTTTTTAATGTGTCTTGTATGTCTGAGACAAATGAAGTGTCCGATGCAAAAGTAACAAAAAATCTATTCAAAACACTCTTTTCTTCGATTTTTATATTTCACCTGCTAATAAATTAATAAAATCATTAGAGCCTGTTTAAATTTTCCAATAAAGTAATATTCTATCAGGTTCTTAAAAAGCACCATTTCTTTGCTTATAAAAAAGATGTTTTATTAGTTTCTGTTTATCAATCATTTCAAACAACAAAGGCACAGAGATATCATTTTTGAATAACATCTCTGTGCCTCCGTGTCTCTGTATGCGAACGACTTATTTCCGCTTCATCTTCTGCATCATCCCTGCCATCTTGTTGCTTGTCACCATCTTCATCATCTTGCGGGTCTGGTCGAATTGCTTCAAGAGGCGGTTCACTTCCTGAATGCTGGTACCGCTACCTTTGGCAATACGATTGCGGCGGCTTCCGTTCAATATCTCGGGACGGGTACGTTCTTCGGGAGTCATCGAATAGATAATCGCCTCAATGCTCTTGAATGCATTGTCATCGATGTCGATATCCTTGATGGCCTTGCCTACCCCCGGTATCATCGAAGCCAGTTCCTTCAAGTTACCCATTTTCTTGATTTGATGAATCTGACTCAAGAAATCATTGAAGTCGAACTGGTTCTTCTGGATTTTCTTCTGCAAGCGTTTGGCTTCTTCCTCATCGTATTGTTCCTGCGCACGCTCAACCAACGAGACAATGTCACCCATACCCAGAATACGGTCTGCCATACGTGCCGGATGGAACAAATCAACCGCATCCAGTTTCTCGCCTGTACCTACAAACAGAATCGGCTTATTGACCACCGTACGGATAGACAATGCCGCACCGCCGCGGGTATCGCCATCCAGCTTGGTCAATACAACACCGGTAAAGTCGAGACGCTCGTTAAATTCACGCGCCGTATTTACCGCATCCTGTCCGGTCATCGCATCCACCACAAAGAGCGTCGCATCCGGAGTAATCGCATTCTTAATGGTTTCGATTTCGTTCATCATCTGCTCGTCAACCGCCAAACGGCCCGCCGTATCGACAATGACCAAATCATACCCTTTTGCCTTAGCTTCCTGAATGGCGTTCTTCGCAATCTGTACCGGATCCTTGCTTTCAGGCTCGCTATATACAGGCACCTCTACTTGCGTACCCAACACCTTCAACTGCTCAATCGCAGCCGGACGATATACGTCGCACGCCACAAGCAACGGCTTACGGTTCTTCTTCGTCTTGAACATCCGCGCCAACTTGCCCGAGAACGTAGTCTTACCCGAACCTTGCAGGCCCGACATCAGGATAACCGCCGGACGGCCCTTCAAATCCAGTTCGATGGTATCGCCTCCCATCAGCTTCGCCAGCTCATCGTGGACAATCTTCACCATCAACTGGCTCGGCTTGACCGCCGTCAGCACGTTCTGTCCCATGGCCTTCTCTTTCACCGTATCGGTAAAGTTCTTTGCCACCTTATAGTTTACGTCGGCATCGAGCAAAGCACGACGCACGTCCTTCAACGTTTCCGCTACATTGATTTCGGTGATTTTACCTTCACCTTTTAATATCTTGAACGAACGCTCAAGCCTTTCACTTAAATTATCGAACATAGTATGTTATTGGTTATAGTTTATCTATAATGTCATGGAACACAGAGGCACGGAGGCACAGAGTTTTTATTTTTTCATTTTTTAGAGTATTCTTATAAAAAGACTCTGTGTCTTTGTGTCTCTGTGTTCCATTCAAAAACGCGGTTGCAAAAGTAGTAAAAAACTTGCAGAGCATCAAATCTTTTTGTTCTGCCATTTCGCTTTTTTCAAATAAAGCAAGCTAAACGCCAACATCAGGGCATAGTAAATCACCTCTGTCGTGAAACAAATCTCTACCGGAGCCTGGATAATCATGCCGACCACAATGATATAGAGGGCATAAAACACCTGCACGCCGATTTCGAGGACCAATGCCGCCTGCGTGTTTCCCGTACCGGAAATGCCATTGAAATACACATTGGAAAGCGCCGAAATCAGCATGGCGAAACACACCACATACAAGGCACGGATGGATTCCCGCACCAGCTCCGGCTCGTTCGTATATACCGAAAGAATGGCATGAGGGAATATCACGCACAACGCGGCACAAACCACCATGATATAAAACGACATACGGGCGATGCGGTGAAGCAGATGCATCACCTTCGATACCCCACCCGAACCGATAAGGTTGCTGACCAAGGTATTTGCCGTAGTAGAAAGCGACTGCACCGGAATAAAAAGCACAATATAGACGCTCCGCACAATATTGGCAATGGCAAGCTGGCGCTCGCCCAACCGTTCCAACGCCATGAAGAACACGAACCAGATAGCCATGGAAAGGAAATACTGTACCATCGTGAAACAGGAAATATGCAGAATGCGCACCACCATGTTCCAATCGAACCGCCCGAAACGGTGCAAGGCATACTTACGGAGATCCACTTTCGCATAAGTATATATAAGGTAAAAGGCCAGCGAAGACGCCTCGGCTATCACAGATGCCAGCGCGGCTCCGCGCACCCCCATTTCGGGGAATCCCCATTTGCCGAACACCAATACATAATCGAGCACGACATTAACGACCGCCATCACTACGGCACTCATCGTAAGCACCTTGGTCTGCGTGATGCCGATATACAACGCGCGGAACATCACGTTGACAAAAGCAAAGAGGAAGCCCCAAATGCGCCACGTAAAGAACTCGTACGTAGCATGATAGATATTATCGGACGTAATCAACAGGCGTATCAACGGCTCGGCAAACCCGTACATCAGCCCCAATAGCACCACCGCCATGGCGAAGCTGAAGGCGGAACCTTGCCACATAATCGGGCCGATAGCATGGTAATTCCCCTCGCCGTTACGCCGCGCGATAAGTATCTGCGAGCCCACACTGAACCCGAAAGCTACCGTATAAATGCAGATATACAGCAGTCCGCCCATAGCCGAAGCCCCCAAAGCCACTTCGCTCACGTGCCCTAAGAAAGCGGTATCGGTCACGTTGATGACATTCTGTGCCAGCAATCCCAAGAAAATGGGATAAGTCACGTTCCATATTTCTTTGTTCGAGTACATAACAGGTTGTTTGATGATATATTCTTTTCAAAAAGCGTACAAAGATACATCTTTTATGTGTACCTTCCTAATCCTCCCCCACATCTGCCTGCAATTGCCTTTCCAACTATCTGCATTTGTCCGCGCAAGTATATGCAATCGCCTGCGCACTTATACTTCTTTTATATTCCATGGGCTGGAATGTATATTCCATGGGCTGGAACATACATTCCATGGGCTGGAACATACATTCCACGGCGTGGAATATAAAATGAAACAAGCTGAGAAAAGAAACATACCCCTTCGTTCCAAGGAATATCCGGCACATATATCATAAAACTGTTCCCGAAGATTTTGGACTCACTGGATATAAAATCTGAGTTACCTTACGACTTCTTAAGATAAATCATTATCTTTGCAGATAGCGTTAATCTATCATCGCATACTTTGTAATATGAATGAAATACGGGGCAGACAGTTAGGAAAGAACGGAAAAGCCGTTTCATGTTGGCGTTCCAATACGGCTAACCCCTCATTGGAGATGTTGATGAAGATGACTGAATATGTTGATTCTATAGATTTTATTATTTTACGTAAATAACAATGGGGACAAACTTCTTCACAAATGAGAAAGAAAATACCCTTCTTGAAAAAATAGAAGGTGTATTCAAATATAAAAAAGTACATTTCTTTGATGCATTGGTCGGATATTTCCGTGCATCAGGATATTTCCGTATAAGGAAGTTTATACAACAAACTCCCCACATTCGTATATTGGTTGGCATCAATGTAGATAAGCTGACTTATCAGGCTAATCAACAGGGTTTGCTTTTTAATCCTAACAGAGAGCAATCGCAAGAGGAGTTTTTTAATGAAATAAAAAAGAATATCCAAGAAGCTAAGTATGATAAAGAAGTAGAGGATGGGATGTATCAATTTATAGAAGATATTGTATCTGGCAGGATTGAAATGCGCATTCATCCTAAGCAAAACATACATGCTAAAATCTATATTTTCCGCGAAAAAGTATATCATCCACATGGTTATGGATCGGTTATCACAGGATCAAGCAACTTGACAGAAGCAGGTCTTGAAAAAAACTTTGAGTTTAATGTAGAGCTAAGATATGATGATGATATTCAGTTTGCTACAGAAACATTTGAAAGATTATGGGCTGAATCGGTTGAGATTGATATTTCTCATATCGAAAAGATTAAGACGGAATCCTATTTGAACACCGATTTTACACCATACGAAGTTTATTTGAAATTTCTATTGGAATACTTTGGCAAAAGTATAGATTTTGACCCAAACTCTGTGTCAGACTTACCTAAAGGATATAAGAAATTATCTTATCAGATTGATGCTGTAAATGATGGCTATTCCAAAATGATGAAACACAATGGATTCTTTCTTTCCGATGTAGTCGGATTGGGGAAAACCATTGTTTCAGCTCTCATTGCCAAGAAATTTTTCTTTGCCAACGGATTCCCAATGCATCGCTCTCATACATTGATTATTGTTCCGCCGGCTCTTAAAGAAGGCTGGGAAAGAACAATGACTGAGTTTAAGCTGGACAATTATAAGATTATCACAAACGGAAGCCTACATAAGTTAAAGAATCCGTCACTTTATGATTTGGTTATCGTTGATGAAGCCCATAAATTCAGAAGCGATACAGCCTCCATGTATAATGAGTTACAGAAATTATGCAAAACCAAAACATTGCATGCCGACGGGAGTCTGCATGACAAGAAAGTGATACTTGTATCTGCAACTCCGTTGAATAATAAACCGGAAGATATTGCCAACTTGGTTTACCTGTTTCAGGATTCCAAAGACAGTACGTTGGAAGAAGGCAATCTACAGCGCTTTTTCCGTGAGCAAATCGACAAATACAGGAAAGCAAAAGACCTGAAAGATATAGAATTAATCTCTAAGGAAGTAAAAGCAATCTACGAAAAGATTCGCGTTAAGGTAGTGGAGCCATTGACTGTGCGTCGCACCCGTACAGACTTAATGGAAAATGAGGCTTACCGAAAAGACTTGGAAAAGCAGAATGTTCATTTTCCGGATGTAAAAGCTCCGCATAAGATTTATTATCAGCTTGATACAGAATTGGAGGAATTGTATGATAAAACTATCAGATATTTAAAAGGGAAAGAAAAAGGCACGTTGAAATACTATCGCTATCAAGCCATAAAGTATTTGCTTCCTCCTAAAAAAGATAAATATAAGAAAGCAGACTTGATTTCTATTCAGTTGGCAGGTATCATGAAAACATTACTCGTCAAGCGAATAGACAGCAGTTTCTATGCATTTAAACAATCTCTAAAAAGATACTATCAGGCTAATAAAGTAATGCTTGATATGTTTGAAAAAGGAGTGATATACATTGCTCCTAACTTAAAAGTCAATGAATTGTTAAGCGAAGGACGGGAAGATGAACTCATCCGACAGATAGAAGAGGCACAATACACCGATCCGACTATTGAGGTCTGTACCCCTGAAGATTTTGAAACAATCTTTATAGATGGATTGAAACAAGACGGACAAATATTAAAAGAATTAGTAGAGGCATGGGATAAGGTAACTTACGACCCCAAACTGGATATCTTTATCAATGAATATATGAAAGGTAAACTGTTTGATAAATCCATTAATCAAGAAGGAAAACTTGTCATCTTTTCAGAGAGTAAAGAAACTACCCAATATTTGTCTGATGCGTTAAGAGCAAACGGGTTCAATCGCGTCTTGACCGTTCAGAGTGATAACCGGAACGATAAAATGCCTGCTCTTGAAGCTAACTTCGATGCCAACTACAAAGGCGAGAAAAAGAATGATTATAATATAGTCATCTCGACTGAGGTCTTGGCAGAAGGAGTTAATTTGCATCGCGCTAATGTCATTGTCAATTACGATACACCTTGGAACTCTACAAGGCTGATGCAGCGTATCGGTCGTGTAAACCGTATTGGAAGTACTGCAAAAGAAGTGCATATCTTTAACTTCTTCCCAACAGCCAAAGTCAATAATGATATTGAATTGGAGAAAAAAGCAAAGATGAAACTGTTTGCTTTCCATGCAGCCTTGGGCGAAGACAGCCAAATTTATTCCACAGATGAGAGTCCTGAAAGTTTTGGATTGTTTGACAAGAATGTGGATGAGGAAAGGGATGAAAAGCTACGCTATCTGATGTGGTTAAGACAACTGAAAGAAGAGAATCCCGATTTGATAAAGCGGATAAACAAGATGCCTTTAAGAGCGCGTGTAGGCAGAAAGAGCAAACTTATTCCGATGAGTACCATTGTTTTCATTCGTAATAAAAGAAGAGATGCATTTACTTTTATTCGTGAAGACGGCAGCATCGAAGAACTGACTTTTTTAGAAGCGGTAAAAGAATTTGAAGCAAGAATAGAAGAGAAGGCAATCCCCTTGCATGACAAACATCATGAGCAAGTGGCAAAAGCGATAGAAGTATTCTCAGAAAAAGAAGAAGAGGCAAAAGCTGTTACTAAGAAAGTAGTTACCAATCAAGGTCCCAATGAGAAAAAAGCGTTGTCTTATCTTGACGGGTTTGTGCATGTTCCTAACATCACCGATGAAGAGGTCGATTTAATAGAAAAAGCTAAGCGTGCCATTTCAACAGGAAAATTCCAACAGTTGCAACGAGACATTAATAAATTACAAAATGCAGCCAAGAAAGCACCTGTGAAAACAGTCGTATTATTAGAACGACTAATGAAAATAATAACTTCTTATCCGCTTGAACATGTCGAGTTGAATAACTTTGAGGCGCAAGCGATAAGCAAAGAACGATATGTGAAAGAATTAATACCGGAAATTATTATCTCCGAAAGTTTTAATCTTTAATCTGTATAAGAATGACATCAGTTGAATTAAGAAATAAGTTATCTGCCAAGTTTGATTTCGAGCAGTGGATTGGCATCTTAAGAGAAATGTTTCCTAAAGTTGAAATCTTTTCTCATATAAACCAAGTATCTCATACGTTGGTTAAGAGTGGTGGACAAGTAGGTAGTATTCGTTTAGATGACGGACGCTCTTTGGCTATTTACACATTTGAGGTTTCGGACAAGGTGCTTATTAATCGCAACCGCAAAGGCTTGCGCGACATCGCAGCACAAACTATTGACCAATCTATCATTCATGGAGTTTTAGCTTTTTATCATTCGAAGGATGTTGCGGACTACCGGTTAACTTATATAGCCAAACAATCTTCTTTCAACGAAAACGGAGAATTAATAAAATCCGAGACTGCCCCTAAAAGATATACTTTCCTATTGGGAGAGAACGAACCGTGCAGAACAGCTTCCAACCGTCTGTATGAACTTATCACAAAAAAGAAAAAAGGTTCCGTCTATTTGGCTGATGTAACGGAAGCTTTTTCTGTAGAACGTCTTAATAAAGATTTCTTTGCAGGATATAAAGCACAATATTCCAATTTTCTTAAGCTACTTGCTGACACCAAACAAAATCGGGATTATGTCAAGAAGCTGCTTGGGCGTTTGGTCTTTTTACAATTCCTCCAGAAGAAGGGTTGGATGGGCGTCCCCGCCTCTCGTTCAGATTGGGAAGGTGGAGATAAAAACTACCTCAGTCGTTTGATTGAACATTATGAAGGGAATGACCGCATATTAAGCGATGTTCTCGAAGTCTTGTTTTTTAATACGTTGAATGAAAAACGGGAAGGGGATATTGCTGATACTCGTTTGGGTGAGAATATCAAAATCCCATACCTCAACGGTGGTCTGTTCGAGAAAGACAGCATAGACAAACTGGATATAGATTTTCCATACTCTTATTTTAAGGAACTAATGGATTTCTTTTCCATGTATAATTTTACTATAGATGAAAACGATCCGGATGATAGCGAGGTGGGTATTGACCCCGAGATGTTGGGACATATCTTTGAGAATCTTTTGGAAGACAACAAAGATAAAGGAGCGTTTTATACACCGAAGGAAATTGTGCAGTATATGTGCCGCCAAAGTGTCATTCAATATTTAAAAACTCATGAACTAAATGAGCAATATGCAGAACCGATAGAGCGATTGATAAATGATGGAATTGTAATGCCAATACTTCAAACAAAAACTGTGGCTTCTCGATTAATGCAATTACTCAAAGATGTGAAAGTGTGTGATCCTGCAATTGGTTCAGGTGCTTTTCCTATGGGTATTCTTTACGTTTTGTATTATGCTATTCATCATTTGCAATCACATGCAGAACCTAATAAGAGTTTTGATTCGACACAAACTAAACTAGATATTATCCAGAATAACATCTTTGGTGTCGATATAGAGCAAGGTGCTGTAGATATTGCACGATTGCGCTTTTGGCTAGCACTGGTAGTAGATGAAGTTTCACCTCAGCCACTGCCAAATTTAGATTATAAAATAATGTGTGGCAACTCATTGTTAAACCGATATGATATAGATGAATCTTTAGAAGCAATCTTTGATTTCTATAATGAAACTTGTGATGCAAAAGACCAATTATCACTTGAAAGATATAAGCAATTAGTAGTAAATTACGCTACTACTTCCAGCCATATCACAAAACAACATTTGAAAGAAACCATTGATTGCATAAAAAGGGTGTTTCGTTCAGAATTAACCGATAGAGAGCGTTCTAAATTAAGAAAACTGAAAAGTAAAATCATTGATTTGGATTCCCCCTCACTTTTCGAACGTACCGAACAAGAAAAAAAAGGTCTTGTAAAGCTTAAAGCTAAACTGAAAGAGCTTGAAAAAGAACAGACAACGATAGAAAGTAATAAATTGTATAAGGATTCATTTGAATGGAGATTCGAGTTTCCGCAGCTTTTAAATAAAGAGGGAGAATTTATAGGTTTTGACATAATTATAGGTAATCCTCCTTACGGAGCATCATTCTCTACTGCAGAAAAGAATGTACTGAAAGCCCGTTATTCAGATGTACACATGCGTACACCCGAAAGCTATTGTTATTTCATTTCCTTAGCTTTTAGATTGGCAAGAAATACTGGGGTAGTGTCTTATATCGTTCCTAATAACATGTTCTTTCAAAACGAAAACGAAAAAACACGCTCTTTGCTGTTATTCAGGCATCAGTTGGTTCGTGCTATAAATTTAGGAGATAATACTTTTGAAAATGCAGATGTACCTACATGCATTTTCGTATCGAAAGTGCAACATAAAGAAATATATGATATTGCCTATTCTGATTATAGGATGTGTAATATTCATGATATAGAATGGGATAAAAATATAGAAAGCACGTCATCCACTTTAATCCAATCAGTCCCAGCTTATGTAGTAGGTTTATCTAATGAGGATATTAGAATATTAGGGACAATAAGAGAACAAGGAGTTTCTATTGATTCTATCGCAGAAGAAATGGCAAGTGGTATATCAACTGGAGGAGATAAAATTTTTAAAATTAATCGATCCGTTATTGATAAATTTCACATAGAAGAAAGTATAATTCGTAACATTCTTGTTGGAGGTGATATTGACTCCTATTCTATTAGTTATAAATATGAATATTTGATTTATACGACCCGTGAAACCAATATACAGGATTATCCTTTTGCTGAAACCTATTTAGGAACTTACAAGGACAAATTGATGCAAAGAAGTGAATCAAGAAAAGGCATTCTACCATGGTATGCTCTTGGTCGTAATAGATATCCATTATTATTCGAAGAGCCTAAAATAATTATGCGCCAGACTTCGGATTCAATACGGTGTGTGTATGACGAAAAAGGATTTTATGTACTAAATAGCATATTGGTTTTTAAGAAGAATACAAGCGAATATACCTACAAATATCTTTCAACTGTACTAAACTCAACATTGACTGATTACCTATACAAAAAGCTAACGCAAGAAGAAGGGAGAACATTTGCAGAAGTGAAACCTGCAAACGTAAGAAAATTGTATATACCTAAAGCGACTCAAGAAGAACAAAATATATTATCTATACTTTATGATTATATGGCTGTCCTTAAAGGAAATAATATGCCACAGCCTATTTCCTCTATGAATGTTCTATTTATAGATCTTTTTGAGAGAATTATAGACGGATGCATCTACGAATTATTTTTCAGAGAACACATGAAAGAAAGGGGCATAGATATTATGACTTATCTCCCTTCATTTCTTAAACCTATAAAAGATCTCAAGGAAGATGATGTAATTAATACAATCATAGCAGTACACAGTAGCATATTTATGACAGATAATCCAATAAGAACACGCTTAAAACTTTTTGTTTCACGTAGTCCTGAGATTTTGAAACCGATAATACAACATTAATATGGCAGCAATATCAAAAATAAGAATAGACGGCTTTAAAGCCTTTCCAAAAGAATTTGAATTAGTTCTTAATGGGAAAAATCTACTCATGTACGGTGAAAATGGAAGTGGAAAATCTTCTATTTACTATGCGTTACATGCCCTTTTACAAAGTCAATATCATGATAAAGGAGCAATCTACTTTGATAAAAACTCTCCAGAAAGTATAGTAAACAAAGATACCACAACTGCGGAACCATATATAGAGATTGAACTCGAAGGAAGCGAGACAAAATATCGTTTGTCAAAAAAAGGATATGAAGAATTTCCGCATCAACCAATATCTCCATTAAGAGATATGAATGCAGAATGTGTTTTCATCAATCACAAGTTTCTGTTTCGGACTTTTAGTTTTCGTAATTCAGAATACATTGATTTGTTCCCTGTGTTCATCAAAGATATATTACCATTTGTATTAACACGTGATAATGCTGAATACATTGGAAATATTTATGATGATGTAATGAAAGGCATTCGGTTTTACAGAAATAATCAGTTAGAAGATTCATATAAAAAAAGAATAGATAAATTCAATATAGAAACACAGTATGTAGTTAATTTAATAAACAAAAATGCATCAGTAATATATAATGAAAATTTCCGAAATAATGATGAGCGTAAACTAAGGCTAACATTAGAATTTGATAATAACCTTGATGAAGTTCCATCACCAGATAAATCATATTGGTTAAGATGCGATTATCGGTATAGACATATTAATGTCGCTGGTGCTTGGGAACAAAAAAATATCGGTTTAGATATTCTACAACCGTCAATTATTCTTAAAGTTGAAGAAGACATAGAGGGCACATATAAGCCAATTAAAAAGCCACAAACGTATTTTAATGAAGCTAAACTAACAGCTATAGCGTTATCAGTTCGTTTTTCTCTGCTAGATATCATATCAGCTTCTAATGGTAGATTTATGGCACTAGATGACATGCTTATTAGTCTTGATATGAGTAATCGCATGAAGGTTATTAAATATCTATTTGGCGTGGCTGCTCCGAAATATCGATTATATGTGTTTACTCATGATAGGCTTTTGTTTACTTCGTTTAAGAAATATATTTGTTTGAATAAATTGCAAGACAACTGGGTTTGTGGTGGCATTTATATGCATGATAGAGATAATTCTATAGACTTTAAGAAATGTAATCCTTATCCTGTTTTCATAGAAGAGAAAGATGCAGAATTGGAAGCAAGAGAATATTATATAATGCATGATTATCCCGCTTGTGGACAGAGACTAAGAAAATGGTGTGAAGGCATATTGAGTAAATTATATCCAGATTCATTGTTAAAGATGAAAGATACTAGAACTGGTAAAACTGTGGATACGTCTTTAAATGATAGAATAATGAGCTTGAATGATTATTGCAAAAAAGAATCTATTGATTTTAAGGAATTTAATAATTTAAAACTATATAAGGACAATATACTTAATTCAGTTTCTCATTACGATGTATCTTCTCCAATATATGGTAATGAAATTTTATCTATAATGAAGATATTGTCAAAACTGGAACAAATAGTAAATGGGAAGAAATCAATTAAAATTAATCGCGAATTGGGTATAGAATTAATAGCAGACGATGGACGTCCCATAACAATCTGTATAGATATGAGAAGCCGAAATCTTAATATAGTTGAATATAATGGAATTAAGAGAATATCATATTATACAAAATGTGTGGTTTATAAAATAATAGACGCAGGTAAACATATTAATGTAAATCCAGAAGAATCTTATGATTCTATATATGATGCATATACACAATACTGTGACAAATACAGAGCAGATTCTACAATAAATCTTTTGGATATACTCAAAGATCATGGTCGTTTCATCAAAGATGACCTCTAAATCTTATAAAACGAAAATGTTATGATTCTTGAATCCCAAAACATAGAGTTCAAAGAATCTTGGCGTGACGAATACCAGAAATGGATTTGTGGCTTTGCCAATGCACAAGGTGGTACGCTGTATATAGGACTGCGCGATAATGGTGAAGTGTGCGGTGTACAGGATGCCAAGAAGTTGATGGAGGACATCCCGAACAAGGTGCGCGACATGATGGGTATCTTGGTGGAAGTCAATCTGAGAGAAAAGGACAAAAAGCAATATCTGGAGATTGTGACGGATGCTTATCCTTATCCTATTAGCTTTCGTGGGAAGTATTACCAGCGAAGCGGTGCAACCAATCAGGAACTGAAAGGGGCTGCACTCGACCGTTTCATGCTTCGCAAGCAGGGCAAGACTTGGGACGGTGTGCCTGTACCTTATCTGAAAACGAAAGACTTGGATAACGCCACATTCGATTTGTTCCGCAAGTATGCCAAGCGGAGTGGACGCATGGAGGATGCGGACTTGATGGACGACAATCACGGATTGTTGGAGAAACTGCGGCTCTATGAAGGCAATTATCTAAAACGCGCTGCCGCTTTGTTGTTCCATCCCGACCCGGAACAATACGTAACCGGAGCGTTTGTAAAGGTCGGCTTCTTCCGTGAAGGCATGGATTTGGTATATCAAGATGAAGTGCATGGTAATCTGTTCCAGCAAATTGTGAAGCTGATGGACTTACTGTGTACCAAATATATGAAAGCAATCATTACCTACGAGGGCATCCAACGGATAGAGACATTGCCGATACCTCGTGAGGCTTTGCGTGAGGCGTTATTAAATGCCTGCATCAACAAAGACTACGCAGAACATTCTCCCATTCAAATCCGCGTGTATGAAAACAAATTGGAGATAATAAATGGTGGAGTATTACCTGAAGGATGGACGGTGGAAACCTTATTGTCTTCTCATCGGAGTATGCCTTATAACCCAGATATTGCCAACACATTCTTCCGTGCAGGTGAGATTGAGGCATGGGGACGCGGCATTGAGCGTATCATAATGGCTTGTAAGAATGATGGTTTCTCTACGCCGGAGTTCCGCTATGACGCTTCAGGTATATGGACAACTTTTAAGTTTGAGTACCCGGAAAGGGCAACTATACAGAGCGGCCAGAAAACTACCCAAAAGACTACCCAAAAGACTACCCAAAAGGCCATACAAAATATGACGGAACAACAACAAGCTATACTGTCATTCTTAAAAGGACATCCGGAAGCGACCCGAAAAGAGATAAGCGAAAGCCTTTCTAACATTACAGAGGATGGTGTAAAGTACAATCTTTCCCGCCTTCAAGAGCTTGGCTTACTGAAACGTGTAGGAGGCAGGAAACAAGGATATTGGCAAATTATAGAATAAAGGATTATGGACGATTTGGAAGAATTTGAAAGCTGGCACGAGGATTTGATGGCATGGGAACGCTTTCAAGACGAGCTTGAAAGAATCAAGGGAGAAAATACCTACGATGACTTGTACGACTTTGAGGATAAAAGCTTATCCTTACAGCAGGAAACCTCCACGCAACCTGACGCAGAACGCCGCAACAATCCGGCGGAGCAATAGCGGGAGACGACATTACTTACGAACTCATACCCTGCCTTTTTTAAAACAAAATAACAAAGAGGCAGAAAATAATCGGGTGAAATACATGTCGGATAGTTTTTTTTCTTAACTTTGCGGTGCATCTGAAAAAGCAAACACTTTAAACAAAAAATATTGAGACTATGATGACTATTGACAAATTCAACTTTGCCGGAAAGAAGGCAATCGTCCGCGTGGACTTCAATGTACCTTTGGACGAAAATGGTAAGATTACCGATGACACTCGTATCCGTGGCGCTCTGCCTACCTTGAAGAAAATCTTGGCTGACGGCGGTGCCTTGATTATCATGTCGCACATGGGCAAGCCCAAAGGCAAAGTAAACGCCAAATATTCGTTGAGCCAGATTGTTGATGCTGTATCAGCAGCTCTGGGCACTCCGGTTCAGTTCGCTCCCGACTGCGCCAAAGCACAGGATGCAGCCGCAGCCTTGAAACCGGGCGAAGTATTGTTGCTGGAAAACCTCCGCTTCTATCCCGAAGAAGAAGGCAAACCCGTAGGCATCGAAAAAGAAGACCCTGCTTACGAAGCCGCTAAGAAAGAAATGAAGGCACGCCAGAAAGACTTCGCCAAGACATTGGCTTCGTATGCAGACTGCTACGTGATGGACGCATTCGGTACGGCTCACCGCAAACACGCTTCTACAGCCGTTATCGCCGACTATTTCGATGCAGACCACAAGATGCTGGGCTACCTGATGGAAAAAGAAGTGAAAGCCGTTGATAACGTATTGAAAGACATCAAACGCCCGTTCACCGCTATCATGGGTGGTTCGAAAGTTTCTACCAAAATCGGTATCATCGAAAACCTGATGGATAAGGTAGACAACCTGATTCTGTGCGGCGGTATGACATTTACTTTCGCTAAGGCTCAAGGCGGCAAGATCGGTAAGTCTATCTGCGAAGATGACAAGCTCGACCTGGCTCTCGACATCATCAAGAAAGCAAAAGAAAAAGGTGTAAACCTGGTATTGGGTACCGACTGTATCGCAGCTGATGACTTCAAGAACGATGCCAACACACAAGTTTGCCCGGCTAACGATATCCCCGAAGGTTGGGAAGGCTTGGATGCAGGTCCCGAAAGCCGCAAGGCATTCAGAGACGCTATCGTAAATGCCAAGACTATCCTGTGGAACGGTCCTGCCGGCGTATTCGAATTCGATAACTTCACAGGCGGTTCGAAAGCCATTGCAGAAGCCATTGCAGAAGCTACCAAGAACGGCGCGTTCTCATTGATTGGCGGTGGCGACTCTGTAGCCTGCATCAACAAGTTCGGCATGGCAGACCAGGTATCTTACATCTCTACCGGTGGCGGTGCATTGCTGGAAGCCATCGAAGGCAAAGTATTGCCGGGTGTAGCTGCTATCTGTGGCGAATAATGGTAAGAATATAAAAATAACACTTATATTATAGAATTGTCATCCTGAGCAAAGCGAAGGATCTCACATCCACAGATGTACACGAGATTCTTCACTTCGTTCAGAATGACAATTTTTTACTTTTTTCATGGCAGGCATCTATCTACACATCCCCTTCTGCAAACGGCGGTGCATCTATTGCGATTTCTTTTCGACGACCCAAAGCGGACAGACAGACCGATACATCGAAGCATTATGCGCTGAACTGGAACAACGGAAAGATTATCTTGAAGATGAAGAAATCGAGACCGTCTACATGGGCGGAGGAACACCTTCACAATTGCAGGAGAAACATTTCGAAGCACTGTTCGACACCCTATATCATCATTACAGCATCCGCCCCGATGCCGAAATCACCATCGAAGCCAATCCGGACGATTTACACCCCACCTATATCCGGATGCTCCGGCACTTCCCCTTCAACCGCCTGAGCATGGGAATACAGACATTCAACGATGCCACCCTGTCTGTCCTGCAACGCCGGCACAATGCCCGACAAGCCTTGGAGGCATTCTGGAACTGCCGGGAAGCTGGTTTCGGAAATATCAGCATCGACCTGATGTACGGATTGCCGGGAGAAACACTCGCCACATGGCAAGCCGACCTAAAGCAAGCCGTCACCCTGCATCCCGAACACATCTCTGCCTACCACCTGATTTACGAAGAAGGAACACCCCTCTGGAAACTCCGCGAACAGCATCGGGTAAACGAAATAGACGAAGACTTGAGCGTAAACCTATTCTCCGAACTGATTCATACACTGAAAAACGCCGGATACGAACATTATGAGATATCCAACTTCTGCCTGCCCGACAAATATTCACGCCATAACTCCAGCTATTGGACAGGCAAAACATACCTAGGATGCGGAGCTTCTGCCCATTCATATAACGGCACGTCACGCCAATGGAACATCGCATCGCTTGAAAAATACATAACAGGCATCGAAAACCATAAGCCTGATTTTGAAAAAGAAGAGCTCGACCTCTACACCCGCTACAACGATTTTATCATTACCAGCCTGCGCACCATGTGGGGCATGTCCCTGACCAGGCTCAAGACCGGTTTCGGAGAAAAACTATACGATTATTGTATCCACCTTGCCACACCCCATTTACAACAACATACCCTGCAACAGACCAATGGCTTCCTGAAACTTACCGGACAAGGTATTTTCATATCCGACGGAATCATGAGCGACCTGCTTTGGGTAGAAGATTGAAACAAGACTATGCTACTTGAAATCCCATTTGAAGACTTGAAGTATTAATACATTAGCGGTTTCCTCCCTAAAGCACTGATTAATTATAAAAAACGACTTATGAAATTGCAATTATTCATATTATTTATCGCATTAAACAGCATCTTATTTGCTCAAACTGAAACTGAACATTTTATCTTCCAACCGGCAAAAGGAGGAGGAACTCTTATTACACCTAAAGAAAAAACGAATGAAATTTTGAAAAAAGGAGAAGCTACTTTAGATTGGTTAGGCTACGATAAAGAAATACCATGGCATAAAGATGTTTATGTCAAACCTTTTCAAGAAATGATTAATCAACACATATTCTCCTCAACACGAATGAAAGAATTGGAAAAGAATGCCAACATACGTATATGTCCCTACTTTGATGAAAGTGGAATAATCAAATATGTCGAATTTTGGCTTCCTACTAATGTCACCACTTCATTAACCGACAAAGAACTATATGCTATCTATCAAGCATATATGGGGATAAAATATGACATATCCTTTTGCAAAGCATATAACGATAAAGGAATTGTAACTCAATTTTATTGTTCTGATTTCTTTGAGATTCCATTTGAAGATTTGAAGTATTAACCAGCCTCCTTGCTCCGTTCATTTACCGCCGGAAAACAAAAACGATTATAACACCCAAAGGATTATCAAATTACATAAAAAGCAAAACAATGAAAAACTTATTCACGACATTGCTCCTGCTAATAGGATGTACCACCAGTTTAACAGCTCAAACAGATACAAAGCATTTTACTTGCCAAATTTCAGAAACAGGAAGCACTTATTTCTTTCCCAAACAAGAAACTAACGAAATATTAAAAAAAGGTGAAGGGCTATTAGACTTAAGTGCCTATCATGGAAATCTGAATTGGCACCAAGACAACGAAGTAAAACCATTTCAAGAATTAATAAACAACAGGACTTTTACAAAACAACGAATGCAAGAATTGGAAAAAGGAGAGAATATCCGTATCAAATCATATTTTGATGAAACTGGAATTGTAAAATACGTATGTTTTTGGCTTCCTAAAGGGAAAAAGACCTTGCTAACAGATGAAGAAATGTATGCTATTTATAAACAATATAAAGGTGTTAAGTATGACATTTCAAAAGCCAAAGTAATCAAAACAGAAACAGGATTAAAAAACCGATTTTATGTACCTATCCTATTTGGAATTCCATTTGTGGACTTGAAGTATTAATACTTTGCGCGGTATGAAATTGTGCATTTTAATGAAACATAACTATTCACCACAGAGTACCACAGAAAAAACAAAAGACTCTGTGTACCTCTGTGGTGAGAAAATGCACAAATCTATACCGCATATAGTATACAACAACATACTTTACAACAGACCGGCGATTTCCTGAAGCTTACCGAACAAGGTATTTTCATATCCGACAGCATCATGAGCGACCTGCTTTGGGTGGACGATTGAACAAGATTAGCCCCCTCTGGAAGAAATTTTCGTAAAAGAGGTTGCATAGTTTCACTTTTTTACCTATTTTTGGCAAAACGTTTAAAAATGTAAGTCATTATGAGCAATAAACAGAAAAGATTCATCTTACCCGAAGACGAAATACCACGCTTCTGGTATAACATTCAGGCAGATATGATAAACAAACCGCTGCCTCCCTTAAACCCTGCTACCAAAGAACCGCTCAAACCCGAAGACCTTTACCCTATCTTCGCCAAAGAACTTTGCCAGCAGGAATTGAACCAAACAGATACATGGATCGAGATACCCGATGAAGTGCGCGACATGTACAAATACTACCGGAGCACCCCGCTGGTACGTGCATACGGACTGGAAAAAGCATTAGACACCCCTGCCCACATTTATTTCAAGAATGAAAGTGTCAGCCCAATCGGCTCGCACAAGCTGAATTCGGCACTGGCACAAGCCTATTATTGCAAAAAAGAAGGAGTAAGCAATATCACAACCGAAACAGGAGCCGGACAATGGGGAGCAGCCCTGTCGTATGCAGCCAACGTATTCGGACTGGAAGCTGCCGTATATCAAGTAAAAATCAGCTACGAGCAGAAACCATACCGGCGCAGCATCATGCAGACTTTCGGCGCACAGGTGACTCCTTCACCTTCCATGTCAACCCGCGCAGGAAAAGACATCCTGACCAAATACCCTAACCACCAAGGTTCACTGGGTACAGCTATTTCTGAAGCAGTAGAACTGGCACGCACGACACCTAACTGCAAATATACTTTAGGCTCTGTATTAAGCCATGTCACCCTCCATCAGACCATCATCGGACTGGAGGCCGAAAAGCAAATGGAAATGGCAGGCGAATATCCCGATGCCATCATCGCCTGCTTCGGCGGAGGTTCCAACTTCGGCGGCATCGCTTTCCCGTTCATGCGGCACACCATCCTGGAAGGAAAGAAAACCCGATACATTGCAGCCGAACCGGCATCATGCCCAAAACTGACACGAGGCAAATTCGAATACGACTATGGAGACGAAGCCGGATATACCCCGCTGCTTCCGATGTACACATTGGGACACAATTTTACCCCTGCCAACATCCATGCCGGAGGCTTGCGTTATCACGGAGCTGGTGTCATCGTATCGCAGCTGATAAAAGACAACCTCATGGAAGCCGTCGACATCCAACAATTGGATTCGTTCAAAGCCGGCTGCCTTTTCGCCAAAGTAGAAGGCATCATCCCGGCACCGGAATCATGCCACGCCATCGCTGCCACCATTAATGAAGCATTGAAATGCAAAGAAAGCGGCGAAGAGAAAGTGCTTCTTTTCAACCTCTCCGGACACGGCTTGATCGACATGAGCGCTTACGACCAATACTTGGCAGGCAATCTCACCAATTATAGCCTGAGCGATGAGGAAATAAACAAGAGCCTGGCAGAAGTGAATGAACTGAATAAATAATGTGGGAATATAGGAATGTGCTAATGCGGGAATAAACCTCCTATGCATTAGCACATTTTTTTATCCGCGCATATAAATGAATGCCTTCAACCAACTGAGAAGCTGTTTTGAATTTCTCCAAAAAGTTTTTCTTGGCTTGATGTGTTCGTTTTCGTGTGTGCTTTGGGCGATTTTTTGGTTCTTTCCGCTTCTGTTCTTCGTCAGATAGCCCGCTATCTTCCTCATCACAGAAGCGAAAATGCCTCAAAAACTCATCCCAAATCAGCGCACGATAAATTCAAAACAGCTTCTGAAACCATGATGCGCTAACCGAAGATATATTACCTTGCCGTTTCAGTTATCTCCTCAAGCCATAGCAGTTATCTGATATTGCCCATGAAGCATATCTTCGTTCTGCAAACATAGGTACTTAATGGCAAAATGTGGGCTTTTATCAAAAAAAACACCGCAAACGCTTGCAAATTCAAAAATAATGCGTACCTTTGCACCCGTGTTCGAGAAACACCTTCTCAACACGACAAAGGATGGCCCGTTCGTCTATCGGTTAGGACGCAAGATTTTCATTCTTGAAAGGGGAGTTCGATTCTCCCACGGGCTACTTCCAAAAACGACATCTGCCAAGGCAGAAAAGAAAGATGGCCCGTTCGTCTATCGGTTAGGACGCAAGATTTTCATTCTTGAAAGGGGAGTTCGATTCTCCCACGGGCTACCTAAGAAGGGTTATCTGAGAAATCGGGTAACTCTTTTTTTATTCAGGAAAAATTTCACTACCTTTGCCGGAAAGCATATATAAATAAGGAGAAGGAGATACCCACATGAGTACCAAAAGCATCAATGCGGAACTGTTCCGCCAGTTGAGTTACATCGCCGATGATGAAAACTGCATGAAGAAAGCATTGGACTATATCAGGAAACTTGCTATCCAAAAGGAGAAAGCACAGCCCCTTACCGCTACTGATACATTGGCAGAAGACATTGTGCCCTATCGCACGAAAGAAGAACTGAAAGAAGGATTCAATCAAGCTTGCCAAGAAGCAAAGCAATATAAAGATGGAAAATTGCAACTACAAACATGGGAAGAAGTATATCATGAACTATAATGTAAAACCGACTCCCTATTTCCTAAAAGAACTCAAACGCCTCAGCAAACGTTACCGGTCTTTAAAAGAAGACGTAAATCTGCTTGTTGCTTCATTACATGAGAATCCATTTCAAGGAACTGATCTAGGTAAAGGACTACACAAAATCAGAATGTCTATTACTTCGAAAGGGAAAGGTAAAAGCGGTGGGGCAAGAGTCATTACACTGACCTTACTTGTTACATCAGATAAAGCAGATATATTGCTGCTCACATTATACGACAAATCCGAATGTGAAAACCTGACCGATGCCGAATTGAAAGCCATCCTTGCACAAAACGGACTCTGAAACACCTATACGACTTATGCATCAAGAAAACATACAAACACTGTACCAAACATATACCGGACATCTCCCCGAAGACATCGAACCATTGGCTGGCGCAGGCTCTAACCGCAATTATTACCGCCTGAAAGGAAACCCGCAACTGATAGGCGTATACGGCACATCGGAAGCTGAGAACCGTGCTTTCTTGTACATGGCACAACACTTCGAGGCAAAAGGGTTGCCCGTTCCGCACGTTTATGCCCAAACCGATGACGCTATGGCTTACCTGCAAGAAGACTTGGGAGACACCTCATTGTTTCAAGCCATTAAGCAAGGAAGGAATACAGGCATATTCAACGAAACTGAAAAAACTTTATTGAAACAAACCATCCGCCTACTTCCACGCATACAATTCGAAGGAGCGGAAGACATGGATTTCTCCGTCTGCTACCCGCAAGCTGAATTCAACCGGCGCAGCATCCTGTGGGACTTGAATTATTTCAAATATTGCTTCCTAAAAGCCACGGGCATTGACTTTCAGGAAAATTTACTGGAAGACGATTTCGAAAACATGACGCAAGTATTGCTTGCCGATACGTTCTCCACCTTCATGTACCGCGACTTCCAAAGCCGTAATGTGATGATAAGGGAAGGGAAACCTTACTTCATCGACTTTCAGGGCGGACGGAAAGGACCCGTTTATTACGATGTGGCTTCTTTCCTATGGCAAGCCAAAGCCCGATTTCCGCAAGAACTACGAAATGAACTGATACATGAATATCTGGAGGTACTTCAAGCTTATTGCCCTCTATCCGAATCTCATTTCAAAGAACAATTAAGGCAATTCGTCCTCTTCCGCACCTTACAAGTATTGGGTGCCTACGGATTCCGTGGTTACTTCGAACAGAAGCCACACTTCCTGCAAAGCATCCCGTATGCCATCGGAAACCTGGACCAATTATTGGAAGAGGATTTTCCGGCATATCCTTACCTATGCAAAGTGCTGAAACAATTAACCAGGCTTCCCGTATATGCCACCGAACTGAACAAGCGCAAGCTTACGGTGCGGGTCATGAGCTTTTCCTATAAGAAAGGGATTCCGGAAGACCCGTCCGGAAACGGAGGCGGATATGTATTCGATTGCCGTGCCATCCACAATCCGGGCAAATACGATGCCTACAAGCAACTGACCGGACGCGATGAGCCGGTTATCCGGTTCCTGGAAGAAGACGGAGAGATACTGACCTTCTTAGAACACGTATACGCACTGGCCGACGCCCATGTGCAACGCTTTCTGGAAAGAGGTTTTACCCACCTGAGCATCTGTTTCGGATGTACAGGCGGACAACACCGCTCGGTTTATGCAGCCGAACATGTGGCACAGCATATCCACGAAAAATTCGGAGCAAACGTAGAAGTGAACCACCGCGAACAAAATATCACTTACAAATACTAAGTAAGTATACAAAATAAATGATACTATTCGAAACACAGATTTTCGCGGATTAACGCAGATTAAGGACAGATAAATAGAATAATCATCTGCGAAAATCCGTGTTAATCCGCGTTTCTGAACTGACAGATGATATAACTAATTCTCAACATCTACTTAAACATGAAAGCCATGATATTTGCCGCCGGGCTGGGAACCCGGCTCAAGCCCTTGACCGACCGGATACCCAAAGCATTGGTTCCTGTAAACGGAATTCCCATGCTGCAACATGTCATCCTAAAGCTAAAGCAAGCCGGATTTACTGAAATCGTCATCAATATCCACCACTTTGGCGAACAAATCATCAGCTTCCTGCAAGCCCACCAGAACTTCGGCATTACGGTTCGTATCAGCGATGAAAGAGAAGAATTGCTGGATACGGGCGGAGGCATCAAGAAAGCCATTCCTTTCTTTAGCGGCAATGAGCCTTTTTTGGTACATAATGTGGATATATTGTCAGACACCGACCTGAAAGCCTTATACGATTATCACCGGCAAAGCACAAACGATGCAACCTTATTGGTCAGCCAACGGGAAACCTCACGCTACTTGTTGTTCGATAAAGACAATGCCCGCCTTTGCGGCTGGATAAACAAACAGACCCTGCAAACCAAGCCCAACGGTTTTACCTATCATCCCGAACAACACGAAGCGTATGCCTTCAGCGGCATCCACGTTATCTCCCCTTCCCTCTTCCGTTACATGGACGGGCATTGGACCGGGAAATTTTCCATTACCGACTTCTATCTTCAAACCTGCAAAGAAGCACGCATCGGTGGATACATAGCACAAAATCTTCACCTGATAGATATCGGAAAACCGGAAACATTGGCGCAAGCGGAAAAACTTTTTGAATGAAGAATGAAGAATTGTCTTCAGCCGAATGGCATTCTTCATTCTTCATTCTTAATTCTTCATTTAAAAAAGCTCCAGCTTGTTTTTCCGGGCTTCTTCCAGAGAGGTAAGTCTTACTTGTTTCTCTTTGTTGCCTTCGCGCAATGCCTCATATTCACCTGCCAATTCTTTTACAAAAGCATCATGCGTTGCCGGATTCAGCAAGCGGGCGGCAACGGGAGCATTCAGCGATGCATCTTTCATATAAATTACCGGCCCGTGATAGACCGGAGCTATCTTCAGTGCCGTATGAAGCTTTGAAGTCGTGGCCCCTCCAATCATCACCGGAATATGCACGCCGGCACGGTCGAGCTCGCGCACCACATGCACCATTTCCTCCAACGAAGGGGTTATCAATCCGCTTAATCCTACGATGTCGACTTTCTCACGTATCGCCGTTTCTACAATCTTCTCGGCGGGAACCATCACACCCAGGTCAATGATTTCGTAATTGTTGCACGCCATCACGACCGACACGATATTCTTCCCGATGTCGTGCACATCACCTTTTACCGTAGCTACCAGTACCTTGCCCGCCTTCTTCGCCCCTTCTTTCTTCTGCGCTTCGATGTAAGGCTGCAAGATGGATACCGCCTTCTTCATCGTGCGTGCCGTTTTCACGACCTGAGGCAAAAACATCTTGCCCGAACCAAACAGCTCCCCTACCCGGTTCATGCCTTCCATCAACGGGCCTTCGATGATACTCACCGCATCGGGGTATGTATGCAAAGCCTCTTGCAAGTCTTCTTCCAGATAATCGCCGATGCCTTTCACCAATGCGTATTGCAAACGCGAATCTACATCCGTGCCGTTTCTCCACGCCAGATGTGTCTCTGCTCCTTGCACGGCTCCGGCATTCTCTTTCTCCGTCTTCAGCTTCTCCGCCATTTCTATCAACCGTTCGGCTGCATCGGCACGGCGGTTCAGCACCACGTCTTCGATACGTTCCAAAATATCGGCAGGAATATCGGTATAAAGCACCGAAGATGCCGGATTGACGATGCCCATATCCATGCCTTGCGCAATCGCATGATAAAGGAACACGGCATGCATTGCCTCGCGGATGTAATTATTTCCCCGGAAAGCGAAAGACAGGTTGCTGACCCCGCCGCTGATATGCGCTCCCGGCAAGTTCTTCCGAATCCAGCCCGTAGCACGGATAAAGTCGACGGCATAATTGTTATGTTCTTCCATCCCCGTAGCTACCGCCAGCACGTTGGGGTCGAAGATGATGTCTTGCGGCCGGAAGCCTACTTGCTCCGTCAAAATCCGGTACGCGCGGCTACACACTTCTATCTTCCGCTCGTAGGTATCCGCCTGCCCTTTCTCATCAAAAGCCATGACAATAACCGCCGCTCCATAACGCTTGATGGTACGGGCACGTTCGATAAAGACCGCTTCGCCTTCTTTCAACGAAATGGAATTGACAATGCCTTTGCCCTGCACGCATTTCAGTCCGGCAAGTATCACATCCCACTTGGACGAGTCTATCATAATAGGTACGCGCGCGATATCGGGTTCCGATGCGATGAGGTTCAGGAAGGTGGTCATCTCCTGAGCGGCATCCAGCAGACCGTCGTCCATATTGATGTCAATCACCAACGCTCCGTCCTCCACCTGCTTGCGGGCGATGGACAAAGCTTCCTCGTATTTTTTTTCATTAATCAGCCGAAGGAACTTACGCGAACCTGCCACATTACACCGCTCGCCTACGTTGACGAAATTGATTTCGGGCGTAACTTCCAGCAATTCCAAGCCCGAAAGCCATAAATACTTCGAAGCATCGACCCGTTGATGCGGTTTTCTGCCTTCCACCAGCGAAGCAAACCGCCGGATATAGGCTTCGGTCGTTCCGCAGCATCCACCGATGATGTTCACCAAGCCCTCATCGATGTACTCTTTTACTTCCCCCTCCATTTCTTCGGGAGTCTGGTCGTATTGTCCCAGCGTATTGGGAAGCCCGGCATTGGGATATGCACTGATATAATAAGGCGCGCGGCGGGCAAGTTGCTCCAGAAATGGTTTCAATTGACGGGCACCGAACGAACAGTTCAACCCGATAGAGAAGATATCGGCATGCTGTACCGAAGCCAGGAATGCGTCAAGCGTTTGTCCCGAAAGGGTACGTCCGCCCGTATCCGAGACCGTGACCGAAAGCATCAGAGGCACCTTGCGGCCGCATCGCTCCATCGCCTGTTCTGCGGCACAGATAGCCGCCTTCGCATTCAAGGTATCAAAAATGGTTTCTATCAGAATCGTGTCTACCCCACCTTCCAGCAATGCCGTCATCTGTTCCAGATAAGCCCCGGCAAGCCCGTCGAAGGTCAGGGCACGGTAAGCAGGATTGTTCACATCGGGACTCATCGAGCAGGTCTTGTTGGTAGGGCCTACCGACCCTGCCACCCAACGCGGCTTCTCCGGATTCTTTGCCGTATATTCATCGGCAAGCCGGCGTGCCAGACGTGCCGCCTCACGGTTGATTTCCGCACAATACCCTTCCAAATGATAATCTGCCATCGACACACGGGTGGCATTGAAGGTATTGGTCTCGATAATATCGGCACCGGCATCCAAATACTTGCGATGTATATCTGCTATCACATCCGGACGGGTCAGACACAACACATCGTTGCATCCTTTCAACATGCCGGGCACCTCGCGGAACCGTTCTCCACGGAAATCCTCTTCCGTCAGTCCGTATTGCTGAATCATGGTTCCCATCGCCCCGTCCAGCACCAAGATACGTTCGTTTATCTGTTCTTGTATTGTTTTCATTGCTTCTTATTATAAGATTGAACACAGAGACACGAAGCCACAGAGTTTTTTCTTAATAAAAAAGCTCCAAGTATCAAACTCTGTGCCTCCGTGCCTCTGTGTTCAAAATCATTTCTACACTCACCGTTTAAACATCCGGTCCATCATCCGCTTGTCTTCTTTCTCCTTCAGGCTCTGGCGCTTGTCGTATTGCTTCTTTCCTTTGGCAAGGGCAATGACCACCTTTGCCAGCCCCTTCTCGTTGATATACATACGGGTAGGCACGATAGTGAATCCCGGCTCTGCCGAAGTGCGTTCCAGCTTGCGAAGCTCTTTCTTCGTAAGCAGGAGCTTGCGGTCACGCCGTGCCGCATGATTGTTGTACGAACCGTAAAAGTATTCGGCGATGTGCATGTTCTTCACCCACAACTCGCCGCGCGAAAAGAAACAGAACGTATCGACCAGGCTCGCCTTGCCCTGACGGATAGACTTGATTTCGGTACCCGTCAGCACGATGCCTGCCGTATAAGTGTCGATAAACTCGTAATCGAACGAGGCACGTTTGTTTTTGATATTTATGTTGCTTGCGTTTGTTTTCATCTTCAATTCAAAATTACAGACAATTGATTAAACACATATTCTATCAGCATCGGGCAAAACAGGATAACCAATGTAGCCACAAGCGTAAACGGTATCTGCCAGGCTTGCGAAAGCATAAGCCAGCGGCGCGCGCCCTCGAACACCACAAAGACGGTGTACACCTGCAATATCCAATGAAGCAAGGCGATAGAGAACAAGCCGCTTACAATAGTCAACACAAAAGTCACCACCATCGAATAGCCCGTGAAGACCTGCATCTTTCCACGCATGCTTCCCGCTTTCAGCCAATGGACGGCAAGCTTATCCAGCACGTATGCCGAAAGAAAGAAGCCGCCGAACAAGGCTACAGCCACCGCACAACACCGCGTCAATGCCACTTGAAACATCAGCGAAGAAAATTCCCTGCCGATAAACACGCCGATGAACTCGGACAATCCGCAAAGACCTATCAACGGGTAAACAAACCCTGCCTGGATGTCGTGCGCTCCTCCACGCTCCCGTATCTCGTCCCATGCCTTGCCCGGAGCCGACAAGAGGGTCCATATCTGATGAAATAATCCTTTATAATTCAAAACTCTCTTATTTTTGTTTCATACTCGAACTGCAAATGTACAAAAAAGATTGGAATAAACGCACATATATAAAAATAAAGCCGGACAAAAGATGTCCGGCTTTAATAATATGCACTTAGAATAAAATAGAATAAATTATTCTTCAGATGAACCAGATCCGTTATTAGCCATATACTGGTTGTAATAGTCTACATACGTTTGATAATTAATTTCAAATGTATTGTCTGAAACTCTATTGCTATCATAACTTCCATCAATCGAATTTTGCTCAAATGCAATCACGATACGGTCAGGAGTACCACCAATAGTTGAAGCATAAGCCTGCAATGGAGCTGATATATCAAAATGCTCAATACCCATTGTCGGATCACTCATAAATTCATCATCCGCTTGCAAATCTGCAATATAATGACGCAAATGCAATGTCATTGCCCCGTTTTGGAAATCTTCTGTAGCATTATAATACAATGTAAAACTATGTGCTTCCAATTCAGCATTAACTTCATCATCATCATCTCTATCAACAGTTCTTATCCGATAAAATACTGGAAGGAACATTTCGTTCAAGTTAAAAAACATTATACGAACTTCATTTCCAAAATAGCTATAATTCACATCGCTTACGGGTGCATTCGCATTTTCTTCCACCGGAGACTGAGCCACCATTTGTCCGTCTTTTACAGAATAATATCCTAATACCGTTATATCCCAATTCTTACTATTCTCCAAGTCTTGTGTATCTCCATCCGCTGTAGCAGTCAGCCACGTATAATTAGAATATTTATTTATATTTTCCAGCCCTGTCTGATTAAGGGGAGTCAAAGTAAGCCCTGTAGGCAACGAAAACGAATAAAGTCCCAGATAGTTTGTAACTCTTGCAAAAGAATTAATGCCAGTCACATTACTCACTTCTCCACTATCCAAGCAAGACGTAAACCCTAACATCGATACCAGTGCCATCGCAAGCACACCCAATTTAAATTTTTTCATGTTCTTCCTTTATTGATTTTACAATGAATTTGATTAATATTTTTAGTTAGAATGCAAAGATGCTGAAAATACTGCACGGGGATATCGGGTTTAACATTCTTTTGCAAACAAAATCTTATTCCCTGCATTCCGCCCGCACTTGGGAAACTACGGAAAACGCATCTGCCTGCGTTGGCTTACGCAGGCGGCTGCATCCGCCCACGCAAGCGGTTGCATCGGCTTACGCAACCGCATGCGTTTTTACCCGTGTCCGCATGCCTGCATCTCCTTTATTATATCTGTGTCTGCAAATGCATAACAGATACCTTCGGAGAGGCTTATTCCCCTTCTTTTACAATCAAGGCGAAATCTTCGAGATGCCCGTCTACATAACGCGCCACCTGTCCGGTCACCTCCTCTTCCATATCCATGAACTGCTCTTCGAGGTCGTCGAACTCCTCATACCGTTCGTACATCGCCATAAACTCGTCCTCATCGCGTTCCTGCTCCAAGTCCTCCCGGTGCGCGTCGTATATCTTCTTCGCCTCGTACACCAGCTTCGAAAATTCCTTTGCCCCCATCAGGCGCATCGCCTTGGCAAAAGGGTTGAGGAAAATATACGGGCCGTATCCGTTCTGGATGAGCTGCACGAAGCCGCCTTCGTTCACTTCCTCGCAAAACAGGCGGTAGCCCAAAAGCGTATGCTGCCATCCGTTAAGCAGAGGCATCGCATCGGCATCGACCTGTCCGCCCGTCACTTCCAGATAGCGGTCGGTAAATACCCGCAAGAACTCGTCCATGCCTTCGCCCGCCGCCCGGCGCAAGGCCTCATCGCTTACTGTAATCTTTTTTTCTTCTTCCATTGATTATTCATTTAAACGCAGAGACGCAAAAGCGCAAAGTTTTTTTTCATTTACAATAGAAATATCCTCTGGTTCTTTGCCTTCTCTAAAAATAAACCTCCACGTCTTTGCGTCTCTGCGTTCGATTTACATATAAATAGAAATCACGCCGCAAAGATACAGCTTTCCCTTCACATACGAAAAAGATTTTGCCAAGCTGACATTGCAAAATGGCGGACAGGGTAAAAAATATCATTAAAATGTAACAAAAAGTTCGCCGTGTGCCGTTGCACAAATCAAGAAAACGACTAACTTTGCATGCGGATTTAAGGGAATGCCCTTAAACCTGAAGTATTGAAACTACTTATTTTTTATTACTCAATAAAAACGTAACGAATATGACTTATTCACACGAAGTTGAACACATGTGTTGTGTCGCAAAAGGACCCAATCACGGTCCGGCTCCAATTCCTGAAGAAGGGAAATGGATTCAGGCAAAAGAAATCAAAGACATTTCAGGTTTGACCCACGGTGTGGGATGGTGTGCTCCTCAACAGGGTACTTGCAAACTGACGCTGAACGTTAAGGAAGGCGTTATCGAAGAATGTCTGGTAGAAACTATCGGTTGCTCGGGTATGACTCACTCAGCTGCTATGGCATCTGAAATCCTGCCGGGCAAGACTATTCTGGAAGCTTTGAACACCGACTTGGTTTGCGACGCTATCAATACAGCCATGCGTGAACTGTTCCTGCAAATCGTTTACGGCCGTACCCAGTCAGCTTTCTCAGAAGGCGGTTTGATGATTGGTGCAGGTTTGGAAGACTTAGGCAAAGGCCTCCGCAGCCAGGTAGGTACACTGTACGGAACAAAAGCGAAAGGTACCCGTTACCTCGAACTGACCGAAGGTTACATCACCCGCATGGCTTTGGATAAAGACAACCAAGTTATCGGTTATGAATACGTTCACATGGGCAAATTCATGGAACAAGTGAAGAAGGGTGTTGACGCAAACGAAGCATTGAAAGCCGTTACAGGCACTTACGGACGCTTCAAACCCGAACAAGGCGCAGTTAAATATATTGACCCACGTAAAGAATAATAGGAGGACACAGATTATGATTAGACCAGTACAGTTTGAAAGTCAAGACCGTCGTATGAAGCAGATTTTGGCTGCATTGAACGAAAACGGCATCAAAGACATTGAAGAAGCTAACAAGATCTGTGAAGAAGCAGGCCTCGACCCATACCTGACTTGTCAGGAAACGCAAGGTATCTGCTTCGAAAACGCTAAGTGGGCTTACGTTGTAGGTTGCGCCATCGCACTGAAGAAAGGTTGCAAGAACGCCGCAGACGCTGCCGAAGCTATCGGTATCGGTTTGCAATCGTTCTGTATTCCGGGTTCTGTAGCCGATGACCGTAAGGTAGGTTTGGGCCACGGAAACTTGGCAGCCCGTCTGCTCCGCGAAGAAACTCAGTGCTTTGCCTTCTTGGCAGGTCACGAATCATTCGCTGCTGCCGAAGGTGCTATCAAAATCGCCGAAATGGCAAACAAAGTACGTACTAACCCGTTGCGTTGCATCTTGAACGGTTTGGGTAAAGATGCCGCCATGATTATCTCTCGTATCAACGGCTTTACATACGTTCAGACTAAGTTCGATTACTTCACAGGCGAATTGCACATCGTAAACGAAACTCCGTATTCAGACGGTCCTCGTGCAAAAGTAAAATGCTACGGTGCTGACGACGTACGTGAAGGTGTAGCTATCATGTGGCACGAAAACGTAGACGTATCCATCACAGGTAACTCTACCAACCCGACCCGCTTCCAACACCCGGTAGCTGGTACTTACAAGAAAGAACGCGTGCTTGCCGGTAAGCCTTACTTCTCAGTAGCATCAGGTGGCGGTACAGGTCGTACACTGCACCCGGATAACATGGCTGCAGGTCCTGCTTCTTACGGTATGACCGACACATTGGGCCGTATGCACTCAGACGCTCAGTTCGCAGGTTCTTCATCAGTTCCCGCTCACGTAGAAATGATGGGCTTCCTCGGTATCGGTAACAACCCGATGGTAGGATGTACTGTAGCTTGCGCCGTTAATGTGGCTTTGGCTCTGAACAAGTAATTTCAGTTACTATATTATAAGGAAATCCCTGTAACACTTGGATGTTACGGGGATTTTCTATATCCACAACCATACATAGATTAAAGGCAGCCCCCCTAATCTGTTGGCAAACGTATTTGAAGAGAATGCTCCTATAATTAAAAAAGGATAATCCGATACTCAATATCAGATCATCCTCTCTGCCAAATAGGAGTTAAAATTGAATGCCTCTTAACCTCATCAATCAGCCTTCTATCTCGCTCAATTCCAACCAACGCATGGTTTTCTCGTCGAGTTCCTCATTCAAGACCGGCAGGCGTTTCGATTTTTCGGTCAATTCTTCAACCCCTAACGCACCACTGCAAAGCGCTGTTTCTATCGACTTCTTCTCTTCTTCGAGCGCAGCTATCTCTTGCTCCAATTGCTCGAACTCCTTGCGTTCTTTGAATGTCATGCGGCGTTTGCCTTCGGGACGCTCACGCTGAGGTTTCTTTTCCCTCTTCGGCTGCGGAGAAGCTTCTTTCTCATGAACAGCTTTAGCTGCTTTCCATTCACGGTAATCGGTATAGTTCCCGGGAAAGTCACGAATGTCGCCTTGCCCGTTGAATACCAGCAAGTGGTTGACCACCTTATCCATAAAATAGCGGTCGTGGCTTACCACAATTACACACCCCTTAAAATGCTGCAAGTATTCTTCCAGCACTTGCAGGGTTACAATATCAAGGTCGTTTGTCGGCTCGTCCAATACCAGAAAATTAGGGTTCTTCATCAGAACCATACACAGATATAGCCGGCGACGCTCTCCCCCACTCAACTTATACACATAATTATGTTGCTTTTCGGGCGAGAAAAGAAAATGTTGCAGAAACTGAGAAGCAGTAAGCCGCTTTCCGTTTCCCATTTCAATGACCTCTGCCACCGATGTGATGACGTCAATCACCTTCATCTGCTCATCGAACTTCAGCCCTTCTTGCGAATAATAGCCAAAGCGTACGGTTTCGCCGATATCGAGCGTTCCGCTATCCGGTTTTTCCAACCCCATCAGAATCTTGATAAAAGTGGACTTACCGGTACCATTATTGCCGATAATGCCCATTTTTTCGTAACGGGAAAAGATATACGAAAAATCATCCAATATCGTAAGGTCGCCGAAACGCTTGCACAAATGGTCTGCCTCGAAAATCTTCGAGCCGATATAAGAAGCTTTTACATCCAACTTCACGTTGGCATCATACATGCGCTGCTTGGCAACCTTTTCCAATTCGTAGAACGCTTCTTCCCGATAACGGGCTTTATGCCCCCGCGCTTGAGGCATCCGGCGCATCCATTCCAATTCGGTACGATACAAGTTATTGGCACGGGCTATTTCGGCATTGGTCGCATCCATGCGTTCTTGCCGTTTCTCCAAATAATAACTGTAATTGCCTTTATAAGAATAAAGCCGGCAATTATCTATTTCCATGATTTCATCGCATACACGGTCAAGGAAATAACGGTCGTGCGTCACCATCAGCAAACTGAGCTTAGAACGGCTCAGGTATCCTTCCAGCCACTCGGTCATATCCAAATCCAAATGGTTGGTCGGCTCGTCCAAGATAAGCAAATCCGGCTCGGTAATCAACACATTGGCAAGAGCGACACGTTTCAACTGCCCTCCGGAAAGGTGTTTGACTTGCTGGTTGAAGTCACGGATTTTCAATTGCGAAAGGATTTGTTTCACCTGACGTTCGTAATCCCATGCTTTTTCATGTTCCATCTGTTCCAGTAACACGTCCAGTCCCGGATTGCCCGGCGTAGCCATGCAACGCTCGTATTCTTTAATGACTTCCGCTACAGCATTTCCATGCGAAAAGCAAGCTTCCAATACGGTCAATTCTTCAGGGTAAACAGGGCTTTGTTCCAAATAACCTACACGCAAATCGCGCCGGTAAGTGATTTGACCTCCGTCATATCCTTCCTTGCCTGCCAATATATTCAATAAGGTAGTCTTTCCGCTTCCGTTTTTCGCTACCAGCCCGATGCGCTGCCCTTGGGCAACTCCAAACGAGATATTCTGAAACAGAAGCAAGTCACCAAATGACTTCGTCAAATTCTCTACTTGCAAATAAGAGACCATAGAACTTTTAATTAAGAATGAAGAATGAGGAATGAAAAATGAAGAATGAAGAATCGTGTAATGCGTCAGTTGATTCTTCATTCTTAATTCTTCATTTTTCATTTAGAAAGCGCTTTCTCTACTTCAGTGCGGATACGCAAGTATTCGTCTTTCAAATTACAGGTTTTTCCGTTCCGCACGGCATCCCACACAAGCTTTGTAGGATAAACCATTACTTCGGTATCAGCGAAACGCAAAGCAGGATATTCTTGTTTTCCGTCAATGACCGTCACCCAGTCCATCCCGTCCATTTCATTTACCAATATCGTACCGAACGCGATACCGAAACTTTCCCATGCCTGACGCTGTTCAGACTTAAAGCGTCCGCTATCCATCACCTGCTGAATACGGTCGATGTCCGCCTCACATCCGGTAAAATCTTTCGTCAATTGCTTTTTGATGGTTAATACCGCCCAATCGTATGCTTCATTGATTCCATTGATTTCAAGTATTCGTACCGGTATGACCGCTTTCCACGATTTTTCGTCATCTCTCCGTACACGAAGCGAAGCGATAATTTCTTCCGCAACCTTGATATTTTCTCCTTTAACCACTGTAAAAGAACATTCCACCGACACGGCGCCCTGCCCCGTAATCCAGAAATGAGTCGTGTACCAGTTCCCGTTTTCTTGAAAACTCTCAGCCCAATACACACACTTCCAATTTCCTACCTGAACCGGCTTTGCTCCACGGGTATGTGCCAATTCATCCTCCATGCATTCTTTCGCATAGCCACGGCTTTCACCCCGATAAGCAGAAATACGGAAATTCCCAGCCCACTTGTCCGGATTATAAAACAAGAAACTATCTTCAGCGTCTTCTGACTCACACCATCCGAACGGATATGTCAACGCAAACCACGAACCGGGCGAAATATAAGTTCTATTCGTTGATAGTTGAAAGTTCATAAACAATCGTTTAAATTACCGGACCGCAATGCATTCTACTTCTACCAGCGCACCTTTCGGCAAAGCCTTTACAGCTACAGCCGAACGAGCCGGATAATCTCCGTCGAAATACTTGGCATATACCGCATTCATATCGGCAAACAAAGCCATATCAGCCAAGAAAACCGTTGTCTTTACAATATGGGCAGTGGTCAAGCCAGCCTCTGCCAAAATATTCTTGATATTTTCGAATGACTGAGTGGTCTGCTCTGCTACTCCTCCGGGAGCAAATTCGCCCGTAGCAGGATCAACGGGCAATTGTCCCGATACAAAAACCATTCCGTTCGCTTCAATAGCCTGGCTATACGGACCGATAGCAGCAGGTGCCTCCTCTGTAAAAATCACTTTCTTCATTGTATTCAACTGTTAAATTAATAAATCGAATTCCCACTTTGAAAATCCACCGCTAAATTAGCATTTTTCCAGCAATCAGCGGGACATTTTGAAAAAAAATTAACGAGATTCATAGAAGATATAAAAAAAATGCGTACTTTTGTCCTGTCAAATATGTGAGAAAAGGCAATACGTTTTGTAAACCTCACTTCAAAAACTAATCAAACAATAATCTTTAAATCCGTAATTATTGACAAGTGTAATACGCACCGAAGAACGTTTGTGTGTATAAACGATTCAAGCTCTTACACTTACAAATATTACACAATTCATTACAACCTATACTTATGTATAACATTATTCAATTGAACGACAAAGATTTGTCAGAATTGCAACAGATTGCCAAAGAGTTGGGTCTGAAAAAAACCAGTACCTTACAAAAAGAAGAACTGGTATATCGTATTCTAGACGAACAAGCTATTGTAGGAGCGACTAAAAAAGCAACTACCGGAAAAACAAATGAAGAACGTAAAGAAGGACAACCCCGCAAACGTTCACGCATCAGTGTAAAAAAAGAAGGCGACAAGGTATATACCGCCACTAAAGACAAAGCACAAAAACTGGAAGCAAGCACCCCCCCATTACCCGCACCGGCACCTTTATTTAAAACAGAAAATGTGATTGCCGCAACCGGGACGTCAGAAAACCAACCTGAAACAGTTCCTGCTCCAGAAAATGAAGAGAAACCGAAACCAAAACGCGGAAGGAAGCCGGGAAGCAAGAACAAAAGTTCGGTAGAAAAAGAACAACCGCAAGTCTCCAACGATATAGAGAACACAATACCCGAACAGACGGAAGCTTCCCCTGCCATGCCTGACAATGCTGAACTACCAGAATTGAACATGGACGAAGGCGATGACTTTATCGCTATCGAAGACCTTCCTTCTGAAAAAATTGAATTGCCAACCGAATTGCTGGGCAAATTTGAAGCGACAAAAATGGAGCAACCGATTGTTCCTGACAAAGACAACAAATCCAACAACAACCGTTATCAATCACGCCAGCAACGTCACAATAACCGCCAAGCTAACGGACGACCCAACCAACCCGCACAAGCGTCTGCCGACACCCCGCAAGCAACAGCAGCGGCACCAGAAGCCGCAACAGCCAAACCAGCAGAAAAACTTTACGAATTTGATGACATTCTTAAAGGCTCGGGCGTGTTGGAAATCATGCCGGACGGATACGGATTCCTCCGCTCTTCAGACTACAATTATCTTTCATCTCCCGATGACATTTATGTTTCCCAGTCACAAATCAAGTTATTCGGACTAAAAACCGGAGACGTGGTAGACGGAACAATCCGACCGCCTAAAGAAGGCGAAAAATATTTCCCATTGGTAAAGGTGTCAAAGATAAACGGCCTGCCGCCTGAATTGGTACGCGACCGTGTTCCGTTCGATCATCTGACACCCCTCTTCCCTGACGAGAAATTCAAACTTTGCAAAGGATATGACGACAACCTCTCCGTACGCATCGTAGACTTGTTCGCTCCTATAGGCAAGGGACAGCGTGCATTAATTGTAGCACAACCCAAAACCGGTAAAACAATCTTGATGAAAGACATTGCCAATGCCATAGCTGCCAACCATCCGGAAGTGTACATGATTATGTTGCTTATCGATGAACGTCCGGAAGAAGTAACCGACATGTCACGCAGTGTCAACGCAGAAGTCATAGCCTCTACTTTCGATGAACCGGCAGAACGTCACGTAAAGATTGCGGGAATTGTATTGGAAAAAGCCAAACGCATGGTAGAATGCGGACACGATGTCGTCATCTTCCTTGACTCCATCACCCGTTTGGCCCGTGCATACAACACGGTTTCACCTGCATCGGGCAAAGTATTGTCGGGTGGTGTAGACGCCAATGCACTGCACAAGCCCAAACGTTTCTTCGGTGCCGCACGTAATATAGAAGGAGGAGGTTCACTGACCATTATCGCTACAGCATTGATAGATACCGGCTCAAAAATGGATGAAGTAATCTTTGAAGAATTCAAGGGTACAGGTAATATGGAATTGCAGCTCGACCGGAACCTGAGCAACAAACGCATCTTCCCTGCAGTAAACCTTACGGCTTCCAGCACGCGCCGCGACGACCTGCTGCTTGATAAAACCACACTCGACCGCATGTGGATTTTACGCAAGTTTTTGGCAGACATGAATCCGATAGAAGCCATGAATTCGGTAAAAGAACATCTGGAAAAAACGAAAGACAACGATGAATTCCTGATGAGCATGAACTCATAAAACACGGCAGCCCGTGTAAACTTAAATGACCGCACGAATTAATAAAAACGTGCGGTCATTTAAGTTTACACGGGCTGCCGTGTTTTCAATCATCAATGTCAATTACCCGGAACTTATAATCAAACGTAATCTCCCAATGATTGGAAAGTTTGATTTCATACTCCTTCCCGTCACGTTCGATTTGCAAGATTTTGGCATCGGGATACGTAGAAGTCACATACGAACGAATCTCCGCCGGTATCGCCTGCACAGGCACTTCGGAAGCCTTACATTGGATTTCCGTCCAATCGCCCGACTTATCGAACTCCAATTTCTCGCCATTCGTAAAAATCACATCATACGATTTATAGAACAATCCGGACTCCATCTTTGCCAATGCCACTTTATGCTCCTTGAAATACGTTGTAATAAAGGTCTGCGCTTTCGTAGGCAACTGTCCGATTTGAATCGGCTTGTCATTATCCGCCCACGCCATTGACTGCACTCCCAACACACAAATCAACATCAAAATCCATTTTTTCATATACCATCCGTTTTTACAAGTTAATACTATTTTTCTCTGAGCCTATCACAAAGATGAAGAGGGATTCTGAAAAGATTTTGAAATTTCGAAGCAATGCAAGTCTTTTTCATAAAAATAACGGATTTGCAATTGGCTCATCTTACAAATGGTGTCCGCCAAAGCCAACCCCAGTCCGGTAGAACCTTCTTTCTTCTTTCCTTGATAGAAACGTTCGAAAATGCGTTTGCCGTCCAATGCCTCACTACCCGTATTCCGGATTACAAAAGCCTGCCTGCTGGTTTCAATTCGGATAACCCCTCCGTCCACATTATGCACAAAAGCGTTTTTCAGCAGGTTTGTGACCAGAACCGTAGCCAGCGAATCGTTCATTTCCACACAAAACGATTCCTTCAGTTCCATTTCCACCCGAATCTTCCGATAGGCATATACTTCCCGATAATCATCCACGTAATGCTTCAGCAATTCATTCAGGCAAACCTGATGCCTGTCCATGTATTGTCCGTTCTCTATCTTGCACAAGAGCAACAACGAACGGTTCATGCGAGTCAGGTTTTCAAGTGTACGATGGGTTTTTATCAATTCTCCCAACTGCCGTTCGGACAAGCTTTCATCCTCCATCAACATCTCCAGCCGGTTGCGGCATATCGCCAACGGTGTCTGCATTTCGTGCGAGGCATTTCCGATAAACTGCTTTTGCTGCTCGAAAAGCTTTTCATTCCGCTCCGCAAATTCCGAAACCGTCTCGTTCAGATGGTGGAATTCCGTAATTTTAGTCTGATTATCCAACGGCTCGTTCGGATGTCCCAACTGATAACGGTCCAGCCACCCCAACAAACGGTATAAAGGCTTCATGTTACGCCGGTACACCCATGCCGTAATCAATAATATGACCAATAAAAGCAAGACATACAAAAATACAATCCAACCCAATATGGCACGTTGCAAATCCATTTTCTCTATCGTCGGAGTATATACAACCAACTCCATATAACGGTCGTTGGACGCACGGAAAATCGTAATCAGCACCCGTGCAGGCTCTTCCTCTCTTTTCTCGGTAATATACACCATCTCATCCCGGTAAGTAATTTGGGGATACGCCGCCGCATACTCCTTGCTCACCTCATACAAGTAATACTGGTTATTCGAGCCATTACTCGTATCAGGCATTTTCTCTCCCAGCAAGGAACGCACAATGAGCTGCTCGGAGTAATCTTCGAGCGAATCATCGACTTCATCGTTCACTTCTTCTATAATAGCCATATAGAAAAGCCCTGCCCACACAGTAAAGACAACAACCAAAGCCAATGACAAACGCCATAATACCAGATGAAACAGTTTCATTCGACCACAAATTTATATCCGAAACCGTACACCGATTTCAACTCAGGCGTAGCTCCCGCATCTTTCAGGCGCTTCCTTAAATTCTTGATTTGCGCATATATGAAGTCAAAATTATCCACCTGGTCGATATGGTCACCCCACACCGATTCAGCAAGCGTGTTTTTATTAACCAGCCTCCCCGGACGCGACATGAAATAATACAGGATATCATATTCTTTCCGGTTCAGCTCTACCTGCTTCCCGTTTATCATCACACGGAACTGATCGGGATAGACCTCAATGTTACCCACTTGCATCTTGTGCTCGCCCTCCCGCTGGCTCCGCCGGAACAAGCTTTTCAGCCGTGCATGCAGCTCTGCCAGATGAAACGGTTTCGGCAAATAGTCATCCGCGCCCAAATCCAATCCAACGACCTTATCTTCTATAGAATCTTTCGCCGACAAGATAATCACATTGGTACGCTTGCCCAAGGCTTGAAGTTCTTTCAACAAGTCCAGCCCGTTTCCGTCAGGAAGCATAATGTCCAACAGTATGCAATCGTAATCATAATCTTCTATTTTCAACAAAGCGGTCCGGTAATCGGGAGCTTGCGAAACCACATAACGCTCCTTCTCTAATGAACGGGTCGTTATTTCCCGCAAGTCTTGATCATCTTCTACTATCAGTATTTTCATAAGCCATCTTCTTTTTTACAAAAATAGACTTTCTGCAGAAAACGACAAATAAAAACGCAGACAAATGTGCAAAACACATTTATCTGCGCAAAACAAACAACAACCTCGCCCTTATTCGATATCGCTTTCTTCTGATGACATACTTATGTCTTTCGCCTCTTCAGGCACTGGCTGTTCCATATTTTCGAACACCCATGTCTGTTCTCCGTAAATAGCTGAATTGACTTTCATCTTGATGCCGTCAGCTTCATCCAAAGGCAATGTATTCAAGTTATAACAAACCACCTCTTCATACGGATTGAATACATCAGTCGTATCACCATAGGTATTATACCGGTACTCCAAATGAATATAACCGTCCTCTCCGATTGCCGGTTCATCCGCCCGTTTCACCAAACTGACACGGTGCTTTTTGTCTATAGGCAACTTCATTTTAAACAGCATATTCATATAGCCTCCGGCTACCCATGCATCAAGCACATACGCCGGATGGTTGGCAAACTCCGCTTCATTGGCGTCAGTCAGCTCTTCAACGGTCTTGGTCAGGAAGGGACGAAGCTGCTGCGGCTTGATGCCCACATCGTATCCATAATAGTTATCATACAACGGATTGAAGACCAATAAGCCACGGGTACCTTCGGACAAACGGTATCCCCAAACAACCGATGCCGCAGGAAACATCGTTCCCCAAGTATCTCCTGTAAATGTATACACACCGTCGCTCTGTACATGCACCGTCACCCAATCGTATGCTATATCACCGATTGAATACCCGTCTCCGTCATCACACGAAGCCTGAAACAGACCCAATACCAAAGCACAGACCCATAATCCGCATTTCATTATCTTTTTCATAAGCGTTTCTTTTTATCGTTTCAATTAATAAAGAAAGAAAAAAGCCGAATACTGCATGCATTAAGAAAAATTAAGATAGAGAGTACCTTTTCAGTACAGGTGCCTGTGCCATCAGGAAAAGACAGCTACCCGTTACAATTGTAACGCCGTAACTCTTTCCGAGGGCATACTCATTTATGTGCATTTCCCCCCCCGGACATATATGCGTAGCCCGATGCTGATAGTTGCGTGTACCTTGGAAAGCAACTGAAAAAATAAGAGGATATGCCAAAACTGACACATCCTCTTATGCATTCTATCAAAAAGCCTCTCTTAAAGACTTTAGAAATAACTCTTAGCGGGCAGCCGAATCACTTGCCGCAGGAACCGTTTCCTGTTCAGCCGCATTCTGCTGGGGAGCGGCAAAGCCTTCCGGAGCATTCAGCGGATTCGTCTTCTGTTCTTCTACAGCCTGATCCATAATCACTGAAGAACCTTCTACTGCACTCGGAATCACGTAAGCTGCAGCGATACTGACTACTACCATGAACACAGCCAATCCCCATGTAAGTTTCTCTATGAAATCGGTAGTCTTACGCACACCCATAATCTGATTTGAAGCGGCAAAACTGGAAGCAAGCCCGCCTCCTTTTGAATTCTGTATCAATACAACAAAACACATCAATACAGATGCCAACACAATCAATCCAACTAATAAATAATAAAACATTTTTCCTTATTTTGATTTAGCGTTAATAATCAGTTTTTCCAAAAATCTTATTTGGTCTGCAAAGTAAGCATTTTTTTTTGGATATTTCAAATTTAATTTTTTAATAATTTCAAGAGCCTTCTCATAACGGTGCTGCTTGACATAAATTTTAGCCAAAGTTTCAGTGAAATACTGCTCATCAGAGTCCGGTTCTTCTAACGCTTCCGATTGTTCCTCCACATCTTCTGTATTTTCCTCTCCGCCCTGCAAACATTCTTCTCCCCCTTCGTGCGAATGTTCGATAAACCGGTCTATCAGTTCCTGCCCTTTCAATGGAGCCGTTTTTTCCAGTTCTGCTTCTTCGCGCATCAAAACAGATACATAATCCACATTCGTTTCAAGAGGTAAAGGCAAATCGTCTCCCAATTGTTCCGGCAGCTCCGACAAGAAACGGTCTATCAAATCCAACGTCCTGTCCGGACCGCCTGCCTTCTCCGCTTCTTCCCGCTGCTCTTCACGATGCTTGCCGACTGCCAAGCGTCCACTTTCAATGAAATAAAAAAGCACACTCAAATCGGCGATGTAAAGCGCACTTTTCTGCAGTTCCGATTTAAAAGACGCATCACCCAGCACATACAAATTCTTCAGGTAAAGCAAACGAGCAGTCTGAAAATAAGGATAACGCGCCAACAACTCCCGCAAGTCGCACAAGCTGTCTGCCGATAATTCTTCAGGATACTGAATCCATTGTTGTAAACGTTGTTGTAAGTAACTGCTCATAATTAATCTATCTAACAAAGATTCACCACGGAGGGCACAGAGGGACACAAAGTTTTTAATTTTCCTCTGTGATGCCCTGCTTCCTCTGTGGTGAAATATCAATTAATTCCGCACACACACTTTATCATTGCATATTCCCAATTACCAATTTGCAACGGTCGCGTTAAAAATTTGGTCCACGATTTCATCAATCATTTCATCGACCAACCCTTCCTGCACCGAAGAAAGCTGCTGGCTGGCGTCATACTCACGGCTCGCGGAAAACTGCTGCTCGAAATCTTCCGCATGGTTCGTATTGTTTACAAAACGCACATTGACCGTCATTCTTAATTCTGCCATGGTAGAATAACCGTCCGATCCTACACCTTTATTATATGCGTCATAGTTCGTAATTTCACCCGACAGTTCCAAGTCTCCTCCCTGACGAGTTTGTTTCAAACGGGTCTGCCGCATATAAATATCCTGCAACGCAGTATTGAACATCGACTCCATCGGGCCCCACACGAAAGCAGCCGAACGGTTCGGGAAATTCTCAAATGAAATGGTCTTTACCTTATCATAGTTAATAGACGCTCCATTAAATTTATATGAAATAGAACACGCCGCCAACACACACGCAAAACCTGCACACAAACTGATAAATTTACAATACTTCTTATTCAAGCCCATATTCTTTTATTTTTCGATAAAGCGTACGCTCAGATATCTTTAAATCAATAGCCGCATTTTTCCGCTTTCCATGATGACGTTCCAATGCTTTGCGAATCATATTCCTCTCCACTTCGTCCAAAGACAAGTTTTCTTCTACATATTCTTCCGGTTCCTGCACTTCCGGTTCTTCAACAGAAGCGGCATGTACCGGAGGAGCACTAACCGCAGACACCGGATTAACCACTACCGGAGATTCCGGAACTACATTCACCATATTTTGCAAGTAATGCACCGTTGTATCCGAAGGATGACTGACCGGAGTTCCCGACCGCTCTGCCATAATATCATGAACCAGTTTCTTCAATTCCGTCACATCCCGGCGCATATCAAACAAGACCTGATATAAAATCTCCCTTTCGCTTTCAAAGCTTTTCTTGTCGCCCGACGGACGCATGCCGAACAGTGCCGGCAAACGGGATTCAGGCTGAGGAGGCAGATAGTTCTGCAATATATCTGGAGTAATGTCACGGTTTGTCTCCAAAATGGAAATCTGCTCCGTAATGTTTTTCAACTGACGGATATTTCCGGGCCACGGATAATGCACCAACATCTGTTTTGCCTCTTCGGTCAATTGAATTGCCGGCATGTGGTATTTCTCGCCGAAATCTGACGCGAATTTCCGGAACAGCAGCACAATATCATCCGGACGTTCGCGCAATGGCAATACTTTGATAGGGACCGTATTCAGACGGTAATACAAATCCTCGCGGAAACGCCCGTCAGCAATAGCCGTCGAAAAGTCCACATTGGTAGCAGCCACAATACGGACATTGGTCTTTTGCACTTTCGATGAACCTACCTTTATATATTCTCCGGATTCCAATACACGCAACAGACGCGCTTGCGTAGATAAAGGCAATTCTCCTACTTCGTCCAAGAAAATGGTTCCTCCGTCCGCTTCGGCAAAATAACCGTTCCGGTCACTGATGGCTCCGGTAAAGGCTCCTTTTTCGTGCCCGAACAATTCGGAATCAATCGTCCCTTCCGGTATAGCACCGCAATTCACTGCAATATACGGTCCATGCTTCCGCCGGCTGAACTGATGGATAATCTGAGGAAAACTTTCTTTTCCCACACCGCTCTCGCCTGTCACCAAAACCGACAAGTCTGTAGGCGCGACCTGCATGGCTATATCAATGGCACGGTTCAGCCCCTCGGTATTTCCGATAATGCCAAACCGCAACTTCACATTCTGAATCTCTGTCTTATTCATATTTCGAAATATTCTGATAGGACAAAAATACAAAAAACTTAGAATCCAAACAACTTTGCCCGTTTTTTATTAGAATCCTGTCCGTATCATAAAGCGGATGCCCCACTCGTTCGCAGTAGGCAAATCATTATAAGTCAACCGGCGTACGTATTCCACATGAAATAACTTGAAGATGTTATGGATGCCGACCGTAATCTCTACGTACGGCTTATGAGGATCCATTACATAGCTGGAATAATCATAGCCTCCGTTCGCATTATAATGCCCCGGAAACATCATCAGTACATCGTCATTCCGATTCTGTTCCAAAAACGGATTGTTCTTGTCCGTCAATTTCCCCCACAGGCATTTTACCCCGAAGAACTCACGCCATTTCAGTTCCTTCAACAAAGGAATCCGGTTGAACAACTTGCCCTGCATATTCCACGACAACTCAAGAGAAGCATAGCGGTCGTTCAGGAACTCCATATTATTAATCAAGTTGAAAGTTTCGTCTTCGAGGATATACGATAAGTTGGCGGCCGGCATAATCAGCAAAGGGAAAGGAACTTTATTCCATTGGATGCCTCCTTTTAAATGCGCATCAATATTCCCCCAAGAGCTTAACCAAAAACGCTTGTACGCGCTGACCTCGGTCACATTGTATGTATAATCTCCTCCCAACACCCCTTTCAATGCCAGCGTATGCTGAAGGGTAAACACCGGAGCATCCAAGTTGACAGGGATACGGCGCTGCTTGGTATTGACAAAAGTCTCACCGGGAGCATAACGGAATGCCAACGAAGCTTCTGCCACCGTAATGTCATGCGTATTAAACGGAGAACGCACCCAATCGATACCCGACAAGGCACCGCTTTCCAAGGCAGACTGCAACTGGGATTCGCCTGCCATGGTCCGGTAAAACAACTTCCCGCAAGGCTCATAATTGGCATACCGCAAAGTAGCCGTAGTCTTGAACCCGAATTCCCGTTCACGCTCATACTTAATGGTTGCCTTGCGCTCGTAGTTGTACTGGTCTACCGTACATACTTTGAATGAGGTAAACACATTGTCTTTATCTGTATTTACAAACTTATCCGAAGGCAGCATGTTGTCATACTGATAAGTGAATGTCAACGAATGTTTCGGAAATTCACGAGGCAGATACTCTTTCTTGTCAAACGAATATTCCACCTCACCCATGTATTTCGACCGATGGTCTTTGAAGCCATAAGCATAATAACCTTTCAGGAACAGGTTCGGATGCAAATTGGCGGTCGTTTGCGCCGAAGCGCGCAAGCGCAACCCGTCAATATAATTCGAAGATATCATGGTGTTAATCGGCCCGATGTCTACCTTACTGTCCGGCGTACTGGTCTCCACAAAGTTCTCGATAAAAGCCTTCAGCACAAACATGATGTACTTGAATCCCTTAATCTTTGCCAAATCATCCACAAAATTCCCCATACGGCTCTCCGACTGGGTTAAGTCTTCTTGCCGGTACTTGCTCCAGAATTCCTTATCACGCATCATTGCGTTTACATCCTTTATTTCCTTTCCTTTCTTATCAAACAAGGCATCGGGCAAAGGCTCAAAGTTAAAATCAAAATACCGGGTTGTGCGCCTTACCAGAAAAGAGCCTAGCAATTTCTGCAGGTATGACATCTCGCACAGCATATCGTCTTCCATCAATGTCCATTCACCTGTAGACAACTCCCCGAACTTTTGGTCAATAATCATGTTATCGACAAAATTGATATCCGTTTTCTTCGGAAGATTCAGCCGGCACTGCTTTACCCGATAGGTAGAGTCCGCCAGAATATACAAACTTCCCGTAAAGCCGAAATCCTGCGAATTATTAGGCACGAACGACAAGCGGAAACACTTGTCCCGTTCCACATAAATGGTATCCATGATATAGAATTTATAGAAACGGATTCCAGCCTCCGATATAGGACTGTCAAACGGATATTGCAAAAAGCGAAAGCGGTCCTGATAAATATCGATATCCTGAAACACATCCTTCAACACCGTAGAAAGCATCTCTCCTGTGCTGAACAGCTCATTCACGCCCGAAGAGTTCATTCCGCGGATATACGTTTTCTCCGAATGCGGCTCTTTCCGGTAAACTTGCTCGGATACCGTTTCATCTACCGAAAGCGGAAGAATATGCTTTCCGGTCACATCGCACTCTTCTACCTGGTCACGGAAAAAAGGATACTTCTTAAACAGCCATGATTGCTCTAAAGTATCGGCTGTAATATTATTCTTGGCAAATGTAATTTTCTGGTATTTATTATAACTATAAAAATCTTTCTGTTTCAGGTCTGTCCTCCGTTTTGATGCGATGACTTTCCGTATCATCTCCACCGCCGGATTGTTCTTGCGCGAATATTTTTCCTTCTTGGGGCGTATGATTACCTCGTCCAGCACTTGATCCACCTCCCTCATGCTTACATTCAGTTCGCCCGTCTTTGCCGAAACGATAATCTCTTGTGTTTCATACCCTACCATAGAGAAAGTCAGCTTTGTCCATCCCGCATGATAAGAAATCTTGTATTTCCCGTCCATATTGGTAACGGTACCTACTCCTTTCCCGTCATAATACACATTCAAATAAGGAATAGGCTCACCCGTACCCGCATCAACGACTACCCCATAAATTTGGGCAGACATCTTCAAGATACTGGAAAACCCTATTAATATAATAAGGAGTAATTGTTTCACCATCTTCAAAATCTTATACGCTTTATTCTAAACCGAAAACGGAAGCGAAATTACACCATTTTCCCGTTTCTTACAAATCAAACCCTCCGAAAACCCATAAATAAACCGTCTTTTATGTAGCATTAACCATTATTATATTTCATACGACACCCTCCTGACCGATGCCCGCGCATATAGCATAGAGAATCTTTTAACTTCCTTAAGAGCCTGTTTAAATTTTACCCAAACTTATTTTGCGAATTGCTTTCAAGGATGTTTTTCTGATTTTATGAGGAGAATAGCGGGCTATCTGACGAATAAAATCGGGAAAACAGACCGGAAACAAACGAAAAAGAACCTGATAGAATATTACTTTATTGGAAAATTTAAACAGGCTCTTACTTTATTGGAAAATTTAAAACAAGCTTCAAATCCTCAAAAACAAAAGAGGAATACTTTATACTGTAATATCAGTATCTAAGTATCCCTCTTCGTGATTCCGGAGCGATTCGAACGCTCGACCCACGCCTTAGAAGGGCGTTGCTCTATCCAGCTGAGCTACGGAACCCCTTTTCTCAATTGCGAGTGCAAAAGTAAGCTTTTCTTTGGAAATATGCAATTTTTTCAGACTAAAATATTCGTAAAAAACTCATCCTTGGTGCAAACTAGCTTCAATCTTTTCCAATTCCTGCCTGAAAGCCTTGTCCACTTCCACTTGGTCCTTGACAATTTTACATGCATGCAAGACCGTGGCATGGTCTTTATTGCCAATCAGCTGACCAATTTTCCCGGAAGACACATCGGTATGTTTTTTAGCCAGATACATGGCTATCTGACGCACCTGAACCACTTCGCGTTTCCGAGTCTTGGTATGAATAACCGAGACATCGAGCTGGTAATGGCTACATACCTTTTCAATGATATCATTAACAGTAAGCGGTTTGATTTCGGAGCAACGGACCGCCTTCTGAACAATATGCTGTGCCAAATCCAAATTAATTTCACGCTTCAGCTGAATGGAATAAACCAGCAAAGAGTTGACAATACCCTCCAACTCGCGCACACTCTCATTTACATTCTCGGCAATGTAATTAATAACAGCATCCGGAATATTCAAGCCGTCCCGGCGTATCTTACTACGCAAAATATTCTTACGCAAATCAATATCGGGCCGTTCCAGCTCAGCAATCAGCCCCCATTTGAAACGGGTCAACAAACGGTCTTCTATCCCTTGCAACATCACCGGAGCACGGTCAGAAGTCAAAATCAGCTGTTTACCATTCTGATGCAAATGATTGAAGATATGGAAAAAAGTATTCTGGGTTTTTGTCACACCGGCAAACTCCTGAATATCATCAATAATCAAGACATCAATCTGCTGATAAAAAGTAATAAAGTCATTGAAATGATTAGTCCGTATTGAATCTGTATATTGAACCTGAAACAAATGCGCCGAAATGTAAAGCACCCGTTTTTCAGGATACAGCTCCTTAATGCGTGTGCCGATAGCATTAATCAAATGGGTCTTCCCTACCCCCGATGGTCCGTACAAAAACAACGGATTGAAAGTACGGGCAGGATTTTGAGCTACAGTCTCAGCCACAGTCAACGAAAATTCGTTACTGGTCCCCTTAATAAAGTTTTCGAAATTATAGTTCGGGTTCAAATGCGGGTCTAAATCCTGCACTACCGGCGCCTGCAACAAGGTTGGCGCTTTGTTCCCATTATAGACGGGTTTTGCCTCGGGCAAAGCAACCGACCGCTCCGTCCCTTTCATCTCGATGTCTATGTGGTTGGTATTATCAGTTACGATAGAATACATCAACTCCGTACCCTCACCTATTTCTTTATATAGGGCGGTCCGCAAGAGATCCACGTACTTTTCTTCCAGATATTCGTAAAAGAAAGGACTCGGAACCCCTATAGTCAATGCCTTCCCTTCGTATTTAATAGGGACAATAGGCTCGAACCATGTAGTAAAGGCTGTCGTATTCACGTTATCCTTAATGAAAGCCAGACAACGCTTCCATAATACAATAGCCTGATTGTTTTCAATCATATTTCAGTTTTTATTTTTAAGCAATACTTTTTTCGGAAAGCAAATTTCGGAATCAATTTCTATAAAAACAAATGCTTTTTCTCTTGTTTTT